>JBQMYQ010000062.1:0-2713 GCA_052173415.1 Wolinella sp. | reverse complement strand
GAGGTCGAGCCTATCGCGCTCCCTCTAGCGAGTGCGAGCTCTTATGCGATCGATAAGGAGTGGTGGAGAGGTTTTGGCGATCCCATCTTAGAGGAGCTTATTAGCGAGGCTTTGAAGCACAATAGCGATCTTTTAAAGGCAGCGAGCAATATTTCACTCGCGCGTGCGACTTTGGGCGGGAGTAGCGCGGAACGTTATCCACGGCTAGGAATCGAAAGCTTAGCAATGCGCAGAGAGAGTAGCAAAGAGAGCTTCCCCAAAGGAAGTGGCGGGGTGGCTTATAATAACTTCTCCCTTAGCGGTGTGCTCAGTTTTGAGCTTGATTTGTGGGGGCGATTGCGCGATACCAAGCGCGCGAATGAGGCTCTTTTGCATGCCAATGAAGCGATTTTTGAGACCATCAGATTAGCCCTTGCTTCAGGTGTGGCGGAGAGTTATTTTGGGCTTTTGACGCTTAGAGAGCAGTGCCAAATTTTGCGCGAGAGCGTCGATTCGTATCAAAAGAGCTATGATTATCGCCTTAAGCAGTTTAGTGTCGGTGCGATTAGCGAGATTGTTTTGGAGCAATCACACGTTCAGCTAGAGAGCGCGAAAGCGAGCCTCTATGCCTATGAGCGTCAGGAATCCGAAGCAAAAACCGCCCTCTCTATCCTCCTAGGGCGCACGCCCAAGGAGATTGTGGAATCGGATTTCACGCTCTCTGAGGTGATTCCGAATATTCCTGAAGTTCCGGAGGGAATCCCTTCAGATTTATTAGAACGCCGAGCAGATATTAAGAGTGCCTATGAGCGGCTCAAAGCGGCGAATTACTCCATTGGGATCGCACGCTCACGCTACTTTCCTACTATTTCGCTCTCAAGTGCTTTTGGTTATCAGAGCGCGGAGCTAAGTAGCCTTGTGTCGCGTCCTGCGCAGACATGGAGTGTGGGTGGGAATCTCGCCGCGCCCTTAGTGGATTTTGGGCGCACGGGCGCACGCGTAGATAGTGCAAAAGCGCAAAAAGAGAGTGCAGAGATTGATTATATTGCGACGATTCGCAGGGCATTTGGAGAAGTGAAGGACGCGCTCAATCGCCGAGAAGTCGCTCATAAAAGGCTCAACGCCCTAAGTGCGCAAGCCAAAGCTCAAGCGCGCGTTTTGCAGATTGCAGAGAAACGCTTTGATAGCGGATATTCAAGCCACCTCGAGCTTTTGGACGCGCAGCGTCATGACCTCTCCGTGAAGCTTAGCCTAAGTGCCGTGAAGCTTGAAAACCTTGCCGCTATCATCACACTTTATAAGGCTTTGGGCGGAGGTTGGAGCGATAAAAAGAGCAAATAAACTTTAAAAACCTTCCTATCACTAGGGATTTTTCTCTAGTGATATTTTTCTTCATCGTATCCATTCTAGCGATTCTTAGAAATTATTGAGAAAATAAAATAGTTTCTTTTTTATCTTATTATAAAACAACAAGGCATACAATTAATTACATTTCTTTATTTCTTAAAGTTTGGAATCTGCATAAGAAAGGGGCTAGATATGGAAGAGTTACACAAAATGGACGAGCTAAACGAGATGAAGCTCATCGAGGATGTTCGTCGTGATTTTCTAAAAGAGGCGAAGAGAGATGGCTTGAGTCGACGAGACGCGCTGAAGGTGTTTGCCCTCGCGACGAGTATGACAGGGCTTGGCGCGCTGAGTGCACAAAGGGCGCACGCAAAAAGCAATGCAAAGGGTAAAATCCTCATCATCGGCGGAGGCGGAGGCGGGATTGATTCTGCGGCGCGGTTGCTTCGAGGGCTTGATTCCCCCGATATTACGATTGTAGATCCTAGTGATTATCACTACTATCAACCCGGGTTTACGCTCATTGGTTGCGGGGTTTATGCACTTGATGATGTCATTAAAAAGCAGTCAGATTTAATGCCTGATGGAGTGAGATGGGTCAAAGATGAGGTGGTGGAGCTTGACGCAGATGCACAGAATGCCCGCACCAAAGGCGGAGAAGTGCTCTCCTATGACTATCTTATTTTGGCTCCGGGTTGCAAGCTGAATTTCGAGCGGCTTGAGGGGATTGAGCGCGATCGTTTGGGCGAGGATAACGTCCATTGTATCTATGATGTCCGTGGCGCGCAAAAGACATGGGAATCGCTCCAAGTCATGGCGCAAAAGGGCAACGGAAAGCTTCTTTTTACCGACATCGACACTCCGATTAAATGCGGCGGCGCGCCTAAGAAAATCAACCTCATGTCTGAAGATTATTTGAGGAATCAGGGCATTCGCGATAATTTTGAAATCGCCCTCTACACTTCGAGCGCGAAGATGTTCGGCGTGCCCGAGTTTGCAAAGCGTTTGGGCGAAATCTACGCAGAGCGTAACATCGGTGTGAAGTTTGAGACGCTTTTTAAAGGGGTCGATCGCAGCAGCAAAGAGGCGATTTTTGAGCGCACGACCTACACGGAGGTCAAGGAGTTTGATGAGGTGCTCAAAGAGGAGACTATCACGCGCACGCCGCAAAAGGAGCTTTTCCGCGAGCATTTTGACTTTTTGCATTTCACGCCTCCTATGAGCGCGCCGGATTTTGTGAAAAATTCCAAGCTCGCATGGACCAAAGGTAGTGCAGCAGAGGGCGGCTGGGCGATGGTGGATAAATACACGCTCCAACACATGACTTACAAAAATGTCTTTGCCATCGGCGATGTCGCGGGGATTCCGATTAATAAAACGGGCGGAA
>JBQMYQ010000061.1:0-3218 GCA_052173415.1 Wolinella sp. | reverse complement strand
GGGAATCGGGGGCTTGAAACAAAAACCAAACAAAGTAAAGAATCATGTGTGTGTGTGGAGTGTGATTGCTTGCGTGAATTCCCGCGATTTTGCTATTTCACCTCTAAGAAAATCTTAATGCGCTCTTTAGTTTCTGGATGGGTGCGGAAAATCGCCAAATCCTTGCCCTCGCTCTCTTCTGTAAGGCGCAGGAGAATATCTGCAAAGCGTTTAGGTGTGATTCCCGCACGGGTAAGCGAATGGAGTGCATATTGATCCGCTTCGCGCTCCGCATCTCTAGAATACCCGCTCTCTAGGATGAGCACGCCTGCGCTTGCAATCATATCAGAAACCCCTCCGACATCACCGATAAACGCATAGACCACGAGTGTTGTGCCGATTCCCTTGATCATCTGTGCGAGCATGTGCCGATGTTTGAGATGTCCCATCTCATGAGCCAAAACAGCGATAACCTCTTCATCATTTGCACTCTTTAGCACCAGCTCATCGGTAAGCACAATGCTCCTTTTTGCCAAAGCAAAGGCATTCGCGCCAAGGATTGATGAGCGAAAGAGTAGCGCATAGGGGGCACACTCATTTGCGTGGCAAAATCGCTCCATCGCCTCGCTGATTCTCCTCTGTCGCTCCAAAGGGAGCTTGGAAGCAGAAAAATAGAGCTGGTCTAAAAATTCTGCACTTTTTTGATCAATCTTCTCACTCACATAATCAGGAATCGCTCTAGCAGCGACATGGGCTAAATAAGGCAACCCATAAAAATAGCCAAACATTAAAAAGAGCGCACTTAGCAGAAGAGAGAGGAGCGCATATCGCCATCGCCCCTCGAGGAATCCTGCTAAAGTGGGATGATACCAAGTGTTTAGGGTTTTTCTTGCCTCTGCTTCAAGCAATATCTCGCGCCCATCATTTAAGAGGATTTTGCTCGCACCCTGTGCGTTTGTATGAACGCTAAACTCTCCGCGCCCCAGCACAAAGTCGCACTCATCGCCCTGCACCCGAATGCACCCGTGCTCCAAAAGCATAAGGCGAACCTGCCTCTCCCTAGAGCTTGTGCCATCAAAATAGCGCGCTTTTAAGCACAAAGCGGGCGATTCCTCGTGCATTAGATTCCCGTATCGATGTCAAATAGATCGCCCATTTCAGAGCCAAGCGCACCTACCCGTGAGGAGATTTTGCCGCTAAGCACCTCCAGCGATGTGGCAGAAAGCTCGATATGCTCGGCTTTATAGCGCGCTAAACGCACTTTGGCAAAGGGGATAAAAAGCCCAAGCGTGCATATGGTAAGCACAAGATTGCTAATTTGAATCCAGACCACATCTCTCGCGCGCAAAGAAGCGGCAAAGCACATATCTGTGGAGATAATATGATTATAAAAAAGATTAATAATGTGCGTCTTAATAAATGAAAAAATGCAAAAAATCCAAACATAAAAGAGCAAAACTAGCAGGGTCGCGCCATCAAGAAGTGCCTTGATAGAGAGAATCATCTCATCGGGCTCTTCAGCACTAATACCAATAAGAAGCCGCGCGCCAAGTGTAATCAAAATCGCCACGGGAATCACACTCAATAAAAACGCGCGCAAAAAGAGCTTCCAAAAAGACCATGAGCTCGTATCGTATCGGTAGGAGAGATCGCCATAAGTGTAATTTAAGGCTAGATATCGCACTTGCGCATAGATTGAGTAAGGAAGTAACAATCCTAGTGTCAAAACCGAGAGAATCGGATAGAGCAAATGGACTTTATACGCCTCACCTATGCTTCCATTAAAATTGAAGCGAATCCCGCGATAGCTGCTCATTCTTGCATTAAAACGCAGGGAATTGCGGATAATCCACGGCACAAGCAGCATGAGAATCAAGCTAAGCAAAATTGCAAGCGGCGGAAAAAATTCTGAAGAGATGGTATAAACGATAAAAAATGTAGCGGCGATTAGCCTCCCTTTAAGAATCTGCCATGGCGTAGCAAGATAGGTAAAACCATGGGAATCAAGCAGGGTATTCTCATAAAACCATCGCTTCGTGCGCACTTTAGCCCACGCAGAGTAGATTCCTAGCGTGATAATGCTCAAAAAGAGATTCACAATCCATATACGAAAATATTCGCTTCCTTTTCCTATGAATGAAAATTTATATGTCTCCAAAGGTCCTCCTGTTATTTTTGTTTTTGTATAAGCCTGCGCTCAAAATCTAAAATCGCCCGCTTGCGCTCCGCTCCACCGCCACTGTAGCCACCGATTCCCGCTTTAGCTACAACCCGATGACAAGGATACAAAAGCGCGATCTTATTACTCGCCATCACGCGCGCCACAGCCCTTTGATGCACGCCTCCTGCGCGATTCCCAAGCTCTTGATAGCTGATACTCTCTCCAAAAGGGATCTTAGCGAGTTCGCGCAAGATACGCTCAGAAAACGCACTCACAAAGGCACATTCAAAAGGGAGCGGGTGCGGATTCTCGCCTCGCAAAAACCGCTCCAAAGCCTCTACAACCTGCCCGCTCAGCGCGTTTGGCGTGGGATCTTTAGGCGCGCAAACAAAGCGAACATGCTCCACTCTATTTTGGCTCACGGCAATCTCAAGCCAGCCAAAGGGCGTCTGAAAATAGTCAAAATTCATCGCGTTTTGTAAGAATCGCACAGGCAAAACTCTCGCTCAAACGCCTCATCTACCTCGATGATTCCCCGCTTTTTAAGCGAAGTAATCACGCTTTTGGTGCAGTTTGTCTCAAGAGGCCATTCGCGCATATGCCCATCAAGCGGACTTTTGTCCGTTGCATCGACAGAGACGATCTTGCCCAGCACCTTCACATCGCGCTTTGCGTCGATATTATTGACGATTCGCCACACAAGCATGTAGAGATTTTTCAAATCGTTTTTTGCCTCATCGACAAAAAACACAATCCGCAAATGCGCCTCAAAGGGCTCAAGCGCATGGAAAATCGTCGCAACAGAGCGATCCTTTTTGATTCCCACAAGCGCGATGGGATTAGGCGTATGGGTAAAAATCTGCCTGATGCGCACCACCTCGGGAATCGCCTCTTTAAGCTGCTCTAAAAGCCTCTTATCAGAAAGCAGCTCAAAGGAATCATCGCGCGCAAGGCTCTTGCCTGTCGCGTCGATTCCGAGCTTGCCCCCTTGAGCATATTCTGGGCTCGCATGATCAAGTGCGTCGCAAACCCCCTCGCTAAAAAGGAGCGAAGCGGGACTGAAACGCTCCAGCACATG
>JBQMYQ010000060.1:0-3322 GCA_052173415.1 Wolinella sp. | reverse complement strand
GATAGTGTTACGCAACAAAATGCTAGCGTGGCGGAGAAGACTGATGGGATCGCCACAGAAGTTAGCTCCATGGCACAAGATATTACACAAGAGGTCGCCAAAAAGCACTTCTAAAGAGGTATGGCGATGCGTGGCGTGATTTTACTCACTCTGCGTGCTCTGCCTTTGCATTCAGGGGGGTAGGACTTTACGCGATTAAAGCCCCCTCCCTGAATGCTTCTTCTTGCAACGTGCGGATATATCATCTCCGAAGCGCCTCTCTATCTATCGCTCTTGCTCACACCGCTAAACGGACTGTCTGTAAAACAAACCAGATTCTCTCAAATTCATCGCAAATCGTATAGCTTTGGGCGATATGGCAAGAAAGAGAGCCGCTGCATCATCTCGCCCTGCCACACTCAAATAGCCTCGCAAGAATCGGACATTGAAAAACTTTACAAGAATCGGCAAAATGCACACGATTCCCGCCTAAGGCTCATTACCCTGCGTATAAATTCCATTCTGAAGCTCCAAAGCACGTTTTAAAAGCTCTTGTTGCTCACCCTGTGCGGGCTTTGAAGGGATTGTATCTTTAGGATTACCCATCGTAGGATCGCCATTTTTCAAGAATTCGCCCTTAGGGCTTTTGACTCCTTGAGGCATTTTGATAAACAGATCTTCATAATTCGCCCCGCCCTTATGAAATCGCACATAAACTTCGCCGCTCTTTTGATTGTAGATATAGGTATCCTGTCCATCGCTAAACATGACCCACGGATTCCCGTAAAGTGCCGCCATACAGAGGAACAGTGCAAATAAAAACCGACCTAACACGGGAATCCGCGCTCCTTTTGTTCGGCAAATTTTGCTTGTAGCTCCAAAATCTGCTCCTTTTTCTCATAAAAGCTATTGCGATTCGCCACCATGTAGGCGCTCGATTCCATGATAACCTGATCAATTTTGAGATGATTTTGCTTCATTGTTGTCCCTGTCTCGACAATATCCACAATCGCGTCTGCAAGCCCACAATAGGAGCTAGCTCAATTGAGCCATAGAGCTTGATAATCTCCACCTCCAAAGCCTCTTTGGCGAAATGCTTTTTAGCGATATTTGTCATTTTTGTGGCGACTCTAAGCTGAGGCTTACCGTAATCAAGCGTGCTCCCCTCGCATGAGCCGACCACCACCTTGCAGTGCCCGATTCCCAAATTAAGCAGGCGAATAAGATCACTTTCTTACTCCTCAAGCACATCAAGCCCCACTACACGCATATCTGTAGCCTGATGGAGCACATAGGTCGGGTCATCTTGATTGCGCACCAAAAGAAAGCGAAAATCACCGTATTCAAGCACGAGCTTGCATTCTTCAAAAAGTAGCTCGCACCCAAAAATCGCCTCGAAAATCTTGAGCGTCTCTAGTGCGATCCGCCCTTTGGGCAATGCGATGGCAATCATCGCCTCCTTCTCCTCTCCTTAATCTCTTCAAGCGTCTTAATCATGCCCTTAAATACAATCGAATTATCATAAATAGAATTTTCAAAAAATCGCGCGAGATACTTTCCATCTCCGCCACTGAAAAACAGACGCTTGTTTTTACAGCTATCTTGAATCGTGAGCACAAGGGACTTTATCACGCCAAAACTTATTGCATCACGGGTATTTTGTGGCAATGAGCTTAGGTCGACAGAGAGATTTAGCTCATGTTTGAGCGCAGGGGATATTGCACGATATGCCGTAGTATAGGAGGCGATTCCCGGCATGATATAGCCACCTAGATGAATGCCATTTTGGACAATATCCACAGTAATCGCGCTCCCTGCATCAACAATAATCCCATCTTCGATTCCTTTACATGCTGCAATGCGATCAATCCCAAGCCCCATATAGGCACTATCAAGTGTCATGTAGGGAGCGAGATCGCGCGCATGTGGGGCAAGCTCAAGGAGACGCTTGGTTGAGGCGCGATTGACGCTAATGTAGTAGATTTCATTCTCATTTAAGCGACTATCTTTTAGGCGTGCAACACTTTCTTTCCATATTAATCCGCGCTGATAAAAATGTAGATAGCTATTCCCTATGTCGCACAAAATCAAGTCATATTCCTATTCTGTGGGCTCAAAATAGCGATTGTCAATATAGAATCTATTCCCACTGGAAAATATGGGTGTATCAATATCGCTAGGCAACTTATAGACGCTTGAGCCGAGCAAATCCACATCAAGAGCGACTAGGTATCCGCGCTTCTCCAGCACATAGATCTGCTTCCCATGAGACACACCGCTAAAATGGGCAAAAGGGAACTTCAAACTTCGCATGACATTTAGATCCAGATCAGTGAGAATCACCCTTCCTTCGGTCGTGAATACATAGATCCGCTCGCGCAAAAAAAGCACATCGCGGATATTTGCTTCATAGGTATTAATCGATTCTGGACTTACAGAGATAACACGTTTAGGCGTGGCTGCGACGAGACGATTCCCCAAAACATCAAGAAAAATGACGTTATTAAAGTGGGAATCGCCTGAATCGCTATGCACAATGATATTGCGGACGATTTTACGACTCTCCCTGTCCATAATGACGAGCTTCCCATCAAGCGTAGGGAACAAAATCAAATCACTTAAAAAAAGGGGTGAAGCAATGAGAGTGTTCAAAGCCACAGCGTGATCCCCTCGCTCAGAAAATAGCTCTTTTTGCGTAGAAATTTGATAGAGCACAAGACTATTATTCGCCAACACTAACGCGAGCAAATCACCTTCAACCCGTGCACTCAACGGCTTTGCCTCAAATTTTAACTCCAATACCTCCCCATGGCTATCTTTGGGAAAAAGCCTCAACATGCCCATCTCATTGGTAGCAAGGTAATATCGCTCGCTATCATTGAGGAAAGAGAAGCCCTTGGGGAGCGTGAAAGCTTGGATTCCCTCACGGGTAATGAAGCGACCATCTTTAAGCATCGCCCCCTCCCTATGGCTAGAGAGAATCGAGCTTCTAATTTTCCCATCAAAATGCATTTTACCCTTGATTTCTTCAGGCTCAAAATGGCGTTTTGAGCCACAACCATTAAGCAAAAGCACAAGAAAAACACCCCCCAAACAAAAGGCTCTACTCATTGCACGGAATCCTTAACTCCAAAATGTTCCAAGAATCCTGCAGCTGCCTTCATCACAGAGTTGTTTGGAACAAGCGCGAGCACCTCTTTAGCTTCAGTAATTTTCCCCTCATTCATGAGCAAATAAGCTCGTGAAATGCGAGCCAAATCGCCAAAAAGTGGTCGATCTTTTTGCGTGTATTGTGCGAGTTCCTCTGGATTCCTATGTAGTGATGCGAGCTGATATTGCGCGA
>JBQMYQ010000059.1:0-3560 GCA_052173415.1 Wolinella sp. | reverse complement strand
TAGAGAGGGCAAAAATCGCCCCAAAAGCTAATCCTTCTGCAAAGTTACTCTTCTGAGCATTGATACTCTCGCGTAAAAACCACTCGCTTAAGGGAATCGCTAGGGCAAAAATAGCGATGATGATTCCCGTTTTTAGATGTTTTGTTGGCATTCTTGATCCTTTTAGAGAGTAACTTAAAGTGGAAGTGTAGCGTAGCACGTTAAAATTTATAATTCACATTAAACCAATACTCTTCTTGCGCGCTACTTTCCTCTTTGGCGACTTTTAGCATGAGATTGAAAGCCCTATTGATATAGGCTGTGATGTAGCCCTCAGCGACATTATTGCTCGACTTGTGAAAATAGAAATTTCGCTCACAAAAAGCTCCGATTTTAAAATTTTCAAAATAGTTTATATTAAAGCCGACTTTAGGCGAGATTCCCCACAGGGAATCCTCTCCAATCGCCACAGAGCCCTGAGGCATAAAATAGGCGAGAATCGCCTCATTTCCCAAAGTTACGCCCGCACCCGCTTTAAGCCTCGTGTAGAATTTATTCTCCTCAAGGCGGATTCCCTCAAGGCGGACTTCCCATGAAATGGGCTTATGATAAAACGTCTGAGCCGCATAGGAGCGAATGTCAAGAATCGAGGCTTTGTGCAAAAAGCTCTCATTGCGCCTTTTATCGTGCCGCGCCTCAAAATCAAAAAACGTAATATATGCGCCACTGATAAATCCTCGCTCAATATCGTAAATATCGTGATATGCAGGGCGATAGCTAAGCGAAATGAGATGTTTTGAGATTCCCAGACTAATACGATTGGAGAGATCGGAGCGCAGGGGATCGAAGGGCTCTTTGGGCGTGTAATCGAGCTTAGGAAGTTTGCTGCGCTCTTTAAGAATCCTAATAAAATCGCGTGTATAGCTCTCTTTGTCGATTTTGTGTTGGATAAACTTAATCAACAGATCATTGCTAGCAATGTCTAAAATCTTTGTTTTCTCGGATTCTGAATTTTCTCTAAGGGAATCCATCGGGTAGTGATCGCGAATGAAATTTTTCGCCAGATTCTTGTCTTGAAGTGAATCAAAAATGGTATTCACCAGCTTCATTTTGGAGTGGCGATAGAGCGAGTTTTTGATTAATCCATGTTTCTGTAACGTGCGAATCGTATCAATGGGCGTAGCGGTGATATGAAAGTCGCTCACCAAATCAAAGCGGGAATCCTTGGCAAATTGCAAAATCCACAAAATATTGTAGGAGCAATTTTCGCTAAAGAAAAAGTAATCCGAATAAAAGTGTGAAGTCTCAATAGCATAAAGGAGGGCTTTGGCGGTTTCCGCAGGTGTAAAGTCAAGCTCATATTCCCATATATCGCGGTTTTCTGTGCCATTGTATTCGTGAATTTTTTTGTAATAGGGCACGACTGAGTAGTGTCCCTCAAAAAACCCAAAAATCCCTTTAAAAGCGAAGATAAAGCCATTTCTTTCATCTGTGAAAGCTGCGTAATTGATCGCATGTGAAGTGAGCGATGTATCATTGCTGCCATCAATCCGTAATAGCGTGTGTCCAAACATTGAAGCGGGTGAATTGATATGTGCGGTAGGGAAAGAGAGAATGAGTTTTTGCGGGTCGATTTCGCGGATTGTGCGATTTAGTTTTTCGCATTTTTTGGGTGGGATCTCCACGCCGCTCTTTTGTAAGAACCATGCCCGTGCGGGGAATCGACAGGCATAGGAATCCTCATCATCGCTTGGATCATTGCGCAACGCATCAATTGTGGCAAGTAGCTCGGCTTTGGGGTCTTTCTTGCCCGTAGGACTTAGGAAAAATTTCGGATCATCAACCTCGCTAGCACCGTTTCTGAAGTGTAAAAGTGTGTGCCATTGCGGATCTTTGTGAAGCTCTTCTGTTTCAAAGGAATGTGCGAACAGACAGAGGGGAGAGAGGATAGCAAAAGCGCACAGGAGGATTCCCGCACGCTTGGTAGCGAAATTAGCCAATTACTTTTGCAATATTGTCAAGAACTGTTGCGGAATTTACACTTTCGCTTGTGTAGATGTTGTCGAAGTTTGCTTGAAGTTTTTTCGCAAAACCTTCTTTATCTTCGATATTCATGAGGCTCGCAAGAGTGCTTAGGCTCTCACCTTGACCATTAGCGATATCAAGTGCAAGTGCGTCCATGTTTTCGCCTACAAACATGTTGATTTTGTCATTAGAAGCGAAGCTTTTAGGAGCTTGGCAATTGAGTGTTCCTGAAGTGATACCAAATGTTTGGTTGCCTGATGTAGCGTTTAGAGTAGTTGCAAGAACTTGCATTAGTGTAGTGTCCTGATTTTTAAGCACCACTGAACCAAGACCGCAACCTGTATTTGGGTGCGCAAATGCAACGCTAGCAAGTGCTCCAGCCAAAACCACTGAACCTAAAACCTTTTTCATACACAGATCCTTTGAAGTAAGATAATTTGGAAGTCGTCATTACATCTGAAAGTAGCTTAAGTAGCGATAAACAAAAACTAAAATAATCATAAATTTTAGCAAGGAATCGAAAGTGATTCTTTGCAACAGTTATTTTGGTGCAACTATTTCGTCCTATCGCCCACATGACCGCTATAGACAATGTCTTTAGCATCAATATCCTCGCGGGTAAGCACTTCACTAATCCCGTTACTTGTGGCAAGTTTCTCAAGGCTCTCTTCGAGATCCTCTTGATAGCTGTATACCATCACTACACTATCCACGCCATCGAGCTTCTCAAGCTGCTTAAAGACTGCAAGCTCATTATCGAGATTCTCCGCACTGATTACGACAATAATTCGCCCCTCATCATGCGTGATGACTTCGCACTTTTCATGCGCATTGAGTGCCTCAAGCAAAGCCTCGCGCTTGCGGGAATCGCCCACATTGATAATTACACTTGAGATATTCATCTAAATCTCCAAAATTTTATTTTTTTCTCATACGCGACGCTAATAAGCTCGGAATCGCTCAGGAAATGCAGCCCATTTAGCGTGCTTTGCTCCGTTTTGATACGAGCGATTATCGCGCGGGTTTGAGTGTCAAATAGGTCAATATCACTCTGTTCATCACTCATAAATGCCCCAATACTTGCATTTTTATTGAGTGCGACGGCATAAACGAGGAAATTTGACTTCATCATGTAGGTTGATCCCGTGAATACACCCGCATGGCGATCCACGCCCCCTGAGATGATTGCGCCTTGTTTGTAGTCAATGTCATACATGTTGTCTTTGTGTAGCTGAACCTCTTGCAGCACTTTGCGATTTTTGTGATCAAAAAGATAGACGATTCCGCTCTCACAACCAAGCGCAATGGTGCTTCTATCCTCGCTAAGCTCAAAATCAGAAAGAGCTGCGATAGAAAATTTGTGAGAGAAAACAATCTTTTGCGTCCGCAAGTCCATGAAATATATATCATTGCTTAGCGACCCGATCAGCACGGTGTTTTCGTCTAAAAATAGAGCCTTTTTAATCGATTCATTCTCAAGATGAATGCTGAGCGTCTCAACGCGCTTGCCCTTTTGATTCTCAAAAATATGCAAAATGCGCTTCCCATAGCTCGTT
>JBQMYQ010000058.1:0-4766 GCA_052173415.1 Wolinella sp. | reverse complement strand
GACGTCGCAACAAATGGAAGTGGAATTATAGTCATGGAAGCTTAAGGGGAGATAAAATGCAAGCGGGCGCGGAATCTGATACAAAAGGCATGCAAACAAAAGCTACTTCATCGGTAAAAATTAAAAAATCACAAAAATGGCGATTCGCCTCAATATAAAGATAATTTGCTAGAATGTGCCCTTTTTAGTTGCATCGATTCCCAGCTACGACTCTTATTCGATTCTTGCTATGTCGCTTAAAAAGGAGATACATGAGGGCTAGGAGCTCTTTTTTAAACAAATTTCAAGTCAGTTTCGCAGGGTTTATCCTACTATTTGGAGTGTTAAATTTCGCACTTTACCACTTCCCGCTGATGAAATACAGTATCACACACATTGAGAATCTCAACGGAAGTGGCGTCTTGATTCTTCTTACCGTAGCATTTGCAGCGATTTTAGTGAGTGCTTTTCTGATAGGAATCTTTGGACTACTCTCTATCACGCTTATGCGATGGCTGGCTATCATTTTTGCCCTGATTAACTCCATAGCGTTCTATTTCATGCTGACTTATGAGGCGATTCTCACGCGAGCGATGATGGGAAATGTTTTTAACACAAATCAAGCCGAAACCGCCGAGCTCTTGAGCTTTAGCATGGTTGCATATTTGCTGTTTTTGGGGATAATCCCCTCGATTTTTCTCTATAAAGTATCCATTCGCCCTGCCCGATTCCTGCGCAAAATTGGCGTATTAGCGGGTGTGCTGGGAATCACGCTCGCATGGGGCTTTATCAACTCGAACACATGGCTTTGGTTTGACAAAAACTCCAAAAACATCGGTGGCTTGACCCTGCCTTGGGCGTATGTGATTAACGGAATCCGCTACGGAATCGACACCATGAAGCCACGAGAGATCAAGAGGCTCTCTGCACTCACTTTTGGGAATCCGCAGCAAAAGCAAGTCGTAGTCCTCGTCATAGGTGAGGCGGCTAGAAGGGATCGATTCTCGCTATATGGATACGCAAAAGCCACTAACGAACTACTGGCACAAGAGGGCGTGGAGGTGCTTCCTAACGCCATCTCCTGCGCGACCTACACGACGGCGGGCGTGGCGTGCATGCTATCTCACAAAGGAGCGTCTAGAGGGGTGTTTGATTCTGATGAGCCGCTACCAAGCTACCTCCATCGATTTGGCGTTGATGTGTTGTGGAGATCAAATAACTGGGGTGAAATGCCACTGGAAATTAGCGCGTATGAGCGGGTTCAAGATATACAAAACTCCGCCACACAAAACGGACACAGCGTCGCTTCAGGGCATGATGAGCTTCTGCTTTACGGACTTAAAGAGCGTATTGAAAATTTTCAGAGTAACAAAATATTTGTCGTGTTACATCAATCAGGAAGTCATGGTCCTAAATATTACGCCAAATATCCGCCCTCTTTTGAGCGATTCTCGCCCGTGTGCCGCTCTGTGGAGCTTAAAAGCTGCTCGAGTGAAGAGCTTAATAACGCATATGACAACACCATTGTCTATACGGATTACTTGCTTAGCGAATTGATTAAAACACTCCGAACGCTTGCGATTCCCGCGGTAATGCTCTACATCTCCGATCATGGCGAGAGTTTGGGAGAGGGTGGATTTTACCTGCATGGTGCTCCTAACGCCATAGCCCCCTCTTATCAGCGCGCGATTCCCTTCATTGTCTGGATGAGCGATGAATTCCGCATGATGAGGAATCTAACCACTCCACTCCAAAAACAGGATAACTATTCGCAAGATTATATTTTCCATAGCGTGCTGGGCGCATTTGGCGCAACCTCGCAAGAATACAATCCCTCTTTGGACATTTTCCGATGAAACGCCGTATCTCTACAATCTTCAAACAAAGCATACGCGAGCTCTCCTTCTCTCCCTATATCGTTTCGTTCTTATTCGCCCTGTCGATTCTTATCTCTTTCTACCCCTCTTCAAAGGAGTTTTACGCGCAAGAAAGGGACAAGAGCACGGCAGAGTTTGTGGATTTTATCGAGGATAAATTGCGCTTTGCCAACACTGCAGCTCAGATTCTTATGCCCATTATTGCCAAAGATGCAGTAGGATTTATGCAAATGCTTAATATGTCCATCACCACCACCATCTCCACTCACTCTCTCAAAGCCATCTATGGCAATATGCACACCATCGGAGGGGTGAGGTTGGGCGAGCGACCCAAGCAGCCCAAAAGCCACCACAATATGCCCTCAGGGCACTCCTCTATGGCGTCATGCGCGGTGGGGTTTGTCATCAGACGCTATGGCGTGAATAGCGCGCCTAAAAAGCTCTTTGCGCTACTTTTGATTCTCATCATGATCGCGACGATGTATGCGCGCGTAATGCTTGATATGCACACGATTTCTGCGACCATTGCGGGGGCGATTTTGGGGATTATCAACGCAATTATTTTCGTCTCACCGCAAAAAGCGCACGATTCCCGCTCCGATTCCTAGCTCAAAAAAGCTAAACAGCTGCGGGGCGATTTTTCAACCGCCCTCACGCTGACTTTTGTGCAATCGTGAATGTAATGGGATACTCCTGCGCGTTTTTGGCGATTGTATAAAAGCGTGGATCATGCAACCGCTCCTCAAGATAGCAATACTCAAGCCACGCACGAATCTCCTCACTCTCAAACCCTTCGTGAAAAACGCCACTCATGCCTTTGGGGTGAAAGCTCCCATTCTCCTTTGCCAAATCCACAATCACCAAATATCCTCCAGGCGTAATAAGTCGCTCAAGCTCGCGCAAGTAGAGAATCGGATCGGGAATATGATGCAAAACCATGCTGCAAATCACAAGCTCAAACTCCCCATGGGGAATCTCGCCAAAATCCAGCACCTGCGCGCTAATATTTTCAAGCCCTGCCTCTTTCATCTTCTCCAAAAAACGCTTAACCATGCCCGCAGACGTATCCACACCTAAAAGCCAAGAAACATAGGGCTGAAGCGCAAGCAAAAGCTCCCCCGTCCCACATCCATAATCAAGCACGCGAAAATGCTTATCCAAGGGGATTTTCGCACGTATCTGCTCGGCTATTCGCATACTCCTTTGCAAAATCTCTGGATTCTTATCCCATTTCGCCGCTTCAGAATCGAAATGATTCATCGTAATATCCTTAATATATTTTTAAAATAAAATATAAAGTTGATGAGAAAGGATTATTGCGCACGATTCCTAGAAAAATATAGGGAATCGAGTGCAAAAATAAACATTTGCTCCACAGGGTCAGCAAGCCACATGCCTAAAATAGGCATAAAATGGGCAATAGTAACCCACGAAAACGAGAATGTCAATAAAATTTCCTTGCCTGCAAAATGGGGATATTTTTAAGAATTTTTTATATCTCAAACCCTCTATTTAAGAGTTTTTGTCATGAGTGCTTTGGCTACTGGGAATCGGGGCATCACTCTGCCTTTTTGAGCAATTCATCTACTTAAAATTCTTTGCCACGCGGGTTTTTAAGGCTCACAGATGAGTTCAAGACGCCCGCACAAGAGCTAAAAGATGATATCGATTACGTATCTACGATTAAATTCATCTCTGGGGGCACCATTTTACCGCCGTTGCGGGTGCTACGCCGATCGTCGGATCCACAATCGCCGTGCAGTGGGGCTAGTTCCCCGCCTTTTTATGGGCAATGATTTAAAAAAAAAGGGGGGAGGTGCTCTTCTTTGAATACTTATCCTTATGCTAACTCTGTAGTCTCGCCTGTTATGAGGCTCTTGATTCCTCGCTCTACCACCTTAAGTAGCACTACCAAGCTAGCTTATCTTGTTGTTTGGCTGTTGTTATTGAGGGGTTGGTGGGTTGTGAAGGGGGGATAGCTTCTCCACCATTTGAACCTTTTAGGTTTTAATACTTTTTATCATTCGCCCCTACAAACTCATAAAATCCTATAAGTTAGTAGCCTCTAGAATTTTATCTTTAATCCCGCTCTAAAGGCATGTTCAGTTCCTGCAGTATTAATACCCGCCTCCATAGAACTTCCCTTAACGCTGTAATAAGGACTATAATTTCTAATTTTCCATTCGTATGCACCATTTATACTGATTTTTGGAGTGATGTAATAAACTAAACCAAACTCCATTTGTAATTCCATCACAAAAGTATTTTCATTATGCACTATTTTTGCTCTCTTGCTTGGACGAGCTCCTACAATGTATCCCCAAGGGGTGGCAAAATTATTTACAATTCGCTCTTTCCCTTCGACCATTTGATATCCAAAACCACCGCCGGCACCCCAAAATGCGCCCAAATTACCGAGATATAATTTCTCAAAATGACCACCTACACCCACTCCCACCTCTTCCTTTTGTGGGTTATACCAAAAATTTAAAAACGCGCTATTAGATGCACTTTCCCTAGATGGAGGATTTTTAACACCCACACGTATATCATAATAACGTCCAGCACCGCCTGTAACATCTGAGACTTTATGAGCACCATCCAACACTCTTTCTTCCGGTTCTGTTCCGGTTGCAGTTCCAACCTCGACAAAACCTTTTTCCGGGAACACCTCAAAAATCCAAGCATGAGCAAAATTTATGCTCATAGCAAACACAAACACAATAGATAAAAGATTAAATTTTTTCATTCTTTTTTCTCCTTTAAATAAATTTAAATCGTTATGTTGCCCCCCCCCCCACTTAATAATTGATAAATGAATATTATTTTAAATATGCAAAGAGGGGGTATATATGGGGAATCGGGGGCTTGAAACAAAAACCAAACAAAGTAAAGAATCATGTGTGTGTG
>JBQMYQ010000057.1:0-5110 GCA_052173415.1 Wolinella sp. | reverse complement strand
TAATGAAAAAGACGAGCTCTATTTAGGAGCTTGCACCAATCTTGGATTGCTGTATGGCAAGGGCGGCTATGGTGTCCCACAAGACTCCAAAAAAGCTTTGAAGTTCTTCACTCTGGCATGCGATAAGGGAAATGCTACTGCGTGCCAAAATCTTGGATCAATGTATTATAACGGCAAGGGCGTGCCGCAAGACTGGGTCAAAGGGGCAGGCTATTTTAAAAGAGCATGCGACGCCGGAGTTTGGGTGGCATGCAGTAATTTTGCCCTATATCACTATGATAGTGGCAATCAAAGCAAGGCGGCACAATACTTTGAAAAGGCTTGCGAGCTGGGTAGAAATGACTATAGTGCGCAAAATGACCCCGAGGATAGAAAAATATGGCAAAATGCGTGCAATATGTCTGATATCTTGAACTAATCGCTAACAAACCCAAACTCACAAAAGTGTGGGAATCTAGCCCTAAAGGAAATAATTTGGGGTAGATTCCTATGCTTTGGTGATGAGGGACATGAAGAATCTCTTCGATTCCCCTGATTCCCGTGAGAAATCACTTTATCTTTGCACTCTGATTCCTGCCTGTGAGGTAAAGTTAATCAAATAGATGAGTGCGATTTTTATGATTTTATGTTTAGATTCCTCGATTCCCTCATTTGGGCGGGAATCGAGGTGTAAAACTAGGCGGGGGTTGGGATGAGAGCAAAAAGCCCTCTTGCCCTAGTGTCTTTAATTAATCGCATTTATTCGTGTCGCCCCCGCGCGAGGAATCGGAGCTACTTGAGCGTAATCGGACCTGTGGCACTCCCCTCTAGGAATTGCCTGACATGGGGATTCTCGCTTTTTTTGAAACTCTCTTGATCACCCCGCTCGATGATCTTGCCATCAAAAAGCATAGCGACGTAATCTGCCGCCTTGAAACTCTCTTTGAGGTCGTGGCTAATGAGAATCGAGGTGGTCTCTAGCTCATTTTGCAGTCGCACAATCATCTGCGTAATATGATCGCTCGTGATGGGGTCAAGCCCGCTTGTGGGCTCATCATAGAGGATCACTTTGGGGTCTAAAATAATACTCCGAGCGAGCCCTGCGCGTTTTCTCATGCCTCCGCTAAGCTCGTTAGGGTAGAGGTGTGCTACCTCGTTAGGGCGTAGTCCGACCATCTCAAGGCGGGAGAATACCTGCGCGCGGATCTGCTTTTTGGATAAAGTCGTATGCTCATGGAGCGGGAAAGCGACGTTTTCAAAAACATTTTGGCTATCAAAAAGTGCGCCACTTTGAAAGAGGAATCCTATCTCTTTCCTCATATCATAGAGGCGTTTTTGCGAAGCGCGCGGGATACTCTCGCCACGGAAGAGAATATCGCCGCTATCTGGCTCAAGTAGGCGCACAATCAGGCGCGCAATCGTCGATTTGCCCCCGCCGGAGAGCCCGAAGATGACGGTGGTCTTCCCTGCGGGAATCTTCAAGCAAACATCGCGTAAAACCTGCTTCTCTCCAAAGGATTTCGCGACATGCACAAGCTCAAGCAAGGTCATTCTCCTTTGTCAAAATGGCTAATCAAAACGCCCTCCAAAAGTTCGTCCAAATCGCCATCTAAAATCGCTTCGATGTTGCTGTATGCGATGTTGCTGCGGTTGTCTTTGACCTGCTGATACGGGGCTAGGACATAGCTTCTTATCTGATGACCCCAGCCGATTTCGCTTTTCTCTATGGAGTCGTATTCTGCATTGCGTTTGGCGAGCTCAAGCTCATAGAGGCGGCTTTTTAGCATTTTAAAGGCGGTGGCTTTATTTTTGTGCTGACTGCGGTCGTTTTGGCATTGCACAACGATTCCCGTAGGGATATGGGTAATGCGAATTGCGCTTTCGGTTTTATTGACGTGCTGCCCGCCCGCTCCGCTCGCACGGTAGGTATCTAGGCGAATGTCCTTCTCATCAATCTCAATGTCGATGTCATCATCAATCTCAGGGCTAACCATCACGGAAGTGAAAGAGGTGTGGCGTTTGGCATTTGCGTCAAAGGGCGAGATCCGAACCAGCCGATGAATGCCGTTTTCGACCTTCAGATAGCCATAGGCATTTTCGCCCTTAATGATGAAAGAAGCGTCCTTGATTCCCGCTTCTTCGCCCTCTTGGTAGTCCAGCACTTCCACCTTGAAGCCACGTCGCTCCGCCCAGCGCAGATACATGCGATAGAGTATGCTCGCCCAGTCTTGCGATTCCGTCCCGCCTGCTCCCGGGTGAATGGTAATAATCGCATTTGAGCCATCGTGCTCGCCACTTAGCATGACCTCAATTTCCACGCTCTTAATCTCGCGCTCCAGTGCGCCTGATTCCTCAAACAAAAGCGCGAGCGTCTCTTCATCGTTGTCGTTTCTAGCGAGGTCAAAAAGCTCCAAAGCATCGTTGATTGCGCTATTAGCCTGTTCATATTTTTCCAAAATGCGCTCGCATTTTCGCTTCTCTTTTTGCACTTCACCTGCCTTGAGCGCGTCATTCCAAAATCCCTCGCTATGTTCGAGCTCCGTAATCTCCCCAAGCCTATCTTTCAAGGAATCTGGCTTGATAATCTTTGCGATATTGTCTCTTTTGTTCGCGAGCTCCTTAAGAAGTTCGCCATATTCATAGCTATCCACGTTAGAAATCCCTTATTTTTAAATAAAATTTACACTTCTGTGTAATTGTATGAGGTTTAGCGAGTGCTTGCTTTGCTATAATTCGCGCTCAATTCTACATAAGCGAGGCTTAAATAGATGGAAATAGTTACCACAAGCGCGGAGCTTACGAAGCTTCGCTCCGAGCTTAGCGGGAGTGTCGCTCTAATCCCCACGATGGGCGCACTCCACGCGGGGCATGTGGCACTGTTTGAGGCTTCAAAGCGCGATAATGATTATAGTATCGCTTCGATTTTTGTCAATCCTACGCAATTTGGCGAGGGCGAGGATTTTGAACGCTATCCGCGCAAGCAGGAGGCGGATATTAATGTAGCTCAAAAGGCGGGAATCGACCTGCTTTTTATGCCGAGCATTTCAGAGATTTACCCGCATGATGATGAGGTGCTTCTAAGTGCGCCCAAAAAGGGCGGATATGTGCTGGAGGGGGCGTTTAGAGCGGGGCATTTTAGCGGGGTTTTGCGCGTGGTGATGAAGCTTTTAAATCTTGCGCGCCCCACTCGTGCGTATTTTGGGCAAAAGGACGCACAACAACTCCTTTTGGTGCGACAGATGGTGCGCGATTTGTTTTTGCCCTATGAGATTGTCGGGATTCCCACGGTGCGAGACCCAGACGGACTTGCTCTAAGCTCTAGGAATCTCTACCTCACGCCCGAGCAAAGAAAGGAGGCCCTTAAGATTTCTGTCGCGCTAAATGAAGCGATGAAAAGAATTATGACGGGCGAACGCTCCTCAGATAAGATCAAAGCGAGTGCGCGCGCGATTTTGGAGGGGCTGAGCGTGGATTATTTTGAGGTGGTGGATTATCAACTTAGACTTTGCAGCGAAGTGAAAAAGGGCGAGAGCCTGATTCTTGTGGCGGCTAGAGTGGGTAATGTGCGACTCATTGATAACCTGTGGATTTAGATAAAAGGGGAGCGATTGAAGCGACTTGAGGCGGAGAGTATGGGCGGGGGCGATTCCCTGAGGGTTGCGACCAATGATTTTAAAGGCTTGAGCGCGATTAAGGGCGGGAATCTAGCCCATTATGTGGCTAATAAAGTGATGAGGCGCGCAAGCTCAAAATATCTATCGCTTCAGCCCCTCGCGCAGGACAAGCTCCCCGCGCCTAAAGCGGGACGGAGCTACCTCCTCTATGCGCATGTGCCTTTTTGCGCGACGCTTTGCACCTACTGTTCGTTTAATCGATTCCTCTTTGATGAGGCTAAGGCGCGGCGATATTTCCGCTCATTACGAGAAGAGATGAAAATGGCGCATGATTTGGGCTATCGTTTTGATTCGATGTATGTGGGGGGCGGGACGACTTCGATTCTGCTTGATGAGCTGTGCGAGAGCGTGGCTTTGGCGCGCAAGCTCTTTCCTATTCGCGAAGTCTCGTGCGAATCCGATCCAAATAGCATCGACAAAGAGACGATCGGGAATCTAAAAGGGCTCGTGGATCGCTTCTCTGTGGGAGTGCAGAGCTTTGATGATGATATTCTGCGACGCACGGGCAGGTATGAGAAATTCGGCGGGGGTGCGGAGACGATCAAGAAGCTTGAAGCACTCATCGGCAAGCTTCCTGTGATTAATGTCGATCTGATTTTTAATTTCCCCACTCAAAATGAAGCGATGTTGCGGCGCGACCTTGCCATCATCAAGGAGCTTTCTCCCACGCAGGTGACGACCTATCCGCTCATGTCCTCCCCTTCGGTGAAAAGCCTCATAAAGCGTGCGATTGGCGAGGTTTCACTTGAGAAAGAGGCGATTCTCTACCGCGTGATTTTGGAGGAGCTGCTTGATTCTTACACGCAAATTTCCTCGTGGGCATTTTCAAAAAAGGGCGATGATATTATCGATGAATACGTCGTCAATCACGATGAATACGTGGGAATCGGCTCGGGGTCGTTTAGCTTTTTGGACGGGGTGCTTTATGTCAATACGTTCTCGCTCAAGGAGTATAGCCAGCGCGTGAGTGCGGGCAAAATGGGGCTTGTGCGCTTTAGAAAATACACCAAGCTAAGCCAAATGCAGTATCGTCTCATGGTGGGGCTTTTTGGCGGGGGCGTGCATAAGGGGGCGTTTTCTCGCGCCTTTGGGATTCCCATCGAGATCGCGCTCTTTAAGGAGCTCGCGTTTTTGCGACTTTTTGGAATGATCGAGGAATCTAAGGGAATAATCCGTCCGACTTTTAAGGGAAAATACCTCTTTTTGTCGATGATGAAGGAGTTTTACATCGGCATGGACACCGTGCGCGAGGAATCGCGCGCAAGATTAAGCACGGAGGATATGTAACGACCCGCTAGCTTTGCTCGCCCTCTATAATCCGCACTTCGCTTGCGTTAGGTCATATAGCTGGTACATCATTTATGTTGCCGTCTAAGAGCTTCAACAGCATTTTCAATACCGTTTTCATTTTTTCCCTTTGCCCATTCATCCCAGAAATTAACAGTTGCACTATTGGG
>JBQMYQ010000056.1:0-5966 GCA_052173415.1 Wolinella sp. | reverse complement strand
GTCAAGAGTGCGGCGATCACATCCAAGCCAAAATCAATCTCAAAAAGTATGACTGCGCCCATCGTAATCACCACATCATGAACGAGTGCGAGCAGTGCAGCAATCGCAAAACGCCATTCATAGCGAAACGCCACATAAGCAAGAATCCCAAGACTTGCTAGAATTAGCGCGAGAGTCCCTTTGGTGCGGAGCTCATCACCTACTTTGGGACCGACAATATCCACGCGACGCACCTCAAAATCCCCACTCCCCGCAAGCACCTCAGAGGCGATATCGCCTACATCGCGCGCGACCGAATTGCTCGAGGCTGAAATTTTAATAAGCACCTCTTTGGGCGAGCCAAATTCGCTTACCTGCGCGCCCTTAAAAAGCTCATTTTTATTTAGAGCCTCACGAATTGCTGCTAGTGGAGCTTCCTTTTTGTATTGAAGTTGCAAAACACTCCCACCCGTGAAGTCAATGCCGTAGGTAATCCCTTTAGTGAAAAAAAGCACCACAGAGAACACAAAAAGGGAGAGGGAGAGAATCGAGGTGTAGCGCGCCCAGCCCACGAAGTCATAAATTTTCTCATTTTTAAAAAATTCCATACCCTACCCCTATCTCCTAAATCCAAACCAAAAAGCGGTATTTTGACTCTTTGCGATTCTCGCTCCAAGCCACTCATAAACCCCGTGCGTGCCGATGATTGCCGTAAGAATCGAGGCAAGGATTCCTATACTAATAGTGATCGCGAATCCTTTAATCGGACCCGTCCCATAGGCGTAGAGAAGCACGGAGGTGATGAGCGCAGTGAGGTTTGAGTCAAAAATCGCTCTTGAGGCGTTCGCATATCCTTCATTAATCGCCTTAATTACACCCTTGCCCTCGCGTAGAGCCTCTCTGATTCGCTCATTAATAATGACATTCGCATCAACCGCCATACCCACAGTGAGCACGATTCCCGCCATTCCTGGAAGCGTGAGCGTCGCACCAAAAAGAGCCATCACGGCGATGATAAGGAGGATATTGGCGATGAGTGCGATATTCGCAATTACCCCCGCTACACCATAATAAAGCATCATAAAAAGCACCACCATAGCAAATCCAGAAAGTAGCGCGACTAGCGAAGCCATGACACTATCACTCCCCAAACTTGGACCTACACTACGCTTCTCCAAAAGCTCAATGGGTGCAGGGAGCGCACCGCTACGGAGTGCAATTGCAATATCACTCGCCTCTTCAACGCTAAATCCCCCGCTAATCTGCCCACTCCCGCCACCGATACGCTCGCGGATTACAGGCGCAGAATAGACCTTATCATCAAGCACGATTGCCATGCGATTCCCGACATTTTTCCCTGAAAAATCTCCAAAAATTCTCGCCCCTTGGGAATCGAGCGTAAAATTAATTACGGGCTGACTATTTTGATCATACGCTACGCGCGCATCTGTGAGCATACTTCCATCAAGAATCGGGATTGCCTTAAGCAAAATTTTGGCTTGCGGATTTTGCGCATAGGGTAAAATCACACTTCCCAGACGCTCCGCCTCCTCGGGACTCATGCTTGCCACACGATCATTGCGCGCCTCATCGACCGCCATCATCTGCAAATGCGCGGATTTTGCGATGAGCTCCTTGGCTCGCTGCTCCTCTTGTGCATTTTTAATCCCCGGAAGCTCGACAAGAATATATTCTCGCCCCTGTTTTGTAACGCTTGGCTCAGCCAGTCCGAACTGATCAAGACGATTCCTAATCGTGCCGATCGCCTGCTCGATGGCAAAATCCCTGACCGCCTGCGCCTCAGTCTCGCTCAGAGTGATTTGGTAGATTCCCCCCTGTGTTTGAATACTAAAGTGCCCGCTTTTGTGCAAAAACTCATCGATTTTGCCCTTCTCATCAGGATCAAGAAGCTCAAAACTGACCCCATTATCAGAGGCTTTTAGGGAATCGATGAGAATCTTCTGCTCTTGGGCGTAAAAGCCTAGCGAAGAGGCAAGAGATTTGTATTTTACCTTGATTGCCTCGTCTGTCTTAACGCCTAAAAGCATGTGAAGCCCACCCTGGAGATCCAATCCCAGCGTGATTTTCGCCCCTGCCATGGAGGGAAAAAATGAAGGGAGCGAAAGCGCGATTCCCAACACAAGGGCGAGGAGAAACGCCCCTAACTTGATATTGAAAAAATCCTTCATGCGTGACACTGCTCGCCATCGACTTTGTAAGCAACAAAATCTTTCACCAGCTTTGCCGTCGTATCGTCATTGATTTTTACTGTGAAATGCCCCTCTTCCACTTTGAGCACCTCGACGATGAAGCCCCCTTGAACGACCACTTTATCGCCTTTTTTGAGGTTAGCGATCATCTCTTTGTGCTGTTTTTGTTGCTTTTGCTGCGGACGAATAATGAGAAAATAAAAAATAGCAAAAAGCACGACGAGTGGGAGTATTGAACCAAGAAACTCTTGCATAGTTTTTCCTTACAATTTATTTATTCAAACAGATAAAGCCAAAGGCGGGAATCGTAGCGTATTTAGCCTTGAATCGTAGCGCAACACGCCTTTTTCTTTTTAAAACGACTTCGCATAGCAAGGAAAAATGCCCCGATGATTCCCGCAAGCAGTGAAGCTACAAGAATCGAGATCTTCGCTACATCGGTCGCTTCTGGATGTGTGAATGCCAAATTTGTGATAAACATCGACATGGTAAAGCCGATTCCTGCGAGCATTCCCGCGCCCAAAATATCAATCCACATCACCCCTTGAGGACGCGCGGCGATCCCTATCTTCTCCGCAATATAAGTCAGTCCGAGGATTCCAATCGGTTTGCCTAAAATGAGCCCGAGCATGACGCCCGGCATGACGCCATCGATACCAAAGGGGACATCGCCATTAACCGCCACGCCCGCATTTGCAAACGCAAAAAGTGGCATGATAAGATAGGCACTCCATGGACTAAGCGCGTGCTCAAGACGAACAAGAGGACTTTGGACACCTTTGGAATCTTTGACCAAATGCTCAATACTATGAATTTGCTCACTTCGGAGCAGTAGATTTGCCCGCTCCTTATCTTGCGCCACGAAATATTTCAAAAGCTCATCAGCCTCTTTGGCAAAGCTCGCACTCTCGAGTCTAGGCTTCACGGGAATCGTGAAAGCCAAAGCCACTGCCGCGATTGTTGCGTGGATTCCGCAATTATGCACTGTAAGCCACAAAAGCACACCAAGCACCAAATAAGGAAGCAGCGCGCGGACTCCAATCTTATTGAGCCCAATCAAGCCGCCAAGCACCACAAGCGAGGCAAGCAGCCAGAGAATCTGTAAATCCTCAGTGTAGAAAATTGCAATCACCACGACCGCGCCGAGGTCATCAACCACTGCGAGCGAGACAAGGAAAACTTTGAGTGCCAAAGAGACCCGATCCCCGAGCATGAGTAACACTCCAAGGGCAAATGCAATATCCGTCGCCATGGGGATACCAAAACCATGTGCCGAGGGCGTGCCGATGTTAAACAGACTATAGATAATCCCGGGTGCGATCATACCCCCAAGAGCCGCAATCGCGGGGAAAGCCGCGCGCTTCACTCCTGCAAGCTCGCCAAAAAGCAATTCACGCTTAATCTCTAGCCCCACCATGAGGAAGAAAAACGCCATCAGCACGTCATTAATCCAGTGATGAAGGCTCATGCCGACAAAAGTCTGACCGATAAAAAAGCCCATATTCACATGCCAAAGGTGAAAATACCCCTCCGCTAGCGGAGAGTTTGCCACAATCATCGCAATCACCGCGCAGAAAAAGAGGAAGATTCCCCCAAAAGACTCGCTACGGACGAAGTTCAAAAAGACCTCTTTCGCGCCCACTTTATCCACATGTTCCGTCATTTTTAATCCTTTCAAAATTTAAACTATACTTCTAACAAATACGCCTCATCTTTATAGGCGAGCAAATACCCTTTTGTAGGCTTTTGTGTCCTTGTGGAGATAAACTTCTTATACGATTCCACCTGCTCTTTGTCGCGTTCTTGCGCATTTAGCGTGCTTTTGTAATCGATAATAATCATCTCATCTTCACACTCGATTAAAAGATCAATGCGGTGCATTTTACCTTTTTCCAAAAAGGGAATCTCACATTTTACCTTACCTTTGTTAAGAATTGCTCCTAAAAGCTCGCTCTTTACGATTTCTCGTGCATGTTTGGCGATCTCCTCTATCTTATGTGCTCCGAGAAAATATCCATACCGATTCGCAAGAAGTGCCTCAATTTGCACCTCCTTTGCACCAAAACCAATATAGTGCTCAAACGCCATGTGGAACGCCTCTCCAGCCATCAAATCGGCACTCTTGCCCACGGGAATCGTGCGCTCTTTTTTCAAAAAATCGCTCTGTCGTCCAAGATTAGCAATCCAGAGGCTCAAAACTTCCTGCTCGCTTAAATCACTAACGCTAGATTCCCTCAAAAACTCACTTTTACGCAAAGATTCCATGCTCAGATTCCCACGCTCTTGCACAGCGATTCCCAGCATATCCATCGCACTATTTTGCTCTTTAAGCAGGACAAAAAGCCCGCTTTTTGCGCGTGTAAAGGCGACATAGAGCATGTTGAGCGTATCTTGATATTTGAGATTCTCCTCACGTTTGAGTGCGTCTGCATAGGCAGAGTCAAAATTCTCGCGCCCCTTGAGGCGATAAAAAATCTTATTAAGCTTGATTCCCGCGTAATCATAAAAAATCGCATCGCTACGATTTGAGCTCCGCGAGAGGCGATCAAGGACGAAAACATAGGGGAATTCAAGCCCTTTGGATTTGTGAATAGTAAGCACCCGAACGCCACTGAGCTCTTCGGTGCTAAGTGGCTCTTCAAGCTTTTTGCAATACTCCAAAAACTCACCCAAATCGGCATGTTCCAACGAAATCTCCAAGAATCGGCGAGCAGACGCGCTTGCAAGTGCGTAACGCTCCATAATCTCCATGATGAGCTCGCTACTTTTGCGCCCTGAATTTTGCCTCAAAAAATCAAGCACTTCAAGGCAAAAGCCCTCTTTGCACGGGGATTTTGGAGCTTGTGTGGCGGGATTTTTTACGGGATTCTTCATTTGAAAGCTCGGATTCCCGCCCTCCTCGCCCTGCTCTCCGACCATAGCTAGGAAGCTCACTCCATCGACCTCTTTGCCAAAAAGCGCGTAATTTAGAGCGCGAAGCAGCGCCCTAACCTCCCTTTGTCTGATGAGCTTTGCACTTGTTTCTGTTACGACTTTAATCGCCTGAAACTCACTCTTCAAAAACTCCGTAACACTCAGAACATCATCATTATTAAAGACAAGAATCGCCACATCATCGGCATTTGCCCCTGCATTTAGGAGCCGCTGTATCTCCACTTTAAGCCCACTTAGAGGCTCTTCATCGGCGCGCACCTTGACGTATCCGCCTGCGTTTTTGGGCTCTTGTGGATAATAGTTCTCATACAAGGGGGCAAAAACTTTATTCACAAATTTTACAATCTCGCCTGCACTGCGGTAATTGTAGGGCAAATTGCGCACCTCCATGTCGCGCGCGACCCATTCAAAAAGCTCCGCATGACTGCCACGGAATCGATAAATAGACTGCTTGGGGTCGCCCACGTAGAAGAAACTTCGGTGCAGTTTGCGCGAGATTCCCGACTTAATCTCGGCAATTAATGGCTCTAAAATGCGGTATTGCAGCAGACTTGTATCCTGAAACTCATCGATCAATAGATGCGTAATGCGGGAATCGAGTCGAAAATAGAGAAATTCCCGCTCGATAATCCCCTCTCCAAGAAGCTCATACGCCCCTTGAGCAATCTCATCAAAGCCAAGCTGCTTCTCTTTTTTGATGATTTTCCAAAGGCTTGCCCTAAAATGCTCCAAAAGGCTCAAAAGCTCGCGCAGAAGCTGCGATTCTTTAACGCAAAAATAGTCTTTCAAATGCCCCTTAAGTGCGCGGAAATCCCCGTCTAAATCCGAGAGATTAAGCTTTTT
>JBQMYQ010000055.1:0-6448 GCA_052173415.1 Wolinella sp. | reverse complement strand
CGCGAGCGAAGCAATAATCTCATTTTGGGAATCCAAAAGCGTAGCAAGAGCCGCCTCATCGCTCTTTTGGCTCGCTTCATGAAAGAGAAAAAGCTCATAAAGTCCCGATCCACTCTGCTTCAACTTCTCCAAAAGTTCCATATTATCGGGATTTTTGAGTAGCTGCTCGTAGATTGCATACGCCTTTTGCGCACGCGATTCCTGATACCACTCATAGCCCGCCACGCCGATCCAAAACGCAAGAATCACCGCCAAAAACGCGAAAACCGCCTTTTTGTATTTGCGAAACCACCCCTCAAAGCGGATCATGCCCTCTAACATTCTCTCCTCTTGCCCAATCTCCTCCTTGATGTAGGAGATATTCTCTTTCATGCTCATGCTTTTCCTTTTCTCTTAATTATGCTCTGCCCGTGCTGCCAAAACCGCCGATTCCACGCTCTGTATCGCTTAAGCTCTCCACCTCGAGGAATCGTGCCTGCGTAACTTCGCTTAGGATTCCCTGTGCGATGCGATCTCCCACGGAAATCTTAAAGGGCTCGTTGCCTAGATTGATTAAAATTATCTTAAGCTCGCCACGATAGTCGCTATCTACCGTCCCCGGGGTATTTAGCACCGTAATTCCATGCTTGAGTGCCAATCCGCTTCGAGGGCGCACCTGAAGCTCATACCCTTCGCTAAGAGCGATGGCGATTCCCGTCGGGACGAGCGCACGCTCTTGCGGAGGAATGATAAGTGCCTCCACAGAGCACAGATCAAAGCCCGCCGCACCGCTACTTTGATATTGCGGAATGATTGCCTCTTTGTGTAGCCGCTTAATCTCAATTTTCGCCTCTTTGACCACTTTTTGGCTACTCAAATCTAATCTCCTTATAATAGACCTCAAGCACCTCGTAATCCACCTCGCCGCTAGGCATAAGCACATGCACTTCATCGCCCGCCTCTTTGCCTAGGAGCTGGCGCACAAGCGGAGATTGAAACGAGATGAGCCCGCGATCGGGATTGCTCTCGCTCGCCCCTACGACCGTGTATTCAAAGGTTCGCTCGCTATCTATATCCATGACCTTAAATGTCGAGCCAAAGCTGATTTTATCATGCTTCAAGCTCGCAGGGTCGACCACCTGCGTGCGCGCGAGCATTTCGCTAAGCTCGCCGATACGCGCCTCGATAAAAAGCTGCCGCTCCTTTGCGGCGTGATATTCGGCATTCTCCTTGAGATCTCCATGAGCGCGCGCGATGTCAATCTCCTTGACAATCTGCGGTCGCTCCACCTCTTTTAGCTCCTTAAGCTCACGGCAGATTCTCTCATATCCATACGCCGTCATCGGCTCTTTTTGCATTTCTACTCCTTAGGCAAAACGCTATGTTACTTCATGCGCGATTAAAAATCACTTCAAAATCTCTTTAGCGACCCTGCGCGAGCTTCCATCTTTAAGATAATTACGCAAAGCAAGCGAACGCTCCAAAAATCGCCCTCTATCGCACTCTCTGTAAGCTCTAAGCAGATTCTCCGCACTCAGCTCATTTTGCAGCAATTCCTCATGCAGAGGTGATTCCCCGCGGCGGGTTTCAAAAATATTCGCAAGCCCGACATATCGGATATTCACAAGATATTTTGCGATGAGATAATCTAGCGCGCGGGTTTTATATGCAAGCACCAAAGGGACGCCCATAAGAGCGGCTTCCAAAGTCGCCGTGCCGCTACAAATAAAGGCGAAACTCGCCTCTTGTAAGCTCAAATGAGCCTGAAATGAGAGCTCAAAATCACTCACATCACCATAGATTCCCGCAACATCCAACCCTTTGTAGGTCGGAGGAATGATGAGGATTTTGCGCCCTTTGATCTCGCGCGCAACCTCTCGAAAAATAGGGAAAATACGCCCAATCTCGCCCAAACGGCTCCCGGGCATAAACGCGACTACTTCCGTGCTAGGAGGCGTAGCGCGAAGTGGCGGCAGAACATCAAGCAAAGGATGCCCGACGTAATGGGCTTTGTGTTCGTAGCACTCAATCTCAAAAGGGAGGATTCCTGCGAGGAAGTCGCATGATTCCTCGATAATCTTCGCGCGCCAAGGCTTCCACGCCCACACTTGAGGCAAAATGTAATAGATAATCTCCTTTTTTGGATAGCGTTTTTTAATCGCTTGAGCCAGCGGGATATTAAACGAGGAGGAATCCATAAGTAGCACCTTATCCACCTCGCCAGCAAGCCTAATCATCTCGCGTCGTGCATTCCAAAAAAAGCCCACATTGCGCACCACATCGCTAAAACCCATGACGGAAAATTCACTAGGTTTATGTAGTGGATTCCCAAGATTTGGGTCAAACACGCCAAGAAGCTCAGCTCTCCCTTCCAAAAAGGGCACGAGCGATTTTAAATGCGCATTTGAAGAGGGCTCAAGCGCACTAACAAGCAACTTCATTAAGACTCTTTGGAATCAGCACGAAGAGGGGAGAAATCAGAGGAGGAATCGGAAGTATCAAGAGAAGGAAGAGTAGCGGAACGGGAATCCGCACCTACTTGAGGTTTTTCGCTCTGCGATTGCTCGGCAAGCAAATCGCGTAGCTCGACCTTGAGCTTTGAATTTTCTAGCTCCAAATCAAGCACCTTCTCGCGCAGTCCCTTATTGCCTCTAAGCTCCTCAAGCTCGCGAAGTAACGTCGCTACGTAACCCTCTGAAAAATACTCTTTAGCGGGTTTTGCCTTGATTACTGCTCCGTTTTTGCTAATTACCTCCACGCTTTTTAATCTCATCTGCGAAGGCTCAGGAAGGCAATCCTCATCGATATTTCGCGCGCGCTCCTTAAGCTGTGCGTCATAGACCTTTATTCGCTCTTCACGCTCTTTGAGGAGGCGATCTTTGCGCGCCATCTCCTCTTTGCTTTCTAGTGTCCTCTTCTCAAGCTCTAGGAGCTCACGCCTAAGCTCCTCGCTCCGCTCCTCTAGCTGTGTGCGCTCCTCGCTCCATTTAGCGCGCTCCTCTTCAAAAAGCTCGACAATCTTCCAACTCTCTTTGATTCCCGCCTCTTGACGCAGGAATTGCTCAAAAATCTCCCTATCCCTCATCGCTAACTTCAAACTCCAAGCTCTGTAAATACATCTCTTTTCCCTCAATCATACTAAGCCTCTGCTCTTTGCATTTGGGGCATTCTCCCTGCGCTATATCCTTCAGAGATGCCTCATATCCACAAGAATCGCACCGCATTTTCACGGGCTTTTTGATGATTTCAAGCTCGCTGCTCGCACACAAGGAATCGAGCTTGAAAACATCAAACGCGCTGCAAAAAAGCTGCTCCTCAACCCCGCTACGCTCGCCCAGTGCCACCACGACACGCTTGATACTTTGGGCATGGTGCGCCCTCGCCTGCTCTTCACAAAGCTCGATAAGTGCGGCTACAACGGAATATTCGTGCATGCAGATTCCTAGCAGATCCTAGGGAGCAGCTCGCCACTGGGATATTCAAGGAATCGCCGACTTTTCCACGCGCTCTCAAGCACCACTCGCCCCTTGTATTCGCCAATTACCTCGCCAATAAGGCTCGATTCTCGTGTAAGCTCAAAGGAGTGCAATATTTCAAGGGCTTTTGACACATTTTCTTTAGGGAGCGCGATCACGCACATGCCCTCATTTGCGAGATTATAGGGCTCAAAGCCCAAGATTTCGCAGATTCCCCGCACTTCATCTCGCACGGGAATCGCCTCTTCTTTGAGGAGGATTCCCAGCTTTTGGTGTTCCGCCCATTCGTTAAGCACCGCTGCAAGCCCGCCCCGCGTGGCATCGCGCATTGTCTTTATCCTTAAATCCGCCTCCAAAAGCGGCTCTACAACCTCCCAAAGCTGCGCGCAATCGCTCTCTAGCGCGCTTTTTAACTGCATCTCTTCGCGACTTGCATAGATGACCGCGCCATGCGTCCCCACAGCACCGCTGGCAATGATTGCATCTCCTTCACACAATTTTGAGAGCGAAAGGGGATTTTCCGTGCTTCCAAAAGCGGTTGTCGTAATAAAAAGCCCATCAACTCCACCGCGCGGGATTACCTTTGTATCGCCTGAGAGCATCTTGATTCCGCCCTTTTTGAGCTCTTCACCCATGGAGGCGAGAATTGTGCGGAGCTTGGCAATCTCAAATCCTTCTTCAATCATGAATGAGCAGGTGATATACTTGGGCTTCGCCCCCATCATCGCGACATCATTTGCGCTGCCGCAAATTGCAAGCTTGCCGATATTCCCGCCAGGGAAAAAGAGTGGAGAGACGCTGAAGCCATCGGTGCTTGTTACGATTTTCCCGGAAGGGAGGTCGATCACACCTCCATCTTCGCCAGCTTCAAGAATCTCATTCCCCAGATAGGGTGCGAAAACTTCCCGAATTAGCCGAGCAGTCTCGATCCCCCCGCTCCCGTGCGCTAACAGAACTTTCTCCAAAAGCCAACCTCCCAATCTCCCAAGAGCGCGCTAAATTCACAAAACAAGCGCGCCTAAGCTTAGAAGCGCACGATTACTCCAGCTGAAACTACGGGATACCATTCCGCGTTACCTAGCTGATTCTCAATCTCTTTGCGCTCTTTGTCAATGTCATTTTTAAGCAAAGGATTCGCCACTGCCCCTGTGGCATTGTAATCAATGCTCGGCTTACCGATATGCATCGCACCTAGATCAAACACTAGCCCGACAGGAAGACTAAAACCAAAAAAGCTACCCGTCTCATAGCCGATTCCTAGATAAGGAGCGACCTTATCCCATTTGACGCTACCTGTGAGTTTACCTAAAGCAGCAGCGTTGTAGGTGTGCCCTTGAATTTCATAACTTCCGCTACCTGTCGCATCAATATCAAATTGGAGATTAGGCTTATAGATTCCCGCGGTGAGCCTGAGGCTGCCCATGAATGGATAAAAATCTGCAAATAGCCCAAAGCCTTGCGACTTCATTTTCATGTCATAATTGATCTTTTCAACCTCTACGCTACGAGCTATCTTGAGATAATTAACCCCTAGCCGTGCTTTTAGCATTGGATTAAACTTATATCCCACATCTGCTCCCAAGCCAGTTGTGCCCACTTTAGCTGCAACAGAGATTTCTCCTGCCCATGCCGATACGCTACAAAACATAGCGAATAGTAAAGCTCCTATAAGTTTCTTTGACATGATAATCCTCCCTATTTTGATTTTTAAACTCCGTATATTATCGTTTTTTACGCAGGGTTCAAGAATCCTCAGCGATTCCTAGCTCTAAGGGACTACTTTGTGCAAGAATCGCGCTCAAAAATTGCCCCTTTTGCCTCATCCAAAAGCGATAATCGCACACGATAATCACGCGCTTTTTTGAGCGTGAAATAGCGACATTGAGCGCATGGAGTGCGGAGAGATTGAGCGAATTAGTCAAATGATAATGCAACATCACAGGGGAGAATAGCACCGTGTGAAACTCCCGCCCTTGACTTCCATGAATCGTCATGACGCAATCTTTGTCCCTAAGCATAGGCAATCGCTCCAAAATCGCGCGACGTTGCTTCACAAAAGGCGTGATAATCCCAAAATCCTCCTGTGTGCGCGCAAGCTCCTGCGCCACTTTGGCGAGCGCGTCTGCTTCATTCAAATTCGCCTGCGCACCCTTCTTTGCACTCACAAATGCCCCGCTATCCACATAATAGAGCTCGGTAGGCTCGCTAAGTCCGCGCAGACCGATTTTGTAGATATATTTATCAAGGATTTTCGTGAGATTCTCGCCATAGCGATGTGAATAGCTTAGGTTACTTTGGGGAATCATCGATTCCCGCGGGAAAGTCGGCATGTGTGAGGAGAAAATCCCCACCCCATCGCAAAAATAATCCCTCATGTGCAGGGCGGAATATTGCCATGCATTTAAAAGCGGCTCGCCCTCAAGATCCATCTCGCTTGCCTCACACACGGGCGGAAGCTGCTTATGATCGCCAAGCATGGAGATGGGCGCATGCAGCGCGCAAAGTGCTAAAGCCTTAATAAGCGGGACAAACGCCGCCTCATCAAGGAAAATATGCTTCTCGCCACTTTTGGGCAGGGAATCAAAACGCTTAATAAAACTATCCACTGTCAGCGCAATAACAAGCGATTCCTCGATTTTCTTCTCTCTAGCCTCCTTACCTGAGCCAAAGAGACTTGCCACGTTTTGAGGTTTATTAAAAATGAGTGGATCGCACACCTCAGGATATTGCTCCAAAAAACTCGCTGATGGCTCACCTATCCTAAAAACAAGCGCGCGCTCAAATCCCAGCTCATCAAATTTCGGCATGAGAGCTCTCAACGCTTGCTCCAGCGCGCTATTAGTCGGCGCAAGCAAAAAAGCGCGCACTCCACGAGTAATCGTAAAAAGGAGCGATTCAAAAAGCACACCCTTTGTTTTGCCCGTGCCCGGCGCCCCCCACGTGTAGCTAAGTGGCGTGGAAAATATCATCTCCACCGCCTGCTGCTGTTCTTT
>JBQMYQ010000054.1:0-7475 GCA_052173415.1 Wolinella sp. | reverse complement strand
GGTGTTTATTTGCTGATTTTTGTTGCACTTTTGACAAAAAACAAGGAGGAATAAATGGAGCTAGCGGCGATTTATGCAGGGGTTTCAGTGGCGTTTTTGACTGTATTTGCGCTCTATATCACAAGAGAGCCGAAGAAAAAGACGGAGTAGAGGCGAGCCTAAAATAGATGGAACCTGTTGTCTACGTGGTCTTAGGAGTGGTCTTTTTAGGGCATATTGCCCTCTATTTTATCTACAAAGACGCCAAAAAGAGCAAGCGTAGGCTTGAAAAATAGGACTGTGGCGTGAATGAGCTAATTAAAAACATCGGACTGGGGCTATTTGTCAATGGCACTTACGCGCTTTTAAATGGGGATTTTACGCTTATGCCTATGATAATTACCGCAGGGAGCACGTTTATCATGTATTCGGCAATCAGGCTTGAACAAGCAAGTTTAAAACAAGGAGAAGCAGATGAGTAACCTATACGGACAATATCTCTTTACCATTATCACGCTGGGGCTATGCGCTTATATGGCGTTTAAGCTCTACAAAAAGAGTAAGGGCGCACGGGTAAAATAGTAATATGAGTGGCGGAAATCTTATCCTTGCTTTTACGGTAGGGCTCTTTTGCTTCATGCTTTTTAGGCTTTATAAAACAATCCAAAGCAAGCATAAGCGCGCGTGAAACTCACTTATAGCGCGCTTCTCTCGCTTACTCTGTGGCTTGCCTAACCGCTTCGAGCTTCTCTATAAGCTCGAGCAAAGACTGCTCCATCTTTGGAGTGCGGTAGTTTCTATACAATTCACAAAATCGCGCCAAAAGCTCCTCGTCGTGGCTCTGAGAGCTGGCAGGACGCTCGGTGCCGTTGATGGCGATGTTGTTGTTGTAGCTATTTCTTGACCCGTTAATCGTTGTCATTATGTTAATTGAGTTAGCTATTCCGTCTTTTGTCAAGAGACTCGGGGGAACTCCTAACCTTTTTGAGATGGCTTCAATCCGCTTTTTGGGAATCCCGCCCCTAGTTCTCCAATTATCAAGTGTCCTGTAATTAATATCAAATAATTCAGCAAGCTCCTTATCAGTCTTCACTCCCGCCAGCAATCTCATGCGTGCCAATATCTTTTCACTCTCTTTCATTGAAAAACACCTTTTTTGGAAATGAGCTCTTGACACCGCTTAAAAAATAGTGTATCATACGCTCATTAAAAACATATCGACAAATATTCGATAGACGTTAGCCATTTTATCAAAAATTCATCAAAAGGAGAGAAAGAGGCATGGTTAGAGAAAACGGCGTGCTTTTTGTGGATATGGACGCAATCAGCTTGGAGTATGGGAGTGTGGCAAGCTTTTTAAGGGAGGAAAATATCTCGCGTCCCGTGTTTGATTCTCTGAAATTCAAAAAGAGCTTTAGCTTTAAAAGTGACAGCAAAGCGAGACAAGCTTTTTTGAGACTTAGAGAGCTTGGATATGTAAAACCCTCAAAAGAGAGGCGAGAGAGCGAACAAATAGCGGGATAATCCCGCTCTCTATCGTCTCAATCTCTCATCGAGGGATTGAGAGGGTGGAAGTGCTACCCTATCACACTCTTAAAAAAGCGTCGTGCCCCACTACGTCAAGGTCGGGGATGGGCTTGCAAGATAGCCATACTTGCACGGTTACCCGTAAGGAATCGACAGCGACCCCGCGAGATGAGATAGGGCGCAATACAAGTAGGTGGTGTCGAGCTGAAGACACTTGGCTAACCATTTCTTAGAGCTCACTTTGTGGGCTTTGTGGAGTGGTTTAAAGAGTTAAAAAGTAGAATTTGGGTTTTACAAAAAGGAGTCGTAAAGATGGCAAATGAGGAGAGAGAGAAAGGCGCAGAGCGGATTATGCTCACTATGAGCCCGAAGCTCAAAGAGGCACTGCAAAAAAAGGCTGATGCAATCGGGATTAACACCACGCAATATATTATCAACCTAATTATCAACGATATTAAGCAAGAAGTAAAATGATAACTATTTGCTTTCATTTATCTATCGTATAGAAATCATTTATTTACGTTTAAGCAAATAAAAGCAATCATTAGACACTCAATTGCTTGCAAATAAGTAAGCAATTGAAACAGAGGCATTATTGAGTGCTTTTGTTGGCTGGATAGCGTAAGCTTTGACAGACGGAGCCGTGGGAATATAGTTCTCTAAATCCGGGTTTAATCTGAAGCGTGGGCGTCTAAACGATAGTAGGCGTTTGGCACAACTGTTAATCACTCATAAAATCCTGTTGTTGCGGGGTTTGATGAGTGATTGCAAAGAGAGGGTAAAATTCCACAAACAAAGGAATCGATATGGTAAAGAGTGATGAAAATATCGTAAAAAAGACGTGCAAAGAGCTGGGAATCACCTATAAGGAACTAGGTAAGAGGATTGGGGTTAGCAAAGAGCACATCGGGCGGTTGGCAACTGCAGACAACGATGAAATAGTAGAGCAGATAAAACGCTCGCTTGAAATGCTACTAAAGATTAATGAGCTTGAGAAAAAGCAAAAGGACATAGAAACCTTTACTGCGGTTTTAAAAAAGCTCTCAAAATAAACACTACGCTATCAATAGAAAATCAAAAAATAATCTAAAGCTATTGACAAAAGATTCTTAATGCTATACTATTACGTAATAAAAATAGCGTGAAGTTATTTTTATTAGTGTTCTTTCACTTTGCAAGCGGCGAGACTTCCAAGCCGTTTTTAAATCTCCCGACTCAAGCTAGAGATAGATGGCGTGAAGTATTGAACGGGCGGGATAACCTAATAACCGTTGTGTAAAGCTCATTGCGTGGGCTTTTGGAGCGGTTTAAACAAACAAAGGAGGCTAATCATGAAAGAGTTTTTTAGCGATTCGCGACTGAGTGATGGGGCGAAAGTGTTGTATCTGTTTTTGTTGCAATATCCTCAAAATTTCAACAATAGAGAGCTGTGCGAGGGTATAAATTGCGGAGAGAGGTCGATTGTAAGGTATTTGGGCGAGCTTGAAAGTGCCCAATATGTTGCAATTAGCTACAAAAGCAGAGAAAACAGAAGCGGGAGAGTCATCACGCTATCCGTCTGCCAAAAAGAATATACCGAGTGTCAAAAAATGCATACGGATACGCAAAAGCGAGAGACAAATTCGTCTGACAAAAATGGCACACCTATTAATATTAATGAATTAGAATTAGATTCTAATATAGAATCTTCTCTTAGTTCTTTTAAAGACTCTACTTACAAAATAGACTCTAATTACCATACAGAATCACTTGAAAAAGAAAATAAAAGAGAAAAAATAAAAAAAGAGAAAAACAAAGAAAAATCCCCGCTTGAGACTTTAGCCCTCCCTAAAAGCCTAAATCACGAGCTTTGGAGAGATTTCATCACTTATAGAGCCGAGATTAAGAAGCCACTTAAGAGTGTAGGCAAGAGTCGAATGATTCATCGTCTCCTTGCTTTAGAGGCTAAAGGAATCAACATCAACGAAGCACTGGAAGCGACTATCCGAAGTGGCTGGCAAGATGTCTATGAACCGAAAAACAGGGGGATTCCCGATGAGTTTGCAAGCCTCAAAGAGCATGAGATTCATGAAAAAATCAAAGAAGAGGTAAAGAAAAACTACGGCTTAGCAGGACTTGCAGAGCTTTTAGCGGTGGATTGTAAAACAGAGTTTTATGCTTTTGGGAGAAGAGTAGAACGGATTCCTTACTTGGACTTTGGAAGATTACGATTTGCTAGGGTTTAAAATACCCCTTTAAAAGCACAGAAACCTATCAAAAATCGACAAACTACCTCTAACCCTATCCCTCATGTGGGTAGGCGGATTAAAATCAAAAATAAAGGCATTTACATGACAATTGATGAATTCACAACAGAAATGCAAGAACACGGGAAATTCACCAAACGCGACCAAAAGATGGTCGCTAGATGGCTTTTGACTATCCCTAAAGGCGAGCTTGAGAGCTTTTACGAGGCATTGATTGCCGATAAATTCGAACTCAATCCCTCAAGGAATGGACAGCTCAATGTGCGACTGATTTACACCTACATTTCCACTTGGCTGCAAAATAGTGCGCAGGCACGGGCGGGAGTGCTCTTTAATGCCTATCTAAGAGGCGAGAAGATTCCCTACTTTAGCGATGAGGAGCTAAGCGATATCGAGTTTCTAGGAATCGGCGAGGGGTTTAAAGCGCAGATTGCTTCAAGAATCTACAAAGAGCTGGAAAGGGGCGTGCTATGAGTGTCTATGTGCGAGGTAGGACGCTATGGATTAGCGCGATGAGTGAGGGGGCGCGGGTGCGAAAGAGCACGGGGCTTAGAGTGAATGCCGAGAATCTCGCCTATGTAAAAGCGCATGAGGCGGAACTCTTAAGAGAGAAGAGAAGCTTTAAGGGGGTTTCGCGCTTTAGAGAGATGGCGGAATTTTGGCTAAAAACAAGGACGCTTAAGCCCTTGACGCTTAAGGCGTATAGGCAGGATTTAGCGAGGCATATTTTGCCCCTATTTGGTGCTTTGGAGCTTAAGGCTATAACGCCTCTTATGCTTAAAGAGTGGCAGAGTAAGCTCGGATTACTGGGATTGAGTGCGAAGCGGATTAATAATATTCGCGCTGTTTTTGCAGGAATCCTAAACGAAGCCGTTGCCTTGGAGCTCATCGCGCGTAATCCTTTCGCGGGAATTTCAAAGCCAAAAGGGCAAAAAAATGAGATTGCTCCGCTGTGCTTAAGTGAAATCAAGACGCTTCTTGGCGTATGCGATGAGGCGTTTAAAAACGTGCTGAAAGTGGCATTTTTTACGGGACTTAGACCGGGCGAGCTTATCGCGCTTAGCTGGAGTGATATTGACTTTGAAAAAGAGGAAATACGCGTGCAAAGAGCGATTAGACACGGCGAGCTTGGGAATCCAAAGACCGAGCATTCAAAGCGCACTATTCCACTTTTTCGCCCGGCTAAGGAGGCTCTTTTGGAGCTGAAGGCTAAAGCGTGCGCAGAGTGGGTTTTTACAAGCAAAAGCGGGAATCGGCTTAATGAGAGTAAAGCCTTTGCAAAGGCATGGAAGGAGGCACTCAAGCGGGCGGGACTGCGTGAACGCGTCTTTTATCAGACGAGGCATAGCTTTGCGACGCTTATGATTGAGCAGGGCGAGAATCTGCTCGCGCTCTCTCAAGTGATGGGACACGGAAGCCCGAAAGTAACCTTTGAACGCTATGCAAAAGCTACGCAAGCACTCAAAGCGACTTTCCTTACCGAGGTCGCGCTATGAGGTATGTGAAAGGCTATAGAGGCGCAGCAAAGGTGCTGGGAATCACCGCAAATACGATGAAGTCATGGCGCAAGCGAGGCATGGCGGTAGAAAACTATCATTTCTACAAACGCGGACGGGTTTTATACTTCGTGCGCGAGCGACTGAACAGCATTTTAGAGGGCGAGGGTTTTTCTCAAAAAGAGCTTGTTTTAAGGCGGATTTTGCGCCCTTACAACTCAGGATAATAAACGGCGTGCATATATCAAGACTAGGAGGTGCAAAGTGGGAGCTTTGGTCGAGACATTGCGACAGGTCTCCTTAGGACTTTTTGTGAATGGTAGCTATGGAATCATGCAAGGAGGCTATAATATGGCGAATTTTATTATCGTCTTTAGCATGGTGCTTTCGATGTATTTTCTGAATAAATTTAAGGAGTGAAACATGGAAGGGAATGTCTTTTTAGCGTTCGTGAGTGTGGCAATCTTGTGCGTATCCATCTTCCTAACGCGCTTTAAAAAGCGAGAACACAAGGCAGAGTGACAAGCAAGAATAGTCACGAAAAAGAGGGAGCTTGTTTTAAGGTGGCTTTTGCATGGATATAGATGATTTGTCGAATATTCATGCAGAGCAGAAAAAGAGAGGCGGCATGATTTTAAGGTGGCTTTTGCGCTTACGCATGTAGAATAGAAATCCCCCCTCCAAAAGGAAGGGAAAAACAAATGCAGAAAGTAAGTATAGCAAATCGTAGCGGAAAACTCTACTTGCGCTTTTTTATCTCGGGACGTGAGGTAAAGCGAAGTAGCGGATTAGCCGATACGGTGGCGAATCGAGCTTTTTTGCAAAAGGAGGTGATTCCCGACTTGCAAAGGCGCATATTGCTTGGCGAGTTTAGGGAATCTAGGAGCGTGAATAGCTATATTGACCTCCTAGAAAAGGAGCGTGAGGGGAGCAAGTCTTATCGGGAATTCCTAAGGCATTCTAGGCGCGTGCGTGAGCTCTTTGGCGAGCGGGACATCGGCTCAATCAAAAAGGTCGAGCTCAGAGAGTGGGTGGCAAGCCTTAAGCTCAAATACTCCTCGATAATGAGTCTCCTAGCTCCGCTTAGAATGGCATTCGAGCTTGCCTTAGATGATGAGCTCATCGAGCGCAATCCGATGGAGGGGCTCAAGATTCCTCGCTCAGAAAGAGAGAGGGTCGAGCCTTTCTCAAAAGAGGAGGTGGACAAGCTTTTGGCGCACTCGAGTGGGATTTTAAAGCGATATTTGATGGTCGCTTTCTACACGGGCGCGCGCACGGGTGAAATCATCGCGCTAAAATGGAGCGATATAGATTTCACAAGAGGCGTAATCTCGATAGAGAGGGCGATTAGAGAGGGAAGAATCGGCACGCCAAAGACTAAAAGCGGCGTGCGATTAATCCCGCTTTTTGCGCCCTTGCGAGAGTTTCTGCTTAGTATTGAGCGCGAAAGCGAATGGATTTTCCCTAAGCGAGACGGCGGGAGTTTTTACTCTCGCTCGGACTTCCTAAGCCCTAGGCAGTGGCAGATGTTTTTAGAGCTACTAGGAATCAAGTATCGGCAGCTCTATCAGACGCGTCATAGCTTCGCTACTCATATGCTGCTGGGTGGCAAGGTGGGCGTTTTAGAGGTCTCTCGCATGCTCGGACATGCAGATGCAACCATGACGCTAAGAGTTTATGCGAAATACATCAAAGGCGAGGAGCTGAAGATTGCGCGGAGCATGGACCCGTTTGCAAAAGTGGAACAGTGCAAACACAAAGCCCTAAACTGGGGAGCTTTTGGGAGTTGGGAAAGGATTGACACCATACCTATCATCATAATACATCGCTCCAAGATCGGCGCAAGCAGCTAAAGAGCCTTCATCCGCTCTCCATTTGAGCAAGAAGTTTGATAGCACTCCAGAGGCTTTGGACTGCGCCGCGCTGCACCCTTTCTCAAAGTAGAATTTTGCCTTTTGATAATCTTTACTAAGACCATTTTCGCCAAATATATAGTCACGACCCACGTTGTAGCAAACCTTGTTATCTCCATTTTGGCACTTCTTATCAAGCTCTTTAATCTCCTCTTGCGTCAGCTCCTCGGCACACACCAAGCTCACGAGCACCACCAAGCCTAAAATCACTTTCCTCATGCTTTCTCCTTTGAATAAAACTAAATCGAAATGTTGCCCCCCCCCCGCTGAGAAATGGATAAAAATTAATATTTTTAATTATATAAATGAGGAGA
>JBQMYQ010000053.1:0-8212 GCA_052173415.1 Wolinella sp. | reverse complement strand
CGTATGCCGTCTAAGTGAAGATTCCCGCATTGATTTTTACTTTAAAGCAAGCTTTGATAAAGCCAATCGCACCAGTCTTGAGAGCTACCGCGGTCCGGGGCTAGAGCGGGGAATCGAGCTGCTTGCGCGCATTAAAGAGGAGTTTGGATACAAAATCCTAACGGATATTCACGAAAGCACTCAGGCACAAATCGTCTCAGAGGTCGCGGATATTCTGCAGATTCCCGCATTTTTATGCCGTCAGACCGATCTTATAATCGCGGCTTCAAAGACCAAAAGCATTGTCAATATCAAAAAGGGGCAATTTATGAACCCCGCTGATATGCGCCATTCGGTGCTTAAGGCGGTCAAAACCCGTGGGGGCGAAAAGGCGACTTTTGAGGAATCGCGCAGGCTTGGGATATGGCTTACTGAGCGCGGTAGCAGTTTTGGTTATGGGAATCTCATCGTGGATATGCGCTCGCTACTTATTATGCGTGAATTTGCCCCTGTGATTTTTGATGCAACCCATGCGGTGCAGATGCCCGGGGTCGCAGGCGGGAAAAGCGGGGGCGATTCGCGCTTTGTTGCGCCGCTTTCGCGCGCAGCCGCAGCTGTGGGCGTGGAGGGCTTCTTTATGGAGACGCACATCTCTCCAAAAGACGCGCTCAGCGATGGACCCAATATGATTACGCCCACGGAGCTAAAAAAGCTCGTAAAAGAGCTGCTCGCCCTTAGCGATCTATAACTTTTAACAAAAGGAATTTTCATGAAAATTATACAAGGAACACTCAGTCTCACAAATAGCGAGCGCATCGCGATTATCGCCAGTCGCTTCAATCATCTCATCACCGATCGCCTTATTGAGGGGGCGAAAGATGCGTTTTTGCGCCATGGAGGGGTCGATTCCCAGCTTGACCTTATCCTCGTCCCCGGGGCTTTTGAGCTCCCTTTTGCACTGGAGAAAATCCTCGCACAAGGCGAATATGATGGAGTTTGCTGCCTTGGGGCGATCATTAGAGGTGCGACTCCGCATTTTGATTATGTCAGCGCGGAGGCGACCAAGGGGATCGCAAATGTTACGCTCAAATACGGCGCGGCAGTCACTTTTGGCGTATTGACCACGGATAACATCGAGCAGGCTCTTGAGCGCGCAGGGACAAAATCCGGAAACAAGGGCTTTGAAGCGATGAGTGGGCTTATTGAGATGATGAATCTCTACAAAAACCTCGGAGCATAACATGGCAACGCGCGCACAGGCGCGAGAAGCGGTCGTGTCGCTGCTCTACGCCTATGACACAGGGAATCGTGCCATTCGCAAATTCGCTCCCGAGCTTTTGGAAGAGAAGAAAATTAAAAATCATCAGCAAGAGTTCGCGCTCTCCCTATTTGATGGCACGATCGAGCATTTGGAGACAATTGATGAGAATATTAAAAAGCACTTAAAAGAGTGGGATTTTTCGCGGATTGGCGATATGGAGCGGGCAATTCTCCGCCTTGGGGCGTATGAGATGCTCTATTCCAAAGTTGATAAAGCGATCATCATCAACGAAGCCATCGAGCTTTCAAAGACTTTTGGGAATGAAAACTCCCCGCGTTTTGTAAATGGCGTGCTGGACGCGCTCGCTCCCAAAAAGAAGTGAACCTTGCAGCTGTGCGTCGCACTCGATCTTCCGAGCAAAGAGGAGAATCTGCGTCTGTTGCGTGAATTGCGAGGGCTTCCGCTGTGGATCAAGGTGGGCTTAAGGAGCTTTATTCGCGATGGACGCGAATTTTTAGAAGAAATTACGGGAATTGACGAACATTTTAGGCTCTTTCTTGATTTGAAGCTCTATGACATTCCAAACACCATGGGCGACGCGCTGGAGGAGATTGCAAAGCTCAACGTCGGCATGCTGACCCTGCACGCAAGCAGCGGAGCGGAGGCGATGAAAGAGTGCTCATCGCGCCTTGCCAAAGTCAAGAATCGACCGCTTCTCTTCGCCGTGAGCGCGCTTACAAGCTTTAGCGAGGAGGGATTCCGCGAAGTTTATAACGCCTCGCTGGAGAGCAAAGCCCTTGATATGGCGATGAGCGCAGCACAAAATGGCATTGATGGGGTCGTTTGCTCGGTTTTTGAAAGCGCACGTATCAAGTCCTTCATCGCTCCGAATTTTCTCACGCTCACTCCGGGAATCCGCCCTTTTGGCGAGCCTAGCAACGACCAAAAACGGGTTGCCAACATCAACGAGGCAAAGCAGGCAATGAGTGATTTTATCGTCGTCGGTCGCCCCATATATCAGAATAAAAACCCGCGAGAAGTGGTGGAGAATATCCTTGTGATGATGGACTAAAGGGGCATTTGGACATAAAAAGACAGAGGCGAAAAGAAACGGACATAAAAATGAGGCGAGCACAAAAAGCGTGCGGATTTCGCTACTTTCTTGCTCTTTGCCTTGCAAGCTTTTGCCCGCGAGCTACCGATTCCTTGCTTATTGATTAAAAACTAGCAACACCGCAGCAATCGCAAATCCCTTGTGATGGGCGATTGATAGTGCGCACGAAGCAACATTGAAGCGCTCCCTCACCTCTTTGGAGAGCTCAAGCAAAGGCGCACCTTTGGGGGTTTTAGAAATGACCATATCGTGAAATCGAACCTCTGCGCCGATTCCCGTGCCTAATGCTTTAGCGCACGCCTCTTTAGCTGCCCAAAACCCCGCCGCGCTCTCCACTCTACGCACAAGCTCAATCTCACTAGGCACGAGGAATCTAGCCAAAGCCTCTTCCCTCGTGCGTGCGTGCGCGCGTCGTGCTAAAAAAAGCTCCATGCGCTCAATCGCGACCAGATCGATTCCTATCATTGCGAAGCTAAGATGGGCTACTGGATCACAAATTCAGTGAAAAAGAGATCCGCAATTTTGCCATCAACGAGGAATTCATTCAGTCGCTCCACAAGCTCACTTTTTAGCTTATCTTTACCCTTGCTCGTGGAGATCTCCTCAATGCTCTTTGATGAGAGGATCGAAATTACCGTATCACGCACCACGGCGCGCTTTGTATCAAGCTCTGCTGTGAGCGCAGGCTGTGTGAGCTCGACATTCATCGTAGTTTTGAGGTATCGCCGACCGCTTTGAGTGGTGAGATTGACGATAAACTGATCAAACGCATACATCGGACCTACGCTCAACTTCGCCCCGGCACTCCGTGGTGTCCCTGCCGCAGGAGGCGCACTTTGAGACATTTGCCCCGCTGTGGGTGCCCCTGCATTCCGTTCATGCTCATCTCCGCCACTATTTAAAACAATCACAAGAATCGTTGCGACAATCAGTAGTAGCGCGATCACTGCGGCAATGATGATAATCACAAGCTTATTTTTACCCGCTGCGCCCTGATCTGTGCTTTGCGTCTCCTCTGCCATAACTCTACCTTTTTAGAAATAAGAATGACCGATATTATATACAATGTTCGCTAGAATCTAAAATTTTATTTAAGGACACATTGGGGCATGTTAGACGCATTTTTTGGAGCTTTGGGGCGAATGGTTTTTGCATTTTGGGAATCGCTGGGTAAATTTGGTGCTTTCCTCCTGTTTCACGCGCGCCTAGCTCCTGCGTATTTCACCCCGCCCTATCGCTTCAAAGAGCTTTTTTGCCAGATGGAGATCATCGGTGTGAGCTCCTTTTGGGTCATCATGCTCACGGCTCTTTTTACCGGCATGGTGCTCGCCATTCAGTTTTATCACGGATTCCATCAATTTAGCGCGCAAAATTTCATGAGCTACCCCATATTTCTCGCTCTTTCGCGCGAGCTAGGTCCCGTATTTTCTGCGCTAATGCTCACTAGCCGGGCGATTTCAGCCATGGCGGCGGAACTGGGCACAATGCGCGTAAGCGAACAAATCGACGCACTCGACACACTGGCCATTGATTCCAAACGCTACCTTCTTGTGCCACGGATTCTCGCTTCTGCGCTCTGTCTGCCACTTTTAGTGATTCTTTTTAATTTTGTCGGGAATCTCTCAGCATTTTTTATCTCGGTGTATGTTTTAGATGTGAATGAAGAGAGTTACAAGAGCGTCCTGCGGCAATACCTTGAGCTAAGCGACCTTCTGACTTCGCTCATCAAAGCTGCGGTTTTTGGCTATCTTGTGGGACTCATCGGCACTTACATCGGATATCACACACAAGGGGGTGCGCGGGGCGTAGGACGCACGACCACGCGCGCGGTTGTTTTAAGCGCAATTACCATATTTGGCGCAAACTACCTCCTCTCTGCACTTTTTTTGGCTCTACACTGGTAAGTAATACCCTAGGAATCTGCTCACAAACGCGCCTCTGTTGTTAAAAATCAAGAAAATGGGCTATAATCCTTACCTATAACTTTTATTTGGATTTGCCCTATGCACAAACCCTCGCTCGCTCATGTGCTATTCCTAAGTCTTTGCACCATCGCACTCCACGCCACTCCAATGCAAAAAAGAGAAGCCATCAATCTCTACAATTTAGGGAAATTCAGCCAAGCCAAAGAGCTATTATTGCACCTCACACGGGAATCGCCTAACGATTCTGAGTTGAACTTTTTGCTTGGTCGAAGCGCGCTTGAGCTTAAAGAGTATGACCTTGCATTAGCAGCGTTTGATCGGGTGCTTTTGCTTAATCCTCAGCACGCACGAACTCGCCTTGAAATCGCGCGAATCTACTTTGAACGCAGGAATTACACTCTCGCGCGCAAGGAGGTCGATTCTGTGCTTGCGGGCAAGTTGCCTCCCAGCGTGCGCGAGAATGCCGAAGCTTTTCGCCGCAGGATCGTGAGCATGAGCACACCGCACACATGGGGCGGCATTCTCATGCTAGGAATCGAGCGAGATGACAACGTAAATAACGACATCGGTAACAAGACATTTATCTTGCCTCTGTATTATTTACCCCTAAAAGGCAATAAAAAGCGCGATGATTTTTCATTTTTTGAGGGTGCTTCGTTTGTGCATACGTATGATTTCGGCGAGCGCGAGGGGTGGGCTATGGAGAATAATCTTAGCCTTTTTAATAAAAATTACGCCAAGGAACACAAGGTTAATCTCGCGCTTGGCTCAGTGTCGACGGGATTGTCCTACACTGAGGGAATGCACAAATTTATCATTCCTCTAGGGTATGATAAAATTTTCCTAGGGGGCGAGGGATACCTAGATACGTTCAATACAGGAGTGCGTTATAGGCGGATTTTCAGCGCATCACTGCTCGGAGAAGCGGGAATCCTCGCCAAAAGAAGCGACTTTGTTACAAAATACAAGTTACGCAATAATGATGAGCTCGCTTTCTTAGTCGGGATAAAAATCGCTCTTGGCTCAAAAAGCCATCCAACGATCCTATCGCTCAATGCTACGCGTCGTAATGTTTATGCACGCTATGATACCCGCACGGACGTGGGATTGAGCGAGCGTGGTTATAGGTTTGAGCTCTCTAAAGAGGTCTATCCATTTGTGCGCGTGAGTGGCTCATACGCGTATAAAAAAACATGGTATAAAAAGAGAGATACACTCTTTCTTACCGAGCGCAGAGATCACGAGAATCGCTGGGAACTAGGCGCAACCTACGGCTTTAGCAACTCTTCCTCGTTTGGATTAAATCTCTCTTTCACAGATCACCGCTCCAATCATGACCCCTTTACTTACTACAAAAGCGTCTTAAATGGCTATTACATGCTCAGCTTTTAAAGATTACGCAGGGCAAAAATAGCTCAAGGTCGTTTTGCCAAATTTTCGCTCTTTAAAGCGCGTCAGATTCCCGATATTTTGGGGAATCTGAGCCCCGCTCATGTGCTCTAGCACGACGATTCCGCTAGGAAAGTTGATGGCTTCAAGTAGCGCAAAAAGTCGCTCATAAATCTCGCTCTGCCCTTCTCTAATCGCAAAAGGCGGATCAAGATACAAAATCGCCCGCTCCTCGCGCAATCGCGGCATAAGCGCGGGCAAAAGCTCAAAACTATCGCCCAAAAATATCTCGCTCTTGCTCTCTAATTTAAAGTGCTTCACATTCTCTAGTAGGATTTTGTGCGCCTCTTTGGAGTGCTCCAAAAATATCGCGCGTTTTGCACCTTGGCTTAGGGCTTGGATTCCCATACTTCCCGTGCCTGCGAACGCCTCAATAAAAAGCGAATTAGGAATCTCAGAAGCAAGCGTATTAAAAAACGACTCCTTGACGATCGCCTTGGTGCTGCGCGTGCGCTCGCTACCCACCATCTTGAGCGTGCGCCCCTTAAGTGTCCCCGCGATGACTTTGAGCTTAGCGCGCCTCTTCATAATGCTCCGTGATGAGCCAGTAAATCTCCTCGGCAAAGCGCACACTCGCCTCTTGGATTTTGCATTTGAGCGCATAATCACGATGTTTCTCATCGATATCCTCAAACGTGTAAGGAATCTTTAGCGATTTGGAAAAATTCTCAACCCCTAGGAGTAATTGCGCGGGCGTGAAAGGCTTTTGAATATGCGCGTCTGAAGTATTTGAGATGAGACACAGAGGTTTATCCACCTCGATTTTTTTATCCGCGATTACAAAATCACATTGACGATAGCTCACAAGATGACCCTTCAAATAATACTCAAGCGCATGATGAAGTAGCGGGGAATCGCACAAAATAGCGATTTTCATTGCATAACCTTTAAAGCTTTTTAGCGCACATTGTAGCCCAATACTGCTTACACAAAGGAGATTGGATCGACATCAATCTCGCCAAGATTCCCGCGCGCGCTTAAGAGCTGCTCCAAAAGTAGTCGCACATTGTCAGCGCGAATGAGGACAAAATAGCGCCATTTTAGCGCGATACGCTCAATCGGAGCCGCGCCGTGCGCAATGATGTCAGCCCCTCTGCGACTTAGCTCGCAAAACGCCTCTTCACACGCGCTTTTGGCTCGCTCTTCATCTTTGTGAATGAACCAAATCATGCCTAAACGCACAAAGGGCGGATAGCTCTTTTGACGTAATCTAAGCTCCTCTTGCAAGAATCGCTCATAATCGCTCAAGCAATCTTTGAAAAAATCCGCGCGGAAGCTCTGTATCAGCACATTCCCGCTCTCTTTGCGCCCGCTACGCCCGATTAGCTGCAACAACAACGCCATCGCGCGCTCCCTAGCACGATAATCATCGCTTTTTAAAAGGTAGTCGATTCCTAGGACTAGCACCAGCTCGACATTGTGATAATCATGCCCTTTTGAGAGCATTTGCGTCCCCACCAACAGATCAATCTCGCCCTTGTTGAATTGACTTAACGTCTTCTCAAGATTTTTCTGCGTGCTGAGGACGTCCCTATCAAAGCGCGCAATCTTTGCGCTCGGAAAATGTCCGCAAAGCTCCTCGCTTACCTCCGCAGTCCCCACTCTTTGGGATTTTAAAGGCGCACCACACTGCTCACACGCAACGGGAATCGGAGAAGCAAAATTGCAATGATGACAAAGAAGCTTTTGCTCTTTTTTGTGCAAACTAAGGCTCACGCTACAACGCGGACACTGCACATTCGCGCCACATTCCGTGCATAAGAGGTATTTGAAATTCGCGCGTGTGGGTAAAAATACCATCGCCTGCTTCCCTTGCTCTAGCGTCTCTTTTAGCGCATTTAGCGCGGGAATCTCAAGCGAATCAAGCCCGGAGATGAAGCGAATTTTCTTCTGCGCACTAAAAAATTGCCCCTTTAGGCGAAAAATCGCCCCCTCCTCTTTGAAGCGATAGAAACTGCTCGCAAGCGGGGTCGCACTCCCCAAAATGACCTGAATACCGTGCTTCTTCCCTAGCCACAGCGCGAGATCTCGAGCGTTATAGTGCGGCTGTGTTTGCGATTTATACGCATCATCATGCTCCTCATCAACGATAATAATCCCAAGCCTCTCTAGGGGCAAAAAGAGTGCAGAACGCGTGCCAATCACAAGGCGTATCTTCCCGCTTGCAAGCCCTAGGAGCACCTCTTCGCGCCGCTTTTTTGTGAGTTTTGAGTGCCAAATCGCGAGAGATTCGCCAAAATAGTGCTTCAGCCGCTGCTCCATCTGGGGCGCAAGCCCAATCTCAGGCATTAAAAACAGCGCGCGATTCCCGCGCCTCAGATGATGAAAAATGAGATGAGAATAAACCTCCGTTTTGCCGCTACCCGTATCGCCAAAAAGCAGCGCACGCGGGCGTTTTAGAAGAAATTCAAAGGCTCTGTTTTGCTCACTTGAGAGCTCTTTTAATAAGCAGGGGTCGCTAAAAGCCTCTAATGTGGGAATCGC
>JBQMYQ010000052.1:0-8853 GCA_052173415.1 Wolinella sp. | reverse complement strand
GCATTTATTAGTCTTAAGTAGAATGTCGCGCTCAAACAAAATAATGTATTGTGAGTAAGATTACCTGGTAAGATCGCTACCATGGGAGACTATGCAGGAATTGTCAGAATGATGTTTTATCTGGAGACGCTCAAGGAGTGAGAATGCAAATACGAATCTATTATGAAGATACCGATTGTGGCGGGATTGTTTATCATGCGAATTATTTAAAATTTGCCGAACGGGCGCGAAGCGAGCTCTTTTTCGCACGTGGCATGAAGCCTGAAATCGGAGGTTATAGCTTTGTCGTGCGAAATATTCAGGCTCGATTCTTAGCGCCTGCGAAGCTAGGGGATCTTGTGTGGGTGGGGGCGATTCCCATAGAAATTCGTGGCGCATCGCTAAAATTGCTTCAGGAGGTGCGATTAGGAGACGCGGAGGGCAAGGAGCTGGCGATTCTTGAAGTGGAGGTTGCGTGCCTCAAAGAGGGCAGGGTAGCAAGAATCCCTGAGGATTTTTACTCGCTATTTGGAGGAGAGGAGTGAAAATATTAGAGGGAGAGCCCGAGATTAGCTATCCATGTGAATGGAGCTACACGATTATTACGCAGAGCGAGGAAGAGGCGCGTTTAGCGAGCTTTGAGATATTAGAGAGCGAGCATAAATTTACCCCATCAAATAAAAGCCGCACGGGTAAATATCAAAGCTTTAACATCAAACTTCTTGTGGAGAGCAAGGAGAAGCGTGATGAGATATTTCAAAAATTTCAGGCACACACTCTAGTGAAAATGGTGCTTTAAGTCTCCGATACACATGCGTTGGCGGGCAATTTTTGGCGCGTGATGTGCGGTGTGTGTTGCGCTTAGTTTTTTAGAGCGGTTTTATTCGTTGCGTAGCACGCTGAGCGGGTCGATTTTAGTCGCTTGATGTGCGGGATAGTATGAAGAGAATAGGACGATGAGGATGCTACCTGTGACAATCATGAAAAAGTCGATTGCCGAGAGCTCTAGGGGGAGCTTAGAGCTGCCATAGACATCAGCGGGGAGCGAGATGATGGGAAATGTGCCCAAAATCCACAAAGAGAGCATTGCGAGTGCGATTCCTAGTGCGATTCCGCTTAGTCCGATGGTGTTGCCCAAGCGAAAGAATGTGCGCTTGATTTCCCCTTTGCTTGCACCAAGTGTAAGCAGGAGCGCAATTTCACGTCGCCGATTCATCACAGTCATGAGCAGTGAGCTGATGATATTGAGTGAAGCGATGAGGATAATTAGCAAAAGCACGATAAAAAGCGCGCGTTTTTCCAGCTCCAGTGCAGAGAAGAAATTGCCATTTTGCTGCCACCAGCCTATGATTCCCGCATCTTTGGGAAGCCATGAGGCGAGCGTCTTAATCTCATTCATCGGATCATCGGTGTAGATGTGTATCCCGTTGTAGTAGCCCGCAGCCGTATTTTTAATCGCTCGCACCGCCTCGATAGGGGCAAAAGCATAGGTTTTATCATACGCGGAGAGCCCAGAGTGAAACCACGAGCGGATACTAAAACGCTTCATTATAGGGGCGAGCCCTAGGGCTGAGGGCTCAAGTCGTGTAAAAATGAGCGTAAGCTTGGAACCGGGCTCAAGAAGCAACTCTTCTTTGAGCTCTTTGCCGATGATCAGGTCGAATTTCCCCACGGAATCCACTCCATGCAGGGCGTGAGCAAGCACTTCGTTAATGTGCTTTTCGCGTTCAAAATCTACGCCAAAAAGTAGCATTCCCTCCATGGAATCGCCCTTTTTGGAGATGGCTTGTGCGCGCAAAAACGGCGAGAATCGTAAGTGCGGGAATCGCGCCTCAAGCTGCGCTAGAAGTTCGTCATTCACGCCATAAGCGGATTTCGGGTAGATTGTGAGCGGATAGTTCATCGTAAAAAGCTTGCGCTGAAAATCCTTATCAAAACCATTCATAATCGCCATGGCAACGATGAGCACCATCACTCCGATCGCCACTCCCAAAAACGCGAGAATCGCGGTAATTGAAATGAATGGCTGACTTTTATCAAAGCGCAAATAGCGTCTAGTTAAGAATGCAACGAGCTGCTGATTTCTACGCATTATTTTGCGAAGATTCCCTTCTTTGGACCACTCCGACCACAACAATTTTTATATTTTTTGCCACTTCCGCATGGGCATGGCTCATTGCGTGCTACTTTGACTTCAACGTGCTCTTCTTGATGACTAAAATGCAGATTACTTTTTGATTCACTCTCCATCTCGTGAAGCAGTCGCTTCATCGCCTCTTCTTGGGCTTTGCGCTGTTCGTCTTGTTCTTCTTTGCTTCGTAGCTGAATGCTGTGCAAAGCCCGAGTTGTGCTGATTTTAATATTGTCGATGAGCTCCATAAAGAGGTTGTAGCTTTCCTTTTTATACTCCACCAGCGGGTCTTTTTGGTTATAGCCTCGCAGCCCGATTCCCGTCTTTAGATTGTCCATAAGATAGAGGTGTTCTCGCCAGAGGTTATCAAGCACCTGCAAATAGATAAGCTTCTCAATCTCATGTCTTTGCGCCTCATCAGCGAGACTCATTTTCGCTTCATAGCTCTCCTTGATGATATTCTCACTCATCTCTAGTAGCGCGTGGTAGTCCATATTTTGTAGGGATTCTTTGGCGATTTGCACGTTATACTCTTCGTTTAATAGCATTATAAGTCGCTCTAAATCATATTCCTCGTGCTCAAGATGTTCCAAAATATCCGCCCGATCCAACATATACACTAAGCTATCGTGGCGGTTGTCATTGATTTTTTGCGCGATGTTAAAATCCTTATCCAAGAGCTCATTACGGAATTTGTAGACCGCTTTTCGCTGCTCGTTCGCCACGTCGTCGTATTCGAGCAGATGTTTTCGCGTCTCAAAGTAGTGGCTCTCGACCTTCTTTTGCGCGTTCTCGACCGAGCGCGTGACAAGTGTTGATTCGATGTGTTCGCCCTCGGCTAATCCGAGCTTATCCATGATATTTTTGATCTTATCACTGCCAAAAATACGCAAGAGCGAATCTTCCAAACTCAAATAGAATTGACTCATGCCCGGATCGCCCTGACGACCGCTTCGACCTCGAAGCTGATTGTCGATTCTTCGGCTCTCATGCCGCTCCGTGCCGATGATACAAAGTCCGCCAAGCTCGCGAATCTCATCATCAATTTTAATATCCACCCCGCGCCCCGCCATATTCGTAGCGATTGTTACCGCGCCCTTTCTGCCCGCATCTTTGATGATTTCTGCCTCTTTGGCGTGCTGTTTGGCATTGAGCACCGTATGGGGAATCCGCTCTTTTTGCAAAAGCGAATGAAGCAGCTCACTGCGCTCAATGGAAGCCGTCCCTACGAGCACGGGCTGCCCTTTTTGATGCAACTCTTTAATTTTTTGGATAACGGCGTTAAATTTTTCTCGCTCCGTTTTGTAGATAAGATCGTTAAGATCCTTGCGCATGACAGGGACATTCGTGGGAATCGAGACGACTTCAAGATTGTAAATTTGCAAAAATTCGCTCGCCTCAGTCTGTGCTGTGCCCGTCATGCCCGCGAGCTTTCCATAAAGTCTGAAGTAGTTTTGAAACGTAATATCCGCGAGCGTCTGTGATTCCTCTTTAATCTCCACACCCTCTTTGGCTTCTAACGCCTGATGTAGCCCCTCGCTGAAGCGTCGCCCTTCGCTCAGTCGCCCCGTGAATTCATCGACGATGATCACCTCGCCATCGCGCACGACGTAATCTTTGTCAATCGCAAAGAGATGATTAGCCTTGAGAGCCTGCTCAAGATGATGCGAAAGTATGGCGTTTTCGATACTGTATAGATTATCCACGCCAAAGCCCTCTTCAGCCTTGGCGATTCCCGCTTCAGTGAGCAAAATGACGCGATTCTTCTCATCGACACTGAAATGCTCCTCTTTCTTAAGCGAGAGAGCGACCTTGTTTGCGATTTTGTAGTTGTCAAGCTTACGATTTGCAGGTCCAGAGATGATGAGCGGAGTGCGCGCCTCATCGATGAGAATCGAATCCACTTCATCGACAATCGCAAACGCATGGTGTTTTTGCACCTTTTCTTCGAGCGAATATTTCATATTGTCGCGCAGGTAATCAAAGCCAAATTCGTTATTCGTCCCATAGACGATGTCGCATGAATACTGCTCTAAGCGCCCAGAATCGCTCTGCAAATCATTCGTAATCACCCCGACGCTATACCCGAGGAATCGATACAGCACACCCATGTCATCGGCGTCCCTGCGCGCGAGATAGTCATTGACGGTAACGACATGCACACTCTCTTTATTCATCGCATTAAGCGCGACGGCAAGCGTGGCGACGAGGGTTTTTCCTTCACCCGTTTTCATCTCGGCGATTTTGCCCTCATGGAGCACCATTCCCCCGATGAGCTGCACATCAAAATGGCGCATACCAAGCACTCTTTTGCTCGCCTCACGGGTAATCGCAAAGGAATCGGACAAAACATCATCTAAGCTTTTCTCTCCACTTTGCACACTCGCTTTTAGCGCACTAAACGCACCCTTTAACGCCTCATCGTCCATGAGCTGGTATTTCGCCTCAAGCTCGTTAATTTTTTGCGCCCTCTGGCGATATTTCTTAATCAGCTTGTCATTTTTTGTGCCAAAAATTTTTCGGGTTAATTGCGTTATCATGTCAGCTTGAACCTTGTAATATCGAAGTTGCGAAATGACAATCTTATCATATTCCACGCGCTAACGAGCTAAAAGCGCGGGAATCGTCGCTGTTTTGAGGCGATAAAAACATTCAAAGGATCAAAATGAGATGGTTGCTTTTTTTTGTGAGCTTTTATGCGCTTGCTTTGGGTGCATTTGAGGGGATTAGCTCGTATGAAGCGCGATTTATTCAGCGGGTTTTCTCCGAAGATGGGAGCACACTTGAATATCAAGGGAAAATCTACGCTAAAGCCCCTCATTACGGACTTTGGGTCTATGAGAAGCCACTTTCTAAAGAGGTCTATATTGTGGGCGATGAAGTGGTAGTGTATGAGCCGTTTTTGGAGCAAGCAACTTTCTCAAAGCTTCAGGATTCCCTTGAATTTTTAAGCCTCCTTAAGAGTGCAAAAGCCAAAGGCGAGGGGATTTATGAGGCGGAAATTTTAGGGCAGAAATACGAAATCTCCAGCACCAAAGAGGGCATACCTAGCGAGATTGTATTTTTTGACAAGCTTGGGAATCGCACCGAGATCGTGCTCTTTAATTCGCAGAAAAATATTAAGCTTAGTGATGAGCTGTTTCGCTTTACTCCCAAGGAGGGAATCGACCTTATCCGCCGATAGAGCGGATTTTCTCCAGCCACTCCTTGAGCCTTTTTTCAAAACCTATGGGAATCCACTTCACAAGCTGCAAGGGACGCTCAAGGTATTTTTGCTCCACCCAGCCGCCAAAATCATGCGGGTAGCGGTAGTTTTTGTGAAATTGCAAAATGTGCTCAGGGATCGCAAGGCGCACCCCTTCGCGCACAAGCTCCAAAGCCTTGTTAATTGCCAAATACGCGCTATTTGACTTTGGTGAAGCACTAAGATAGATGACACATTGAGCGAGGATAATGCGCGCTTCGGGGTAGCCGATTTTCGCAACGGCGAGCATGGTGCTTGTAGCGAGCGTGAGCGCGTCCGGATTGGCGTTGCCGATGTCTTCGCTGGCTAAAATGACCAATCTTCTGGCGATAAATTCGGGATTTTCCCCGCCCTCAATAAGGCGCGCAAGGTAGTAAATAGCGGCATTTTCATCGCTTCCTCGAATGCTTTTAATCATAGCGCTTGCCAAATTATAGTGAGAATCTCCTTCGCTAGAGCCCTCGTGCAGGGAGATTGGGCGAAAGCTTTTGAGTGTTTTGAGTGTGATGGGCGATTCCCCGATTCCTAGGGCGCAATCAAGCAGATTTAACATCGCTCGCGCATCGCCCTCGCTGGAGCTAAGCAAATATTCGCGCGATTGCTCATTTAGTGCAATTTTATAGCGTTGCACCGCGCGATCTAGGAGAAGTGCCAAATCTGCCCGCTCCAAGGGCTTAAACTCAAAAAGCATAGAGCGCGAGCGTATCGCCCCTGTCATCGCAAAATAGGGATTTTCCGTCGATGCACCGATGATAATCGCCTCGTGATTTTCCATGATGGGGAGCAGGACTTCTTGCTGATTTTTGGAGAGGCGATGGACTTCATCGATGAACAGAAGTGGCTTAATTAGGGAATTTTTGAACTCTTTTAAGTAGGTGCGAAGCTCTTCGATTTTAAAGGTTGTGGCATTAAAAAATGAAAACGGGCGATCCAAATGCTTTGCAATGAGCCTTGCAGCCGTGGTTTTACCCGTTCCGGGCGCACCATAAAAAAAAGCGTGAGGAAAACTGCCCGATTCCAGCAATTTTCTCAAAGGCGCGTCGCTGCCAAAGAGATGTTTTTGACCGATGAATTCACTAAAACTTTGCGGGCGAAGGAGCTGGGCGAGCTGTTTCATTGTTCAGTGCCTATTTTAGGCGCATTTGAGATACACTTGCGAAGAATTTCATCAATGAGAAATGCCATGAAACAGTATTCACCTTTAATGATAGGAATATTAATGATCGCTTCAATTCTTTTCATGATGTTCGGATTAAACAATCCGCTATTTAATTAATCTTTTTCAAAAAGAATTATCTCATAAGAGCTACGCTTTGCAACGATAGAACCCTTGGGGTTCCTCTCATTTTGCGAGAGCTTTTCAATGTCTTGTCGTAGCTCTTCAATCTCATTATCCATTGCATCAAGTCGCTCTTTTAGACGTAGGACAATATCCACTCCGGCGAGATTCACGCCAAGATCACGAGTGAGGCGGAGAATCGTTTTTATCTTGTCAATATCGCGCTGCGAGTAGAGGCGCATTTTGCCATCTGTCCGCCCGGGTTCAATCAGCCCTTCTCGTTCATATTGCCGTAAAGTTTGCGGATGAATGCTAAGAATCTTAGCGACAACGCTAATTAGATATACCGGCTCATCATAGCTATACATTAATCACTCCTTTTAATGGTCGGGTAGATACTTCTTAAGTGCCTCAACAAGTGTATTATCAAGCGATTCTAATGGGGGAATCGCCACATTGGCTCTGAGGTAGAGATCGCCCTTGATGCCACTCTTTCGATTGGGTGCGCCAAGCTCTCTGACGCGAAATTGCTGCCCATTTTTTGTGTTTGCGGGAATTTTGAGCGAAATCTCTTTGTAAAGTGTGGGAATCGTGATTTTTCCACCAAATAGCGCGATTTTAAGCGGAAGATCAAAGCTCTTTGTGAGGTCATTCCCCTCGCGGACATACTCAGGGTGCGCACTCACCTCGACTTTGAGGAGCAAATCGCCCGTCGCGCCATTTCTAGAGCGACCTTTAGAGCGCACTCGCAACGTCTCTCCGCTTGAGATTCCCGCAGGAATCTTGACCTCAAAAGAGTCGTGCTCAAGATTAATCTTATGTTTCCCACCCAAAATCGCCACAGAAAAGGGAATATCAATACGTGCGTTTATGTCAAGATTTTGGCTAAAACCACCAAAGCTACCAAAATCGCCAAATCCCTTTGCACTCGAGCTAAAACCACCACCCATGCCAAAAATTTGGCTTAAAATCTCATCAAGATTGATATTTTGGCTGTATTGATTGCGCGCAAAGTCGTGGAAATTTTGCCCGCCAAACATCGAATCGCCGAATTGATCATACTGCGCGCGCTTTTTTGCGTCGCTCAAAATCTCATAAGCAGCGTTAATCTCCTTGAACTTCTCCTCCGCACCGGCCTCTTTATTGATGTCCGGGTGGTATTGTCGCGCGAGCTTACGATAGGCACGCTTGATCTCCTCGGCTGTGGCACTTTGATCCACACCCAAGGTCTCATAAAGGCTTTTAGACATAGAAACTCCTCTGCGATTTTGCTCTATTTTTAGGAACTTAAACTTTTAACTAAAATATTCAAGAAACTTTAGTATATGTCAATCAACTTTAAAAAATCTAAAAAATGCGGGAATCGGGTGCAATAACTGCGCGATTCCTTGCTGTTTTGAACCTTAATTAGCGCGCAAAATGCGACAAAACACGCACAAAAAAGAATTAGATTCAATGTGGCTATAATTTCCAAACGTCAAATTTGGAGGAATCGTGGGAAAAGATGAGCTTTTAGCCCTTAGAGCGAGTGCGGGGAGTGGCAAGACCTTTTCGCTTGCGTTGCGCTATCTTGAGCTTCTTTTTGCGGGCGCACATGCAGGAGAGATTCTTACACTGACTTTTACGCGCAAGGCAGCTCTTGAGATGAAAACGCGCATACATGAGGCACTTTTGGGGCTTTTGGAGGAGGGGAATCATTGCTTTGGACCTCTGCTACAAGAGAGCAAAATGGACGCGGAGTTCATCAGAGAGCGACACAGCGAGGTTTGCGCCCGATTCCTCGCAGGCGATTTAAAAATCATGACGATTGACGCTTTTTTGCATCACGTGGTTAAGAAATTTTGCTGGTATGCGGGAATCCCGTATGATTTTGAGATCTCAAACCCCGATTCTAAGGCGCTTATGGAGGAGTTTTTAAATGAGCTTCCACCCTCTGCAAATTTGCGCCTTTTAGAGCTCTGTTTGCGCGAGGATAAATCTTTGGAGGGGGCGTTTTTTTTGCTTAAAGATCTTGCGCAGCGAAGGAGTGAATTCGCTCCTAGTTATATGCCTCCACTAAAGGATTTTGATTCTCGAGCACTCATGAAGTGTGCGGAGAAGATTAAGAAGCGGGTGCGAGAAAGCGATGGAGCTTCATCGCGTGCACTTAATGCAGTGGAATTCTCTAATCCTAGTGAGCTTTTGGAGCGAGGGAAGACATGGCTTGCTAAGGATTCCCTT
>JBQMYQ010000051.1:0-9398 GCA_052173415.1 Wolinella sp. | reverse complement strand
AATCGCCTATGATTTGAAGTCAAATATCACTTCTAAACCCTGCATATTGCCTTTTTGCCATTGGGGGGGGGGGGGCGTGGTTGCGTTTGGAGTTAACTTTTTATATAATTTTGCTTACCCGTTTTACTGGGATAACAAGTATGATCACAGGAGTGTCAATGAAATTAGCAAAAATCAGTTTAGCTACGGTCGTGGCTTTTAGTGCGCTTTCTGGCGTAAGCTTTGCAAACTCCCTAGAAGAAGCAATCAAAAATGTGGGTTTTAACGGATACCTTCGCTATCGCTTGGATAGTGATGTGTGGACGAATAGGGGAGGAGGAGGGGGAGGGGAACCATCCTCTGAGGCAAAGCATAAATATCGTGCTTTAGCTAATCTTAAATTCCCCGCAGCAGAGGGTGTGAGCTTTAATCTTAGTGCGCTCTATCTCAACGAAAGAGCCACCACGAATACGGGAGCAGGCAAAAAAAGGACGGGTGAGGGCGAAGGTTTGGGCGCAGGAGAGGATGGCGACTTTGGAGTGAGCACCTACTATATGACTTTTATGCCTAAGGCAAGTCAGACAACGATCAGTGTCGGTAAGCAACTTATTGATACGCCACTCACCAATGCGAGCGATCTTGAGCGTGGCACAGGAATCTACGTGCTCAATCGTGATGTGCCTAATTGGACTTTCACCCTTGGAGCATTTGATACGTTTGCCCTTTTGGATTCGCATCCCTATGGTAGCGATACAAGGGTCATAAACTCAACGACAAGTGGTTCTTCTTATACTGAACCTTTCTATGTCGCGAGTGCGATGGCTGAGTATGGAGATTTTTCTGCCGAGGTGTGGGGCTATCATATTCATAAGGTCATCAAAAGCGCGCTCTATACCAATGTCGCTTATAGAGTCGCCCTGAATGAAGATATGGGAGCGAGAATCTCTCTTGCTTATGCAAAGAATGAAGTGAATAATGAAGGAGCAGGGTTAATCCGAAAAGCAGGCGCATTAAAAAATGACCTTTATAAAACGCAGGTAGATTTTATCGCCAATCCTGTAAAGTTTGCCGTAGGGTATTTGGGTAATAGCGCAGATGGGTTCTCTGTGGCTCTTAGCTCTAGTGCCAAAGGCTTTATTGATTCTGGGACAATGGGACAGCTATGGTGGCAAAACTATCACTTTCAGACTAGTATCGGTCTCTTCTCAGATAATGGATCTTTGGTGTATAAAAAAGAAAAGCAACGGCTTGGTATCTTCTATGCCAATGTTGCGTTTGAGGCTACTGACAATGTGAAGCTTTCACTCATCTATGCAGGCGGGAAGACAGATTTTACAGCGTTTGATGGAACGACGAGTAAGAGAAAAATTACTGAGATTACCCCGATGGCTGAATACAACTACACTAAAAATCTTAGTTTCCTGACCTATTACGCAATGCTGAAGACGGAAACCCCTGGCAGATACAAAACCGAGAAGCGAAATCGCTTTCGATTCCAGACCCTCTATCGCTTCTAAAACCCTTGTGTCCCGCGGTATTCCTGTGGGGCGCCGAGCTCTGCTCTTTACATAACTTCGATATAATCTAGCCCAAAATTCCGCCCAAAGGGGCTTCATGCAGCTTACCTCGATTCTTGAAAATGGCACTAGAGAGCAGATTACTGATGCGCTAAAAGAGCGTTTTGTTGGGAATCTTCAGTTTTTTTTCTCTTATAGCGAGCCTCTAGCACGGCGTTTGCAGGAGAAAGCGACGCAATATAGTATTTGGCTTGACGAAAAGGGCGCAAATATTCTTGATATTCTGGAGAATCGGCTACTTTTCCCTGAGATTGAGGGCGTGCATGGCTGGCTTAAGAGCGCACAATATGTCGCTAGTGAGCCCTTTTCGCACCCATCGTGGAAATTTTACAGCAACGACATCTCCCCTAGCGATATGGACGAAGTGCAATTCCCCTATACGGGCAAAATGCACAATCGCCTGTTGCAAGCCTTTTATGCGGAGATTGCAGAGCATTATCCGCAGTGGCAAGAGCAGCCAAACAGGCTCAATCTCCCATACGGATTCCTGCCCACAGTAACGATGTTTGGGCTTTTGGGCGGGCTTCATCTTGAATGCCTGCGCGAGCGATATGCCCACATCCATTCGCTCCTCATTTTTGAGGAATCGCTTGATCTTTTCCGCATTTCATGCCATGTCGTGGACTATCCCGCACTCTTTTCTCAGGTCTCTAAAAATGCTTGCTATCTCTTTATTGAGAATCTCATGGATCGTGATTTTGCGAAGCATTTTTTCAAGGCGCGTCGCATTAGCTCAAATTTCTTGCGTCTGGAGCTCACCCTCTATGATTCCCAGAAAAATGAAAACGTGCGGAACGTTATCGAGGAATCCTATCGTGTCAATGCCCGTGGTTGGGGCACTTTTGAAGATGAGATGATTGGGATTAATAACGCGCTAGAGAATATCAACTATCTTGCGCCCACACAAAAGCACCCTATTTTACTCAAACCTAAGCGAATTAATGCCCCTGTGTGCGTGGTGGGGAATGGTCCGAGCCTAAATGCACTTTTGCCCTTTATCAAAGAAAATGCGTCGCGTATGATTATCCTGAGTGCGGGCACGGCTCTAAAACCGCTCCTCTCTGCGGGAATTACGCCAGATTTTCAGGTCGAAATCGAACGAATCGACTATCTGCACGAGGTGCTAAAAGCCGCGCCCTTAGGCTCGATTCCCCTTGTGGGCGCGAGTGTGCTAAATCCTAAAGCCCTCTCTTTAAGCGAGGAATCTTACCTTTTTCAGCGCGCAGAAAGCTCGGTGAGCGAACTGCACGCACCAAAGTTTATTTTGCAATTTGCTTCACCCTTTGTAGGGAATGCCGCGTTCGCGCTTGCAGCATTGCTTGGGAGTGATGTGTTGATTGCAGGGCTTGATTGTGGCTATATTAAAGGCGAGAGTAAGCATGCGCAAAACTCCTTCTATGGCGAGGAGGAGGAGGCGATTCCTGAGGGGTGCTTCAGGGTGCAGGGGAATAGCACGCAGGAGGTCTATTCTGATTCGATATTTTCGCTCTCAAGGGAGAATATCGAATATGCGATTAGTCATTTTAAGCCCAAAGTGGTGCTAAATCTAGGTAGGGGCGCGTATATCAAGGGTGCGCGCCCAAGTAATGTCGAGGAATTTGAGCTACGTAAAATCAACAAAGCGCAGGCTCTTGCGGAGTTCAAAAGAGCCTTTTCGCGCCAAAGTGCGAAGCTCTTTGGCGGGGTGCGTGATTTTCATATGAATGAGTGGAAAGCTATCGAACAGGAGCTTTTGAGTTTTTGGAGCGAGGATGTTCGCACCAAGGAGGGGCTTTTTATTTTTGTCGATGAGCTTTTTGCTCTTTTGGCAAAGCAGACACATCGTGCGCCCTACTTGGGAATCCTGCTGGGTGGGAGTATTTCGCACTATTTGCAAGCTCTGCTTATTGATGCATTTCATCTGCCGGGCAATGATATTTCGGCACTTTTTGAGCGCGCGAGGGATATATTTAGGGACGGATTCCTGGAGTATTACCGAGAATATGCACGTGCGATTGTAAGGCATAGACTTAAAAGTGGAACGGGTATTGCTTGAGTGTGAGAAATCAGTCTAAAAAGGAATTGCAATGACAAGAAAACTTTTCTCCTCAGCGGTAGCAGGGACGCTTCTCTTAGTGAGTGGCGCGGTGGCTTCAAATAGTAACACAATGAGTAGCGGTAGCACAATGAGCGTAACCTCAAATGTGCAGAGTAGTAGCGTGGAATCCTACCCCAATCGGAACTCCTACAAATCCACAGAATTACGTGGCAATGAGGTGCAAACCGATGAGGTGGTGATCCCGAATGCACCGATGATCACACCCTCAAGCATTATTGAGATTAGCGCGGTGGGTATGGGGGTCGCTCCTGAGAGCACCATCTCTCCTGCACAGGCTCTCGCGCTCGCTAAACGTGCGGCGATTGTCGATGCGTATCGACAAATCGGGGAAAAAATGTATGGAATCCGCGTCAATGCGCAAGATACCGTGCGTGATATGGTGCTTAAGAATTCGACCGTCAAAACTAAAGTGCTCGCGGTCATCAGAAATGCTGAAATCATCGAGACGGTCTATAAAGACGGGCTATGCCAAGTCAGCATGGAGCTAAAGCTTGATGGCAAACGCTGGTATCGAATCCTCACAGGTGAAGAGTTCTGATTCCTAGAATTTTGCGCGGGGCGAGATGCCTTCGCGCGCTTTGGATTCCTGTCCTCTTTGGATTCTTGCTTGTTTTTTCCGCTTGCGCTCCAAAAAGTGGCGCGCTTCTATCCACTACACCCAAGATTCTTCTTATTAGCACGCCGCAGTTTAAGTTCCATGATTTAGGCTTTGTGAAACGCTACACAAATCGGCTCTCTATCGAAGGGTATTCGCTCGCACACTCAAGCATTGTGATTGATATTTGGAGCGATTCTATTTGCATTAATGGCGATTGTGTTTCTAAAGCGCGGATTAATCGTGAGATTTTTGGCGCAAAAGCGGGCTATGAGACGCTTTTAGAAGAGATTGTTTTGGGACATGATATATTTCAGGGCAGAGGAAAGCAGATAGATTCTAGCATGCAGGGCGATTCCCGTGGGGGTATTATCCAAGAGATAAAAACCCCACACTATCATATCCTTTATGAGCGCTCAAGTGCAGGAACTATCTTTCAAGAGCGTATGCGTAAAATTATCTTTGCCCTCAAGGAGATTCCCAAGAAATGAGAGAGAAATTTATCGGTGCGCATGTGAGTGCGAGTGGTGGCGTGCAAAATGCTCCTTTGAATGCAAGTAAAATCGGCGCAAAGGCGTTTGCACTTTTTACCAAAAATCAGCGTCAATGGAATGCAAAGCCTTTGAGTATTGATGAGATTGAGAGCTTTAAGACTAATTTAATCCTCGCAGGAATCGCTCCACAGCACGTCCTGCCTCATGATAGCTATCTCATCAACCTAGGGCATCCCGATAAAGAGGGGCTAGAGAAGTCGCGCGCGGCGTTCATTGATGAGCTATACAGGTGCGGAATACTCGGGCTTGATCGGCTTAATTTTCATCCGGGTAGCCATCTGAAGCAAATTAGCGAAACTGAATGTTTAAGGCGCGTCGCGGAATCGATTAACATCGCGCTTGATGTTACTGAAGATGTGATTGCTGTGATTGAAAATACCGCGGGGCAGGGGAGTAATGTCGGCTATGACTTCCGTCATCTGGGCGAGATCATCGATCAAGTCGATGATAAATCGCGCATAGGAGTCTGTATTGATACTTGCCACATGTTTAGCGCAGGGTATGATATTCGCACGCTTGAGGCTTATGAGGAGAGTATGGCGATTTTTGGGCGCGAAGTGGGCTTCACCTACCTTAAAGGTATGCACCTTAATGATTCCAAAGCGAAATTCCAAAGCCATGTAGATCGCCATCACAGCCTAGGCGCGGGCGAGCTAGGGCTTAAGCCCTTTGAATTTATCATGAATGATCCGCGCACTGATGGAATCCCGCTCATTTTAGAGACGATTGATGAGAGCATTTGGGCGCGTGAGATTGAGCTACTCTATTCGCTAATTAAGGCGGATTGATAAGGTTTTTATCAACATCTTTAAAGTATATTTCAAGCTTTGTAGCCCTTGTGAGTTTTGGTTCTTAGAGGTGGAGTTTGAGACACTTTTTGACTTTGAAAGATTTTAGTGCCCGAGAGATTTTAGAGATTCTTTCACTCGCAGCGGAGATGAAACACAATCTAAAGCAGGGAATCCGCCCTTTGCTTTTGGAAGGGAAAATTTTGGGCATGATTTTTGAGAAGAGCTCCACTCGCACGCGCGTGAGCTTTGAAGTGGGAATCCATCAGCTCGGAGGCAAGGGAATATTCCTCTCCAGTCGCGATATTCAGCTGGGGCGAGGCGAGGAGATGAAAGATACGGCGCGTGTGCTCTCACGCATGGTCGATATGGTGATGATCCGCACTGCAGGGCATGATCGGCTCGAGGAGTTTGCGCGCTACTCCAGCGTGCCCGTGATTAATGGACTAAGCGATTCCTACCATCCCGTGCAGCTCATGGCGGATTACATGACGATGATGGAGCAGGGGAAGGCGGAAAATCCTATCGTAGCGTATATTGGCGATGGCAATAATATGTCTCATTCGTGGCTCATGCTCGCGAGCAAGCTCGGGTTTGAGCTAAGGATCGCCACTCCAAAGGGTTATGAGCCTAATGAGGGGATTTATAATTGCGCGCGTGAGTTTGCTAAGGAGAGCGGCGCAAAGATCACCCTCACCAATGATCCAAAGCTCGCCGCAACGGGTGCTGATGTCATCACAACCGATACGTGGGCTTCTATGGGGCAAGAAGATGAGAAAGAGCAGCGCATGCGGGATTTCGCGGGATTTTGCGTCGATTCCCCGCTCTTGAGCCTCGCAAAAAGCGATGCAATTTTTCTGCATTGCCTGCCGGCTTATCGCGGACAAGAGGTCAGTGAAGAGGTGCTGGAGGGTGCGCAGAGTCTCATTTTTGATGAGGCAGAGAATCGACTTCATGCCCAGAAAGGAATTATGGTTTGGCTAGAGCAAAACAGATAAAACCCGTGCCCAACATCGATGAGGTCATTCGCGTGTTTCAGAAGGGGCAAAAGCGCAATCGCGCACTTTTGCACCGCTTGGAGGGGAATGGGGCGATTTTGGAATTCATCAAAGGCAAGCTCGGAAGCAAGGAGCTCTGCTATGTCAAGGACGCTCAGGCGGGCGATGAATACATGATGGTGCCCGCACCGCTCATTTTTTCGCTTTTGCTTGCGCTCAATGACGGAGGCAAGGAGCGCGTGAAGCTTCTTCTTGAGCGCGATATTATTCAGCAGATGCCCATTGATTTTGATGACGTGTGGGAGGTGGCGATTCGCGAGATTGAGGCGCGGGAATACGCCGAAGTGGATACGAAGCGTTTAGTGCGTGAGATTAAGCGACGTCATCCTAATTTGTTCCTCCAGCTTAGTGATCTTTTTATGCGCAAAGAAGATGTATTGGAGTAGATTGATGGTTGATTTTGAGAAGTTTGCCCGCTATTCTAAGGCTGGTCCGCGATACACAAGCTACCCTACGGCGAATGAATTTAGTGAGAATTTTAGCGAGACAGAGTATCTGGGTGCGCTTGCTAGGAGTGATAGGAACGTGCCTTTGTCGCTTTATGTGCATTTGCCTTTTTGCCGCAGTGCCTGTTATTTTTGCGGCTGTAATGTCATCTACACGAGCAAAGAGGATAAAAAAGCGCGCTATATCGGCTATTTGGAGAAAGAGCTCACGCTTTTAAGGAGTGCGCTTGATACTTCGCGCACGGTCACGCAGCTTCATTTTGGGGGCGGGACACCGACTTTTATGGACGATTCCCAGCTTGCGATGGTGCTTGGGCTTATTCACGGGACGTTTCCTAATTTTGCGATGGATGCGGAGCTTAGCTGTGAAATTGACCCGCGATTTTTCACAAAAGCGCAGATGAAAGCCCTAAAAGAGGGCGGAATCAATCGTCTCAGCTTTGGCGTGCAGGATTTTGATGAGAATGTGCAAGAGGCGATCCACCGCGCGCAAAGTGTGCAGCTCGTGAGCGACGCAGTTGCTTTGGCGCGTGATTTTGGGATCACTTCGATTAATTTTGATTTGATTTATGGGCTTCCTCATCAAGATTTCGAGAGCTTTAAAACTACACTGGAATCGGTCGTGAAGCTTAATCCCGATCGCTTGGCGATTTTCAACTATGCTCACGTCCCATGGATGAAAAAAACCATGCGCAAGATTGATGAGACGACGCTACCCTCGCCCAAAGAGAAGCTTAAAATTTTGGAGCATGCGATTGGATTCCTTAAAGAGAAGGGCTATGAGATGATTGGCATGGATCACTTCGCAAAGCGCGAAGATGAGCTTTTTAGAGCGATCGAGAAGGGCGAGTTGCGCCGTAATTTTCAAGGATATACTACTAAAGGGGGTAGCCAGACGATAGGAATCGGGCTGACTTCTATCGGCGAGGGACTGGATTATTATGCGCAAAACCACAAAGAGATGAGCGAATATGAAAGTGCGCTTGATAGCGGCCATCTACCTATTTGTAAGGGAATCGCGCTGGGTGAAGAGGATTGCTTGCGCAAGGAGGTCATCATGTCGCTTATGAGTAATTTCAAACTCGCGTATGCACCCATTGAGGCGCGTTATGGCATAGATTTTCAGAGCCATTTTGAAGAATCGCTGCAAGAGCTCGGCGAATATGTGGAGGCGGGGCTTGTGGAGCTTAGCGAGCAGGGCATTAAAGTCTCGCCCACGGGGGCAATGCTGGTTCGTAACATCGCGATGGTGTTTGATACGTTTTTAAAAAAGACTCCGCCCTTAGAGCGCAAATTCAGTAAGACGGTGTGAAATGTTTGACTATCAAAAAATAAACAATACCTGTGTGAAGTGTGGGAAATGTATCCCCGTATGCACGATTTATAAAATTCACCCCGATGAGACGACCTCGCCACGGGGCTTTATCGACCTTTTGGGTGCGTATGAGCGCGGCGATTTGGAGCTTAGTAAAGACGTAAAAAAGATTTTTGAGACCTGTTTTTTGTGCACCTCATGCACTTATGTCTGTCCAAATAAGCTCCCTACCGATCAGATTATTGAGAATGTGCGGCGCGATATTGCCGAGAAATTTGGCATAGCGTGGTTTAAGCGCGCCTATTTTTTCCTCCTTAGGAATCGTAAAATCATGGATTTTGCGTTTAAGCTCGGCTCATATTTTACGCCCCTGCTGTTTAAAAACTTACCTGAGAAACAGTCCATGCAGCCACGATTCCCGCTCCCCTTTGTGGGGAATCGCGTCTTTATATGGCTACGTCCAAAGAGCTTCATGGAGCGTTATCCTGAGGAGACGCGCAATAGCGAGGGCTCTAAGGCGCGCCGTGTGGCGATTTTTATCGGCTGTTTGGCGAATTACAACTACACGAGAATCGGCGATTCTCTCATGGAAATTTTAAAAGAGCTGAAGATTGACGCGTTTATCCCCAAAGCCCAGCAGTGTTGCGCTGCACCTGCGTATTTTACGGGGGATTTTGCCACCGTAGATAAGCTCATCAAGCAAAATGTCGAATATTTTGAGACCTTTTTTGATGAAATTGAGGCGATGATTATCCCTGAGGCGACCTGTAGCGCGATGATTTTGGAGGATTGGGCGCATTTTATGCACGATCAGCCCTTGTGGCGCGAGCGTATTGAGAAGCTGCTGCCCAAGATTTATATCGCGAGTGACTGGCTCTATCACAAAACGGATCTGCTGGAGCGTCTGAAGTCCCTTAACATCAGCATGGAGCGCACTATTACCTATCATGACCCCTGTCATGCGCGCAAAGTTTTGGGGATTTTTAAA
>JBQMYQ010000050.1:0-9481 GCA_052173415.1 Wolinella sp. | reverse complement strand
GATGGAAGAAGTATTTAGTATATCAACCAGAGTACAACTTATTAAGAGATGCTTATTTAGGAAATAAAGAAATGCTACAGAATAAACTTAATTATCTGGCTAATATGGCTCAAGAGGAACAGTGGGATTATAAAGGGGCAGCTGATAAGCAGATTTTATATAATTATTTGTGTTACACTTATGACAGAGTAAAAATGGAAAATAAAACTGAAGTAACAGATGATGGAAGTGTAATGTGTTTTAATACGGGGTTGCTCACAGAACATGGAGTGGATATATATATGCATATTTTGTAAAAAATGAAAATCCAAATAAAAAAAGTGGGCAAGATTGGTTCTTGTACGGATTTAAACAAAGAGCAGATGTGGAGATGAGGGGATTTAAGAAATATCCAGATATCGCAGATTATTTTACTACTCCAGCAGATTTTATATATGATAAATCTTTGGATCTGTCTATTGACTATGAACACATTATTGATGATAATTATGACAGATTTATGGAAATAGGATTAACCGGCAAATATATGATAAACGGATTACTTGAAAATGCTGTAAAGAGAATTGTTGAAAAAGTAAAGCGTAATTATAAATTAGCTATCCCACAGTATTATACAGATAAAAATACCAGTGAGTCTAAAATACAATTGCTATTACCGCTATTTTTACAAAGCAAAGATGTAGCAGACTTAGCTTTAGTTGTAGATAGAGGCGAGTTTAATTATGTTGGAAAAACAATTTTAACATTAGATTGGGCATATGTAAATTCGAGGAGAATTGTTAGGCCTGATGTTGATTGGTTGAAAATTTGAAAAAGATATTGACTTTTTTGAAAGATAACATCCACCGTAAGCACATACTAGTAGGTAACTATTATTATATTTATTGAGTGTTTTTGGAATAAGAATTATATTTAAAGAGTATATTTAAACTATTTAGATAAGGGTTGCATCTGCAACCCTTTTTTGTTATACATGCGATGTATAGGATTATTAGTTATTTACAATTCCCGTCTTTAACACTTCATGGATGCCCATAATCCATTTGGTTATTGAATGTCTAGAGAAACTAAACATGGTCTATTACCTCATCCATTTCTGATGCAGAAGAAACTGTAAAGTGCAACTTGAAAAAAATGATTAAATAGAGAACCGTTAGGTGCTTGCAATATGCTTGCAAAAAATCGGATAAACAGAAATAAAACGGATAATAAGGCTAAACTCGATAACAAAAATGTGGATCTTACACCGTTCGCGCAAAATGATGTCAATAATACAAGAGGTGGGACTAAAAGCTTAAAATTCTTTAGACAAGCCCGTGTCGATCACCGCTCGCACCTTATCGAGGTAGCAAGCACGCACGATTCCTAGCCCGCCTGCGCCAGGAATCGCAAAACCGCCATGCGCACGGCGACGCCGTTAGTAACCTGCTCGAGCACCTTGCAGCGCGGGTCATTTAGCATTTCATCATCAATGTCGATGTTCCGATGCACAGGACCCGGGTGGAGCAGGATAATATCGCGATCCCCTAGGGCTTCTTTTGTAATACAAAAATCGCTCGCATAATCTTTCAGGCTCGCATAAATCGGGTGATCGTGTCGCTCCGTCTGAGTGCGTAGGCTCATGATCGCATCGACTTCATCAATCACATCTCTAAGGCGACGGTATTGACGCAGATTGCTCTTTGGCATGAAGTGCGGAGGCGCGACGAGGATCACCTCCATGCCAAAGCGACTGAGGAGCTCGATATTGCTATTTGCGACGCGGGAGTTGCGAATATCGCCCACAATGGCGATCTTTTTCCCTGCCACTTCCCCCAACGAGCGACGCAGGGTAAGCAGATCAAGTAGAGCTTGTGTAGGGTGTGCGTGCGCTCCATCACCCCCATTCACGATAGAGCAGCTTGTGTGTTGGCTCAGGAGATTGGGCACGCCCGCATGTTTATGGCGCACGATGATAGCACTTGGGGACATGGCATTGAGATTGGCGGCGGTGTCAAAAATCGTCTCGCCCTTAGCGGTGGAACTTTTTGAGACATCAAGCCGCACGACCTCGCCACCTAGGCGTTTGACGGCGATTTCAAAGCTACTTAGCGTGCGGGTAGAGTTCTCAAAAAAAATCGTAATCACGAGGCGATCTTTGAGGGAATCGTAATGTTTTGTATCCAAATACTCCTGCGCCTCATCAAGCAGAGCAGTAATTTCCTCCGTGCTCAAGTCTCTCGTCGTGATGAGGTGGCGCATGATTCTCCCTTATTCTAGGCGTTGCAAAATATCGTGCGGGATTTTATCAAAACTCTTGAGAATCTCGCCACCATGATCTTTGATGAAGCCCTCCGCACTTTGGCGACTTTCAAAAGGTATGAGCTCGCGCCCCATGGGACCAAAAATATCGCTCCCGATCACATAGACCGCCTCTTTTGCGTCCAGACGCCTTAGCGTGTAGTAATCGCTCACATCAATGCGCGCCACCTCTCCCTTGAAGCTCGGTAGATACTCCTTGGGCGCAGTGATGAACTTCAGAAGATCCTTAATCCCGTCAAAATAGAACGATTCCCCGCTTGTGCTCGTGACTTTAGCGACAAAGCGCGGATACTTATCGACGAACATTCCGCACACGGGGCATTTCGCGCGCGAGGGCACGGCAATTTTCTCATTACTTTCGCGCGCGAGATTTTGGATTTTGATATCCCAAATGTAATAGAGCAGCGCCTCGCGCTCTTTTGCGCTCCGATTCCCACAAAGTCCCGAATCTAGCGCACTTTTGAGCGCGTCAAATTCCTTAAAGTTTGACGCTTGAAACGCCTTGCAATGACGCGTGAAAATGCGCTCACCCATAGGGTAGAGACGCTTTTGCTTGACTTCTTGGCTGGGGGCTTTTGGAGCTTGCGCGCCAAAAGCAAGCAGGAGCGAAGCGGAAAATAATAACAGTGCCAAACGCATGGGAATCCTTAATTAATGATGTTTTGCAGGCGTTTTTCAAGCTCCAGCGGGGAGCTTTCGCCATAGATAATGGCGGTGATGATTCCCTTATTTGCAAAAAGCGTCGTGGGAATCGCCACAATACCAAAAATTTTTGAGAGCTTTTGCTCCTCATCGGCGATGAGCGCATGGTGCAATTTGTGCTTTTGCGCGAAGCTTAAGAGCGTCTCTTTTGGCTCGCCGACATTGATGGCGATTATATCAAGTTTTTGATAATGCTTCTCATAAAGCTTATCAAGAAATGGCATTTCGCGCACGCACGAAGCGCAATGGCTCTGCCAAAAGCGCACCACAAGGGCTTTGCCCCCAAAAGGCACAAGAGGCTTCCCTTCCAAATTTTCTAGTGCAATTTGCGGGAATCGCGCCCCGATTTGAATAGGCGAGCGCACTTCACAGCCCCAAAACATCACCAAAATCATTCCGCCAAGAATCAGGGAAAAAGCGCGCATACCACTCCTTTTGGGCGGGATTTTATCGCGCGAGAGTTTAAAGAAGCGAGATTGCGGCGGGGATTTGCGGTTGTGTGTTAGAATTACGCCACTTTAAGAGCGTGGAGTATGCAGTGAATATCGCAGTCGTTGGCACGGGATATGTGGGGCTTGTGAGTGGGGCGTGTTTTGCCGAGATGGGGAATCGCGTCGTGTGCGTGGATATTAACTCCCAAAAAATTGAGCAGCTAAAGCGCGGAATCGTGCCCATTTATGAGCCCGGACTCGAAGAGATGGTGCTCAAAAATCATCAAAAGGGCGATTTGCATTTCACTACCTCGCTCAAAGAGGCTTTGGAGGGCATGGAGGTGGTTTTTATCGCCGTGGGGACGCCCATGGGCGAAGATGGTAGTGCGGATTTGCAATACGTCCTGAGCGTGGCGCGCGAGATTGGCGAAGAGATGACGCGTAGGCTCATCATCGTCGATAAATCCACTGTCCCTGTGGGCACTGCGAGCAAGGTGCGTGAGGTGGTGCAAGAGGCGCAGCGCACGAGAGGTAAAACGATTGCTTTTGATGTGGTGAGCAATCCTGAATTTCTCAAGGAGGGCGATGCGATCAATGACTTTATGAAGCCTGATCGGGTGATCATCGGGGCGGATAATAGCGAGGTGCTCGAGCGTATGCGAGAACTCTATGCGCCTTTTACGCGAAGTCATGACCGATTTATCGCGATGAGCGTGAAGAGCGCGGAGATGACGAAATACACGGCGAATGCGATGCTTGCGACCAAAATTAGCTTCATGAATGAGATTGCGAATATCTGCGAAGCGGTGGGGGCGGACGTTAATGACGTGCGTGTGGGAATCGGGAGCGATAAGCGCATCGGATATAGCTTCATCTATCCCGGGTGCGGATATGGCGGGAGCTGCTTCCCTAAAGATGTCCAAGCGCTGGAGAAAATCGCGCAAGATGCGAGAATCGTGCCTAGGATTATCCACGCGGTGCAAGAGGTCAATGCCGCGCAAAAGCTCGTGCTCGTGCGCAAAATCGTCTCATGTTTTGGCGAGAATCTCGCAGACAAGAGCTTTGGGATTTGGGGGCTAAGCTTTAAGCCCGAGACCGATGATATGCGCGAGGCGAGCTCGATTACGCTAATTAGCGAGCTTCTTAAACGCGGCGCAAAGGTGCAAGTCTATGACCCAAAGGCGATGGAAGAGGCGAGGCAGCACTATCTCAAGGAGTATCCGCAGGTGGTTTATGCGAGCAATAAATATGACGCGCTCAATGGGGCTGATGCGATGGTGCTCGTGACGGAGTGGAAGGAGTTTAGAAGCCCCGATTTTTACGAAATTATGGGGCGGCTACGTCAAGCGATTATTTTTGATGGGCGCAATCAGTATAAAAAAGAGCGACTAAATGAGCTTGGGATTGCTTACTATCAGATTGGCGTAGGAGAGGAGCAACCATGCAAAAAGTGCTAGGATTCCTGGGAATCGCCCTGCTTTTTAGTGCTTGCCAGCTCTATCATAATGCGCTCAAGCCCGATAGAATCGAAGAGCGATACATACAGGCAACGCGCAAAGGCGAGCTTTTAAATGGGCTAAAAACCGAAGCAATCATCGTAGCCACCCACCTCAATGGGTTTGATAGCGAGCATTTCAAACACGAAGAGGGCGAGCTCTTTTTCATCGATATTTATTTGAGTGATACCTCGCTAGAGCGCAAGGACAGGGGGCTTTACAACCCTCTATACAGCGTGAGGCTCTCTAATGGCGCAACTCCCCTAGAGATTACGCAGCTGGAGAAGAGCGATCTTTTGCGCTATAACATCACATTTGCCAGTCGTTGGGGCGAGTATTTTCTCGTGCGATTCCCCGTGCAGACGCGCCGATACCTTGAGGAGATGAGCTTAGAGATCGTGCATGAAAACTTGGGAATCGCCACGCTCGATTATGGCTTTAAGGTGATGAAGAAGAAGTGAGGCTTGATTCTTACCTGGTGCGAGAGGGGCTAGTCGCTAGCAAGGAGAAGGCGCAGAGGCTCATTAAAGAGGGAGCAGTGCGGGTTGGTAAAGCGGTGATATGCAAGGCTTCGTATCAGATTTCAGGGGATTTGCAGGTGGAGCTTTTGCGCGATGTGCCCTATGTCGGGCGCGCAGGCGAGAAGCTTGCGCACTTTTTGCGCGCGCATTCTGAAATTTCGTTGCGAGGGAAATGTGTGCTGGATATTGGCTCAAGCACGGGCGGATTCGCTCAAGTGGCGTTACAATCGGGTGCAGAGCGGGTCGTATGCGTCGATGTCGGGCGCGATCAGCTTCATGAAAGTTTGCGCTCTGATGTGAGAATCGAGCTTCATGAAGAGACGGATATACGGGATTTTGCTTGCACGCGCGTGAATGATTTGCGCTCCGATTCCTTAGGAATCCGCGCAGATTGCGACCCACTTCGATTCCCCCTAATCTTGTGCGATGTCTCTTTCATTTCGCTTTCAAAGATTTTGCCTGAAATTGCGCGCTTGTGCGAACACGAGGCGATTTTGCTCTTTAAGCCACAATTTGAAGTGGGAAAAACCGCAAAGAGGAATCGCAAGGGGGTAGTGTTGCAGCAAGAGCGCGTTTTGGCGCGCCTTGAGGAGTTTTGCGCGGAGTGTGAGGCGAGTGGCTTTGAAGTGCGCTCGCGCGAGGCTTCCAAGCTCAAAGGAAAGGAGGGCAATGAAGAATTTTTTCTCTATTTGTGGCGATGAGCGCGTCTGTTCGCTTGCGCTGGGGAAGTTTGATGGCATGCACAGGGGGCATCAAGAGCTTTTTAGTCGATTGTGCATGCCCGGGGTGATTCTCGTGATTGACGCAGAGGGTGGGAATCTCACGCCGGGTGCGTTAAGGAGCGAATTCACGAGCCTTCCTATTTGTGCGATTCCTTTTAGTGAGATTAAAAATTTAGGCGCGCAGGAGTTTATCGCGCTTCTCTTGCGTGCATTTCCTTTGCTTAAGCGGCTGGTGGTGGGCTATGATTTTCGCTTTGGCAGGAATCGAGCCTATGGGATTAGCGAGCTACGCGCGCTTTTTGGCGGAGAAGTGGTTGTGATCGAGGAGATTTTCTGCCAAGGCATATCGGTGCATTCAGGCGCAATCAGGGAGCGGATTTTACGCGGAGCAATGGGCGAAGTGCGGGCTCTTTTGGGTAGAGATTATTTTATTGAGGGCACAATTATACGCGGTCAGGGAATCGGGCATAATGAGCTTGTCGCGACGCTTAATCTGCATGTGGAGCGATTCCTTTTGCCACGCCCAGGGGTCTATGCGAGCAAAACGAGAATTGCGGGCTTAGTGTTTCATTCCGTGAGCTTTGTAGGGAATCGGCTCAGCACGGATGGGGAATTTGCCATTGAGACGCACTTGCTACAAGATACGGGAGGATCTTTGGCGTTTGATTTGTCTAGCATCAATCAAGAAATAAAAAAAATAGCTAGGATATATTTTGTAGAATATATAAGAGAAAATATATATTTTAGAGATATATCAAAATTAAAAGAGCAGATTTTTATGGACATTAAAAAGACTCAAGAGATTCTTAAGCAGGGGTGAGTGATGAGAGATGAACTTTTTAATGAGGAATTAAAGAAGCAATTTGAGTTTGATGACCGCGTGGCTGGTGTTTTTGACGATATGCTGGCACGCTCGATTCCCTACTATGAGGTGGCTTGCGGCTTGTCGGTCGATTTTGCACTTGCTTATATCACAAAGGGTGGAATCCTCTATGATTTAGGCTGTTCAACGGGCACGCTGCTACTTGATTTTGAGCGACGTATGGGTGCTTTGGACGGTGTGCAGCTCATTGGAATTGATAGCTCGGAAGCAATGCTAAAACGCGCAAGAGAAAAAGCCCTCGGATATGGATCAAAAATAGATTTTATTCATGGAGATATACTAGATTTTAATTATAAAAAATGTCAAGTAATAATATGTCACTATACTATTCAGTTTGTAAGACCGATCCATCGCCTTTACCTATTAGAAAAGCTTTTTGATACACTGCAGAGTGGAGGAATTTTAATTATTAGTGAAAAGATTGTGAGCGAAGATCGGCGTTTAGATCATATAATGATCGAGCAATATTATAAGTATAAGCGCGCGCAAGGATATAGTGAAGTGGAAATTATGAAAAAACGTGAAGCATTAGAAAATGTATTGATTCCATACACAGCTAAAGAGAATGAAAATATCCTTAAAGAGGCGGGATTTTCCCATGTAGAGACAATTTTTCGCTGGGTTAATTTTGCTACATTTATTGCATATAAGCATTAGTTATTACACAAAGGTAAAAATATGGAATATGAAAAAAATAATAGTGTAATTGATATTTTAAAAAAACTTATTACTTATAAAACGATTACTCCTCATGAATGCGGAATTTTTATCTATATTCGCTCGCTTTTGCCCGATTTTCAGGCTATTGAAATAGAGCGAAACGGGGTGAAAAATCTCTTTTTGTATCGGCATTTTGAAGGCAAAAATAGTGCGAAGCATTGCACTTTGGCTGGACACATTGATGTTGTTCCCGCAGGAGATGGTTGGGAGAGCGATCCATTTTCTCCGATTCTTAAGGAGGGGTATCTATATGGGCGTGGGGCGCAGGATATGAAAGGTGGCGTAGCGGCAATGATAAGTGCGCTACAAAAATTTTCACAATTATGGGAGGCGAAACAAAAGTGCTCTGATTCCCACGCGTTGCACCAAAACAGCGCAAATTCTCTTGATAGCGAGGAATCATGCCCTTTTCGCACGCTTTCGCTTCTTTTGACTAGCGATGAAGAGGGGAGCGCAAAAGATGGCACATTAGCGATGTTAGAGCATCTTAAGGAGATTGATTTTTTGCCCGATATGGCGATTGTTGCTGAGCCCACAAGTCAGGCACATTTTGGTGATGTGATTAAAATAGGGCGACGAGGCTCGATCAATGGAAAGCTCATTGTTAAGGGCAAACAAGGGCATGTGGCTTATCCTGAGAAGTGTATTAATCCTGTGGAGCTAATTGCTCCTAAAATACCCTATATTGCGGGCTTTGATCTTGATGATGGCGATGAATTTTTCCTGCCAAGTAAAATGGTAATTACTGATATTCGCGGGGGAATCGAGACGGTTAATGTTACGCCCGATGAATTAAAGATAATGTTTAATATACGAAACTCAACTAAAACAAATATAGATAAAGTCAGGCGGCATATTAGCGATATTTTGGTGGAGATTCCCCATGTGCTTGAGCTGGAGCAGAGCGCGCAGCCGTTTTTGACCAATCAAAACAGCGAAATATTGCAGTGCGTGAATAGCGCGATAGAGCAGGTTAGGGGGAATCCTCCGAGGCTAGAGACTGGGGGCGGGACGAGCGATGCGCGTTATTTTGCGACTTTTGGCATTGATGTGGTGGAATGTGGCGTGGTGAATGATCGAATTCACGCGGCTAATGAGCGGGTACAAATCTCCGAGATAATGGAGCTTGAAGCGGTTTTGTTAAGGGCTTTAAAGGGACAGGACGAGGTGTTTTGAAATCGAAGCTGAAACTAAACTCGTATTTTCAACGCTTGAAAATAGATGGAAAACGCGGAGGGGAGAATGCACCAAAGTAAATTGAACAGGGGAGTTGTGTTGAGCCTCGCAAATAAATCCATACAAAAGCGAGACTCAACTATATAAAACCAAAGCAAACCACAATCATAAGGAGATGTTTTTGAAATGCTTTCGATATACATTCAAAAACATAACGGAATTTTAATCGAAAAATATTTGAAAGTCAAGATCATTTAAATGGCATTGCAAAAATTGATAAAACAGCACAAAAAGCGTCGATTTTCTATATTTACCTCGCGCATGGAGAGAGGAGGGCAGAATCGCGCCTCAAACAGCAGAATCAGAGAGTGACAACAAGGGTTTCATTTTGTTAAAAGCAATCAAAAATAGCTAAAACATGCACTTTAGCCCCGCGCTAAAATGTATGCAAAGCGGTTTTTAAAACTTACTTTTCAACAACCTCACGCGTGATCTCTTTGCCCTCTTGTGTGATTTTCATATAGCCCGC
>JBQMYQ010000049.1:0-11153 GCA_052173415.1 Wolinella sp. | reverse complement strand
TCGATGACAGGGAGTTTCTCTCCGATTTGTTTAATGCGATGTATGATGAATTGCCGATTATTAAAAAGAAAAAATCATGACTAAAATACCTCACGAAGCTTGCTACGTTTATGCCTATCCCCGGTGTCCGGGCATTCCTGTAGGAATCAAGCCCACCCGTTTAGAGCACTTTTAAAATGATGCCCCACTTTGATTTTAAAAGGTGGACGACTTAATCATTACAAATTCTTTAGGCATATCAAATTTATTCATAATATTTGCAATACGAGTTATACACGTCGCTGCTGATATGTTTATATGTATAAATAGCATATCACTTGTTGGGTTTGCAATTCTATCTGGAGCCAATCCGTCAAATGTTTTATACTGATTTGCCCGTTTGATATCCTTATCAATAATCGCTTTTAGTGCATTCCAATTAAGAATTACACCTTCTTTACTAAAGAGATCCATTTGATTGTCAAGGATAAATTGGAAATCATATCTGCTATCTTCTTTCATAAATGCAATAAACTTTATAAAAACATCTTGCCAAGTAGAAACATCAAAAACTTTATCGTCAATCGTCATCTCCACCGCTTTCTTGTCTGTCGCCCAATCTTCGGCATCGTCATCCATAGGATAAAAGGGGTCTCCATCGACTTTTTTATCGACATAATTAGGTCTAGATCGATACTCAACTGGCAATGGAAATGTTTCTAAAAATCAATTAATCATGTCGGACTGGTGCTGCTTGATAGTATCTTTATTCCAGACATCGTTTTTTACTATTTCCAGCCTATAATATAAAGAAGATTTCTGCAATTGCTCTTTTTTATCTTTAAAAGGTTTATTCCCTATTTCACTATTAAATTCCGTTAAAATCAAATTGCTAATGTTATGTAAATATTTTTCGTGTATTTCTTCATAATTACCCCCAAGCATTGTCTTCCAGTCATCGCTGAGCGTCTGCGACATAATATGCTCAATAGTAACTTTCGGATCTCTAAAATCAACGGAAACTTTCGCATTGTGTTCTTCTATTTTTCCTAGAACAAATTTTCTGTAGTTCTTAAAATCTTTATAAAAGTTTGCATCCATAAAGACTTGCCACATTTCAACGTCATTCGGAAATCGCATTTTATAAAACATGCTCGACAATAAATCAATCATCTCAATTTTTCTCTGAACCAATTCAGGTATTCTGCTGCATAAAGGCATAATGCTTTTATTCTCACCTTCCGCTAGCTTTACAATTCGTCTGCGTATTAAGTATGTTCTTATTATTTGTAATATTGCAACAAAATCATCATCATTGAATGTAACGGTGCTTGCTTGATTTTGATGGTAATATAGTAATCCAAGAGTGAATGGTTTAAAAGCTTCTGTTTTTATATCATGAAAAATATTCCGCAGTAGTTCTTTTATTTGATCGTCTTTTGCTTTATCCGAAGAAATAGTATCGGTGACTTCTCCTTGAATAATCCACATATAGAGCTTTACGTACTTTATAATATCGTCGATAAAGGCTTCATGATTGGGATAGGATCCATCGACAAAATTTTTGAATTTTGTATAAATTTCTTTTGTATTATTGTCGCTTACCGCTTTTATGGAAGCTGATATTTTATATTGTAAAAAATCTCGGAAAAAATCGGAAGTGCTGGAAGCGCTGATGGTCAATTGTGACTCAATTTTTGGATACCAAATTGTTTCATACACATCCGATTGCTTCTTGCTGTCCATGCTTAAAAGTACATAATTTCTAATTAAATCAGAAAGTTCTAGCGGTTTTCCCAAAGAATTTAATGTTTCAAAAATGATTTGAGGGTCTTCACCTTTAAATGGTCTTTCATCTAAGAAAATAACGGCAACATTGAGGCGTTGAATAGCCAAAATATACTTTTCCCATGTAATTTCAGGTTGTGATATTTTTGTATCTGCTATCAGTTTAGTAAAGATATCATATGCGTTTTTGATTATACTGGGCTTAACGCTTGTCTCATTTATTAAAGCGCGATAGGCATCCCAATCTTTTGAAACTTGTTTTAGCTTGATCTTATCCGGAAAAGATGAGGCATTATTAGTTAAATAAGTACTCGTTATGAGGTCTTTATTTTCTTTATCGTTCACATTATCCCGTAAGGCAATGAGAAAAAGTAAAGTCGTTGTTAATCTCTGCTGACCGTCTATCACAATTGATTTATTTGCAAATCCCGCTTTTTCTTCCCTTATGACGATCGTCCCAAAAAAGTGTTCAAGTTTATCGGATTGAGTTGAGTCAAGCTCCGAATTAATTATTTTAATAATGTCATTAAAATATCTCTCTATTTCCGTTTTCCCCCATGCGTATGCTCTTTGAAACGGAGGAATAAAAAAAGATGTTGCATTTTTGGCTAAGACATCATGGATAGAATGTGTTTCTGCCTGCATGGATATTTTTCCTTATATTAAAAAGCATGGTTATGAGTGCTTGGGCAAATGCTCATATTGCATGTCCCTCACACTATAAAGAAAGGACTTTTAAACACCTGTTAGACGGATCTTTATTTATACTGTTTTTACTCCACCCCCAAAGCATCATAAAATCCCGCTCTATACGCCTCCCACTTCCCGGCTAAAATTGCCTCACGTGCGCCACGCACGAGATTTAGATAATAGCGGAGGTTGTGGATTGAGGCGAGGCGAAAATAGCTAAATTCGCCACTCCTAAAGAGATGACGCAAATAGGCGCGCGAGTGGTGGCGACACGTGTAGCAGTCGCATTTGGGATCGATGGGCGACTCATCGAGTGTGAAGCGTGGGGATTTGATGGAGATTTTGCCAAAGTGCGTGAAAAGCGTGCCATTTCGGGCGTTTCTCGTAGGCATGACGCAGTCAAACATGTCGATTCCTCGCGCGATTCCCTCGATGATGTCCATAGGCGTGCCTACGCCCATGAGGTAGCGGGGTCTATCTCGCGGGAGCAGGGGGGTGGTGAATTCGAGTGTCTCATACATCTGTGCGTTTGGTTCGCCCACAGCCAGCCCGCCTATGGCAAATCCATCAAATTCGCCAAGATTTGTAAGATTCCTCGCGGAGAGCGTGCGAAATTCCCTATCTGTGCCACCTTGAACAATCGCGAAGAGATGATTTGTGCGCGCCTCCCCATTTTGCTTTTTGCTCTTGTGATAGCGCAAGGATTGCTCCGCCCAGCGCGTCGTGCGTTCGATTGATTCCCTGATTCGCTCACGCGGGGCGGGTAAGCCGACCAAATCGTCCAAAACCATCATGATGTCGCTGTTTAGATTGTATTCTATATCGAGCACTTTTGTGGGTGTGAAGAGGTGCTTTGAGCCATCGATATGGCTCTTAAAGAGGATTCCCTCTTGCTCGTGTTTTGTGTTTGTGCTGAGGCTAAAAGCCTGGAATCCGCCGCTATCTGTGAGGAAATTGCGTGGAAATTTAGTAAAACGATGCAGCCCGCCAAGGCGCGCGATAGTCTCATCTCCGGGGCGCAGGTAGAGATGATAGGTGTTGCCTAGGATTATGGGCGCGTCGATGTGCTCCAAAAGATCGGTGTGATCGAGTGCTTTGACACTTGCTTGTGTCCCTACGGGCATGAAAATGGGTGTGGGAATCTCGCCATGAGCGAGGGAGAGATTCCCCGCGCGAGCGAGTCCGTCGGTGGCTTGTAGTGTGAAGGTCATGGATTCCCCTGCGTGCGCGTAAATTTTGTGGAATCGTAGCCAAAAAGTGCTTCATGCGAAATTGCACACGCAGGAATCGTGGCAATACGCTTTGGTATAATCGCCCCTTTAATTTAAGCGCACAGGGGGCGTGATGAAAAAGATTTTATTAGTGCTAGAAGGGCGATTTGGACGCGATTTCATCGAGACGATCGCACAAAAATATGCCGATAGGAATCAATATGTCATCGTTGCGCCCTCTAGGGAATCGCTCCCGCAAAATATCCCGGAGAGCTTTGAGGCGCACTATTTTGACCCCACTTCATCAATAAAGCTTGAGGCGGTGCTAAATCGCGAAATTAGTGACGCTCTGATCGTGATGGATAAGCCTAGAGAGCGGGAGGCAGTGCATGAGAGTATTCGCGCTTTTTCGCCGCGTATTCGCCTAAGTATTTTAGATGGGGTCAAAGACCCTGAAGATAGGAATCTTGAATGCCCCTCGCTTGCAACGATGGTGACCAATCGTCTTGTTGAGCGACTTCCAAATGTCCCTGTCCTAGCGCGAAATATTGGGCTTGGCGAAGGAGAGATTATGCAAGCGAATGTCCCTTTTGGAAGTTCATTTGCCTATCGCACGCTCGGTTCAATCCAGCAAAAAACATGGAAAATTGTGGCACTTTATCGCGGAGGAAAATTACATTTAGCGCGCCAAACGCTTGTGATCCAGCCTAATGATTCCCTCCTTGTGGTGGGTGATCCGAGCGTGCTAAGAGATGTCTATCATCGCATAAAAGAGGACATCGGGCAGTTTCCCGCGCCCTTTGGGAATAGCATCTTTCTCTACTGCGATATGGATTTTGAGGAGGATGGGGAGATAAAAAGGATGATTGGTGAGGCACTTTTTCTGCAAAGTAAGCTAAAAAACAGGAAGCTTCATATCCGTATCCTAAATCCTAGGAATCCGCGCATTTTAGAGGAGCTTAAGGGGCTTGATTCTCCGAGGGTGAATGTCTATATCGAGTATCATATTAAGAAATTTTCTGAAATTTTGGCGCGGGATATGAAGCAATATGGGAGAATCGGGCTACTTTTGCTCTCGCATGAGCTCTTTTTGCGCACGCAACATCCGCGTTTGCTCTATGAAGCGGGAATCCCTGTGATGAAGCTTGGAGATGCGAATTTTAAGGAGATTTCTGAAAGTGTCGTGATTTTAAGCGACAAAATTGGCGAGAGCGAGAAGATCTCATCAGTCGTATTTGACCTCTCTTCTCAAGTCGGGAATGATTTGCTGCTGTATGATTTTGAGCCCGATTCCTCCTTTAGGAGCGAGATTGTGGAGCATTATGACAATATTGCGCGGATTTTCCAAAAAAAGATTGAAGTCCTCACAAGTTCAACGCAAAATCCCCTGCGCTGGCTAAAAAGCAGAAAATCGGCACTGCAAATCCTGCCCTACAATCAAAGTGTAGTGCGCATGCCGATATTTTGGTTCTTATCCACCGAAGTGGAACGCCTCTCTACTAGGATAAAGAGGCATCACCAGTTACTTGTCCCTGTTTTGCTGTGAGGGTGATGAGATTTTTTAATTTTATAAAATAAGTGTGTGCTGTTGGACAAAGACTTCTAAAGGTTGCGAGGTTGGTTAGAGGCTTGATTCTTGTATGGAATCGCGTCATTTAGGACGTGTAAAGGCAGTGGTTGCGTGCAGGGGATCGCTTGTATGTGCCACGAAAAGATGCGTAGAGGTCAAGAACAAAAAGCAGAAGATAGACGCTTGCCGGAGCTTTTACATCAAAATTCCCGACGAGCTATACGTGTGCTAATCCTGCCGACTTTCGCTTTATGGGAATCCGAGCCGATTCCCATAAAATCAGGCAGAAAAGCTCAGGCTCTTAATACCTTGGAGGCCTAGCGTCTCTTGGCTCTCGAGGCTTTGCCTCATTGACGCGCAGATTCCGTCCTAGGAATTCGCTATTATTGAGCGCATCAATCGCCTTTTCCGCCTCGCTATCTTCCATCTCGACAAAGCCAAAGCCCTTCGCCTTCCCTGTGTCTCGATCGACGATCAACTTAACGGACAAAACGTCGCCATATTGGGAGAATAGCTCCCTCACATCCTGCTCAGAGGCACTATAAGCCATGTTGCCTACGTAAATACTTTTCAATGCAATCTCTCCATGTGAGAATACACTCTTGAACTCAATCAAAAAGCGCAAAAATGAGACCCAAACGCCAAAACGTCAAGCCAAACTACACCAAATACCAAACTGCCCCACTAATAAAAGATGCTTGCGTTTTGGAAAAGTCAAAAGCAAAAACCCCAACTCTCAAGTCGCCCAAAAACCTCTTCTCATACCGAAGCAGTATGGAGACATGTTATAAAAATCACACTTAAAATAAATTTAATATTTTCCATTTTTTGCCCTTTTTGTTTTATCTTACATATCTGTTTTTAGGTGTATTATGCGTCTTTTGATTCTTCTTAACACATTAAAAAAATTAATTTTATTACATATCTTGATCTTACTTTTAATCGATGGCTGTTTTTTATTTTTGGAATCGCAAAATAGAGGCGCGCACATTCTGATTTTTTCGTGCTTTAATGGTTTTAAAGTCTATCTTGTTGGAGAATGAATCAGTGGCACAAGCTCCTAAATTTGCCCGCCAGTGCTCAAAGGGGCTGGAATTACGAAGATAAGAGGTGTAGACTGCAATGAGCCTTCGCATAAGAGCAGAGATTTTGGCTATGGGAATCGTGCAGGGTGTGGGATTTCGCCCCTTTGTTTATCAGCTTGCATCAAGGCTCAATCTAAAAGGCTACACGCGTAACAGCGCGCAAGGTGCACAGATCATGCTGGAGGGTGAAAAGGCGGATATTGAGCGGTTTTTGGAAATTTTGCGAGCAGAGCCTCCGTCTTTGGCAAGAATCGATTCACTTGAAGTAAAATGGAGCGAATTTCGCGATGAATATGCGAGCTTTGAGATTATCAAGAGTAGCGATGCGGGTAAGTTTTGGGCGATGTTGCCCGCAGATATTTCACTCTGCCCTGAATGCCTCAAGGAGCTTAAAGAGCGCAAGAATCGGCGTTATGCCTATCCATTCATCAACTGCACGCAGTGCGGCCCGCACTACACGATTGTGCGCGAGCTCCCTTACGACCGTCCTCACACTTCTATGGCAGGCTTTGAGATGTGCTCTAAATGCAAGAGTGAGTATGAAAATCCGCACTCAAGGCGGTTTCATGCCGAGCCCATCAGCTGTCCTCAGTGCGGTCCGCAGCTCTCTTTGCACCGTGCAAACGGCACGATTCTTGCGCAGGGGAATCGCGCCCTTGGTGCGGTGGCAAAGCTACTTAAAAAGGGGCATATTATCGCAATTAAGGGAATTGGTGGCTTTCATCTCGTATGTGATGCAACCAAATCTCGTGTCGTAATGGAGCTCAGAGCGCGTAAGAATCGCCCCAGCAAGCCCTTTGCCGTGATGTTTCGCAGTATTTTTGATATCGCCAAATGCACCGAGCTCACACCCCTAGAGGAGGAGCTGCTGCGCTCACCCGAGCGTCCGATTGTACTTATTTCAAAGCGTCGTCCGCATCGGCTTGAGAAATTTGCAATCTCCTGTGATGGAGTAGCTCCAAATATCGGCACCATGGGGGTTTTCTTGCCCTATTCTCCGCTCCATGTGCTTTTGATGGAGCAGGTGAAGATTCCTCTGGTCTTTACCAGTGCGAATGCCAGTGGAGAGCCTTTGGTGCGCGATTCTATCGAGCTTTGCAAGAAGCTAGAGGGGGTTTTTGATTACTATTTAGATCACGATCGAGAGATTATCAATCCATGCGATGATAGCGTGGTGACGATTGCAGATAATCACATGCAAATAATCCGCTGTGCGCGCGGGTATGCGCCCGTGAGTCGCACGCTCCCTTATGAGCGTGAAGGGGCGATTTTAGCCCTTGGCGCGCAGCAAAAAAGCTCGCTCGCGCTGGCGTTTTCCAATCGAATTATTCTCTCTCCTTATATCGGGGATTTGGCAAATCTCGCCTCTATCGAGTATTATCATCGCATTAGAGAGATGTTTAGCTCGCTCTATCACTTCACGCCCACGCTTCTTGTGTCGGATAAGCACCCTCAATACGAATCGACTCGTTTTGCCCTGCAGCAGCGTGAGATTCCCGTAGTTTTGGTGCAGCACCACTATGCGCACATGCTTTCGCTTTTAGCCGAGCATGAGATTAGAGAGGAGATTTTAGGAATCATTTGGGATGGGACGGGATATGGTGATGATGAGAGCATTTGGGGCGGGGAATTCTTGCGCGGAGATATGCGCGGATATACGCGTGTGGGGCACTTTAAGTCTTTTAGATTGCTAGGTGGCGAGAGTGCAATTAAAGAGCCGCGACGCCTTGCACTTGCGCTCCTTTTGGATCTTTATGGCGATGAGATTGAGAGCTGCAGACACCCTATTGTTGCGAGCTTTGAGCGCGAAGAGCTTGAAATTCTACGCAAAATGCACGCTAAAGGGCTTCACTCGCCGCTATGCAGCTCCGTAGGCAGGCTCTTTGACGCGATCGCAGCTCTAGCGGGAATCCTAGAGCAAAACAGCTTTGAGGGCGAGAGCGGCATGGTGATGGAGGGGCTTTATGACCCGAATATTACGGAGTTTTATCCCTATTCGATTAAGGAGGGAATCATAGATACCAGCGAGTTGGTGCGCCTCATTGCGAGCAGGGCGGATTCCCGCGAAACGATCGCAAGCAAGTTCATCAACACACTCGCGTATATCGCGTTAGATATGGCGCAGAGGTATGCGGGGGATTCCGTGGCAGTGGGATTTAGCGGCGGGGTTTTCCAAAATCGCGAGCTTTGTAATAAAATTTCCGAGCTGTTTAAAGAGGCGGAAATCTCCTATTATATGCACGAGAAAATCCCGTGCAATGATGGTGGAATCGCCTTTGGACAGATTGCATTTACGCGATTTTTAGAGCGGACTTGAATTAGGAGGTGCGAATGTCAAAGCAGATAAATAACCCAAACCTTTCGACAAAAAATGTCGAAGTGGTGCAGCGAATCTTAAGCAAAAACGACCGAGAGGCGCAGAAATTGCGGGAGCGATTCCTTGCTTCGCGCACCTATGCGATTAATTTCATGAGCTCGCCCGGGAGCGGCAAGACGACGCTTTTGGAGCAGATGGCGCGTCTGGGCGAGATTAGCTTTAGCGTCATTGAGGGGGATTTGGAGACTAACAGGGACGCTAAACGCCTGAATGACGCGGGAATCAAGGCATTTCAAATCACTACGGGCGAGGCGTGTCATCTTGAGGCGGCGATGATTACGCGCGCGCTTAGCGAGCTTGAGTGGCAGAGCGAGGATTTTCTCATGATTGAGAATGTCGGGAATCTCGTCTGTCCCGCGAGCTATGATCTGGGCTGTATGATGAATATCGTTCTTTTGTCCGTTCCTGAGGGCGATGATAAGGTGCTGAAATATCCAAGCATGTTCCTCTGCGCCGATGCGGTGGTAATTACAAAGAGCGATATGACAGATTACTTCGGATTTCGCACAGATAGGGTCAAAGAGGATCTTTTGGAGCTAAACAAGCGCATTGCGCTTTTGCAAACCTCCTCCAAAGATCCCGAAAGTATTCGGCGTTTCGTGAGATTCCTACATGAGCAAAAGGAGTGCGGATATGTGTCTAGCCATACCTTCTAAGGTTATTTCAATTGACAAAGAGCGCAATATCGCGCTTTTAGATACGCTTGGTGTGGAGCGCGAGGCGAGTCTCGACCTCTTGCAAGAGGAGGTAAGCATAGGCGAATACGTGCTGCTTCACATCGGCTATGTGATGGGGAAAATCGATGAAGAGAGCGCGAAACTCTCGCTTGAGGCGTATGAGGAGATTATCAAAGCGATGGAAGAGGAGGAACGGGAGCTTCTGGAGGCAAATCGATGAAAGATGCGTACCTGATTGATTCTTTTCGCAATCATCGGGTCATTATTGAGCTGGCAAAGAGGATTAACAAGCTTGCCGAGAATCTGCCTCAAAAGCTTAAAATCATGGAAGTGTGTGGTGGACATACGCATACGATTATGAAATATGGGCTAAATCAGCTTCTTAGCACCGAGATTGAGCTCATTCACGGACCGGGCTGTCCCGTCTGCGTCATGCCTAAAGAGCGCATTGATGAGGCGTATGAGATTGCGATGCAAGAGGGGGTCATTCTCGTTACGCTTGGGGATATGATTAAAGTGCCGGGCTCCAAAGGGACGCTCCAAAGGGCTCGCGCGGAGGGGAGAGACGTGCGGTTTGTCTATTCGCCTTTGGAGGTGCTCAAGATTGCCAAAGAGCACGAGGATAAGAAAATCGTCTATTTTGCAATCGGCTTTGAGACAACGACACCCATGAGCGCGGCTCTTTTGGAGCGCGTGATGGGAGAGAAACTTACCAATGTGCTCTTTCATGTCAATCATGTCTGTGTTCCTGAGCCGTTGGAGTTGATTTTAGGGAGTGAGGATTCAAAAATTAATGCACTGCTTGCGCCCTCACACGTGAGCGTCATTACAGGGGCGAAAATTTACGTGCCCCTTGTGGAGCGTTTCAAGATTCCCGTGGTGGTGGCGGGATTTGAGCCCATTGATGTGATGGAGAGCATTTTGCGTATCGTTGCACAGAAAGTCTCGCATGAGGCGCGCTTAGAGATCGAGTATGCGCGTAGTGTTAGCATGGAGGGGAATCTCAAAGCCCAAGCATTGTGCACGCGATATTTCACTAAGCGCGAGAGCTTTAATTGGCGTGGACTTGGGGCGATTCCCCGCTCGGCTCTCAAACTCAAGGAGGAGTTTAAAGCGTGGGACGCGGAGTGCTATTTTGCCGATATTTTTCAAAAAAAGCCCGCAAAAGATCACCCCGCGTGCCGTTGTGGAGATATTTTAAAAGGCATTGCAAAGCCTTTTGATTGCAAAGTTTTTGCCAAAGCTTGCACTCCGCAAAATCCGCTGGGAAGTTGCATGGTAAGTAGCGAGGGCGCATGTGCCGCCTATTACAAATACGGACAACACTCCATACTAGGAGCGCGAACATCATCTCAGTAGATATTATTGATGAGCTTATTCAATCTGCCCAGCTCTATTATGAACTGCTTGATTCCAAGGGTAGGGGAATCGAGCGCATTTCCATCACGGATAAAGCACGCACCCCATCAGGAATCACACTCAAAACGCCCCTGCGCTCATGGAGCGGGAATCTCCTCTTACATTCGCAAGGAAAAACATGGGAAGTGGGAAGCGAAGAGATTGAGGTGGGCAGCTATGATGAGAAGCGTGGAATTATTAAGCTTCTTTGCGATGATGAGCTTGCGACGCTTTTTATGAAGGATTCCAGCCTAGAGCTCTTGAGTGATATGAAGTTTCTCGTGCGTAATGTCGAGCGATTTTATAGCGAATATGGCGATGAGATTGAGCTTCCTAGTGCGATTCCCGAGGCGATTCCCGCCCCTTCGCCTAGACTTA
>JBQMYQ010000048.1:0-11226 GCA_052173415.1 Wolinella sp. | reverse complement strand
CCCCCCCCGCTTAAAAAATGATGAAAATAAAATATGGAAATAAAGGCGTTTGAGGGAAGAAATGGGAGTGAGGCTCAATATTTTAGAGAGGGCTTTGCACCTACGCCCATTCAAGCACCTACATCCACTCAAGCACCTTGGTCACTTCGTTCACGACGAAGCATTTAATACCCAAATCCTGCTGTGGTTTTTGTGGCACGATCGCGCGCTCAAATCCTTGTGCGATCGCCTCTTTTAGCCGTATATCGAGGCGATTCCCCTCCCTAATATCGCCTGTCAAGCTCACTTCACCGATGAAAACGGTTGTGTTGTTGAGCGGACGATTGCGGAAGCTCGATACCACCGCGGCGATCACTGCCAAATCCGCAGCAGTCTCGGCGATCTTAATCCCGCCCACGACGTTGATAAAAACATCATAGCGATTAAGCGGAAGCTCAAGTTTGCGCTCCAAAAGGGCGAGCAACATATTGAGCCGATTCCCATCAAAGCCTGTCGCAGCGCGCTTTGGCACGCCAAAGCTTGTTTCCCCCACGAGGGCTTGCACCTCAAGCACGAGGGCTCTACTCCCCTCCATCACGACACTTAGCGCACTTCCAGCTTGCGGGGGTCGCTTTTTGAAAAAGAGCCTTGAAGCGTCTTTTGCGCTAATTAATCCGCCCTGCGTCATCTCAAAAATCCCCACTTCGCTCGTTGTGCCAAAGCGATTCTTAAACCCGCGCAAAATACGCAATTCGCGCGATGGATCGCCCTCGAAATAGAGCACGGAATCGACCATGTGCTCAAGCACGCGCGGACCTGCGATTGCGCCCTCTTTGGTAATGTGCCCGATGATAAAAATGGCAATCCCTCGCTCTTTGGCAAGGCGCATGAGCTCAAAGGTCACTTCGCGCACCTGCGAGACGCTACCGGGTGCGCTTGAGATCTGTTCAGAATAGAGCGTCTGAATGGAATCGATCACAACAAGTTCAAAATCAGCCGAATTTAGCGCGCTTTGAATGCGCTCAAGCTCGATTTCATTGAGCAAAAAGAGCCGCTCGCTCATCACACCCAGCCTTTCTGCGCGCGCGCGTATCTGCCCGAGGCTCTCCTCGCCACTCACATAGAGAATCGAGCGTGAGGTTTTGGCGAGATTCCCCGCCATTTTTAAAAGGAGTGTCGATTTCCCCACACCCGGGCTTCCACCCACGAGATAGAGCCCACCTGAGACGATTCCTCCGCCTAGCACAATGTCCAGCTCCGCTTCGCAGGAGGAGTATTTCAGCACGCTCTCTTGCTTAATCTCTGTGATAGGCGTGGGAATCGCGCCGTTTTTGGCTGTTAGACCACTACTTTTAAGCGACTTAATTTGCCTTTCATTAAGCTCGATAAAGCTCTCCCACGCGCCACACTGACTACATCTCCCGAGCCATTTCACACTCTGGAATCCGCAGTGCTGGCACTCAAAAAGCACGCTCTTTTTCTTTGAGTTCTTAGGTGCATTCATGCAAATATCGCATCAAGAAGGGTTTTTATATATTCATCTTCATTAAATGCCACCAAATCTTCCGCACCCTCGCCTATGCCGATGTAAAGAATCGGCACGCGAAGCGCGCTAATAATCGAAAAGATTGCGCCCCCTTTAGACGTGCCATCAAGCTTGGTAACAATAATCCCATCCACCCCTAGCGTATCGTGAAATATCCTTGCTTGCGCGATTGCGGAGCTCCCCTGCGTGCCATCGATGATGAGTAGCTTTTGATGAGGTGCGCCTTTTAGGGCTTTATCGCACGTCCGCGCGATTTTTAATAGCTCGTTTTTGAGGTTGGTTTGATTGTGCAATCGCCCCGCCGTATCGATGATGATGTGGTCAATTTTACGCGCGATTCCCGAAGTGATCGTGTCATACGCGACCGCGCTCGGATCGTGTCCTTGTTGTGTGTGAACAATGGGAATTGTAAGCCTCTGCGCCCAGAGCTTAAGCTGCTCAATCGCCGCAGCACGAAAGGTATCCCCCGCGCCTAAAATCACACTATTGCCCTGCTTTTTATACAAGGTCGCGAGCTTTGCGATGGTCGTGGTTTTTCCCGCGCCATTCACGCCCAAAACAAGCGTCACGCAGGGTTTAGATTCCACGCTTTTGGGAGTAAGCCGATCATAATAACTCTCCCCGCGTAAAATCCGATACAACACCACCTCAAGCTCATTGCGGCTTACCTTTTCGCCCAGTTTCCTAAGCAAGCTCTCCACAAGCTCATACTCCATATCCGAGGCGATTAGCACCTCTTCAAGAAGATCTTTGTGGATTTTTGGCGAGCGTTTGGGTATGAGTGCGTGGATTCCCTCGATACTCTTGCCTAATATCCGCGCAATCATCGCTGCTCCCTTAGTGCGCGCTTAATGTCAAACTCAAGCATCTCTTCAGGCACGATTCCGATGTAGTGATTGACATATTCGCCCTTTGGATTGTAGAGGATCATGAAAGGGATGCTTGGGATTCCCCCAAGGGCTTTGGCGAGCTTTTGATTTTCATCTGAGATGGCGATTTTGAAATTAATCTCAAACGTCTCCACAAAACGTCGCATCTCTTCGGCACTGCGCGTATCTTCCGTGAGGATTCCTACGATTTCAAGGCTATTTTTGTAGTTATTTTTGAGATTAACCAAATGGGGAATCTCCGCCTTACACTGCGCGCGCCACGTCGCAAAGAAGAGTAAGAGCACCGCCTTGCCCTCTTCTCCTTCAAAGAAAAGCTCTTTTTCACGCTTATTGACCTTTAGCACACTTCCATCGCTTAGCTCTAGTGCAAATTTCCCTAGATTCCCCGCATGTTTTTGCGTAATGATTTCACTTTTGATGCCCAAGGTCTCCATATCGCTATTCTCGCAACCTACAAAAAATAGACCAAAAATCACTGCGAAAAATCCCAATAAATGCACTCTCATTAAAAATCCTCTAAAATCTCCAAAATAGATGGTGCGTATTATAATTGATTTTACAAAAGCCCCAAATAAAGGCATTTCTCATGCTTAAGTGCGACAAAGCGGAGTTCAGACACAAATCGCTTGTGAAACTCAAAAAAGTGGCACGCTCTATGTCTGTGTATTCCGTCGATTCCCGCATTAATCGCGCACTTATTGAGACGCTAAATGCACTAAAACCAAAGAGTATTCTATTTTTCCATCCGCTGGGAATCGAGGCAGATATTCGCCCCACGATTGAATATTTTCGCAAAAAACAGCCCAAAAAACGCCTTTATTTGCCTTTTATGCAAGATGTTAGTTTCAAAATGGTAGCATTGCGCTTACCGCTTCTTAGGAAGAAATTCGGTGTCAAAGAGCCTTTATTTTCATATTTTAATCATCACAGGGTTGATGTCGCTGTGATTCCTATCGTCGGCATAGATAGAAAGTTACGCAGAATAGGCTATGGGAAGGGAATGTATGATCGATTTTTCTCTCGTTTGCAAAATAGACCAATCACTATTTTTATCGCCCGCGACCTATGCCTTTCTCACGAAATTATCACACAAAGGTATGATATTCAAGCTGACCTGATTATTACCGCGGACATAGCCCTATTAAAGGGTAAAACAGATGATAGAGTGGATCGTATCAGGCTCGCTTCTCTCCGCATTGCTCTCGGGAGGAGCGACCTTTTTAATTGCAAGAAAAGTTCATCACGCCAACTACAAAATCCATATCGAAAAGGCTAAGGCGAAAGCGAAAGCGATCGAGCATGAGGCAGAGCTCTTTTTGCAGGAATCAAAAATCAAAGCAAGAGAGATTGAGCTAGAGGCCAAGAATCGATATGAGCGCGAGACGCAAAGGGTTATAAAAGAATACGAAAGGCTTCAATACAAGCTAGAGAAGCAAGAAGCAAGGAATCAGCAGCAACTAGAGTGCAAAAATGACGCGATCAACGAGGAGCGTCTGAAGCTGGCAAACCAATGCCAAGAGATTGAAAAGCTCAAAAGCGATTATCAGGCAAAACTACAGGAATCGCTCGCACTTTTGTCGCATGTTGCAGGGCTTACGCAGGAGGAAGCGAGGAATCTCGCGCTCCAAAAGGCAACCGAGGAATCTCGCGCAGAGATCGCCAAAATCGTGCGCAAATATGAAAAAGAAGCTAAAGAAGAGGGGCGAAGGCGAGCGAATTATATCCTCGCGCAGGCGACGACGCGCTTTGCCGGGGAGTTTGCCGCGGAACGACTGGTCAATGTCATTCATCTGCCTAGCGATGAGCACAAAGGGCGCATTATCGGTAAAGAAGGGCGCAATATTCGAGCTTTTGAGATGATTTTAGGCGTGGATTTGATTATTGATGACACACCCGGAGAGATCGTGCTTAGCAGCTTCAACCTCTATCGCCGCGCCATTGCCACGCGCACGATCGAAGCGTTGGTGGAAGATGGGAGAATCCACCCCTCAAGAATCGAAGAGATCTATCAAAAAGTGGTCAAGGAGTTTGAAGAGGAGGTGCTCAAAGAGGGCGAAAATATCGCACTTGATTTGGAGCTTGGATACATTCATCCCGAGATTAAAAAGCTCATCGGGCGGCTCAAATATCGCGCAAGCTACGGGCAAAACGCACTCGGGCACTCGCTGGAGGTTGCACACCTTGCGAGCATTATCGCAGGGGAGCTTGGCGGGGATTCAAGGCTTGCAAGGCGCGCGGGGCTTTTGCATGATATAGGCAAGGCTCTCACGCATGATTTCGCAGGTAGTCATGTTGATTTAGGCGCGGAGGTTTGCAAACGCTACAAAGAGCACCCCGTCGTGATTAACGCCATATTCGCGCACCACGGTCATGAGGAGGCTCAAAGTATCGAAAGTGCCGCAGTATGCACCGCTGACGCTCTCTCTGCGGCTCGTCCAGGAGCGCGGCGCGAGGTCATGGAGAGCTTTTTAAAGCGCATGCAAGAGATTGAGGGAATCGCACTGGAACACTATGGTGTGCGTCAAGCCTATGCAATCAGTGCAGGACGCGAAGTGCGCGTGATCGTCAATGCAGAGCTGCTAAATGATGAGGAGAGCACGCTCATCGCCCAAGAGATTGCCCGAGAGATTGAAGCGAGGGTGCAATTCCCGGGTGAAATCAAAGTAAGCGCGATTAGAGAAGTCCGCACTGCGGAAATCGCAAGGCAGTGCGCGAACAAGACAACTCCTTGAGAAGGCTTGGATTCCCGATATGTTTTTGGGGTCGATATTCCTAGTATGATTAATAAGGCGTGATTACTTCACTTTTTGAATAGTTCGCAGAATGAAAAATAGTCGTCCCATATTTTTGTGCATAATATCCCATGAGTAGCCGCTGTAAGCTTGGCTCGATGCTTGGATAAAACCACGCATTATTGCTCCCTGCGAGCATAAATTTTGGATAATTTTTATATATCTTATCGCTAGTCGCTTCATAACATATCGCATTACGAAACTTCTCGCCTGCAATCTCAAAACTCGAGGGCTCACTACCTCCGCTCTCATACCCCTCCGCCCCGCCAAAAAACAGCTTATTAAGAGGATCTGCTAGGAATCTAGGCAGTGGAATACGCTCACCAAAAGGAACCAAAACAATCTTATCCGCATGCTGCATTTTGCCCTGACTAAAAAGATAAGTGGAGTTAAAAACCCTCCCGCCCTCAACCCTCAGCGCACCCGTGATAATCGCAATTTGCTCGCTTTTTTGTAGCAAAATCTCAAGAAGTGCGGGCTCTAAATTAAGCGCGAGAGGAAAGGCGGTCTCCGGGAATAAAATCGCATGCCTACCTTCAAGAATCGCGCGATTAATCTCTGCTAGATTCTCGCTAATTACGACACTTCTTCGCGCTTTATCCCAGCGCACTCCTTGAGGCAGCTGTGTCTCTACAAGCAAAATATCAGGAAGGGGAATCGGCGGATTTTTGGGTGTATGAAGCGCGAAAAACAGGGGCAAAAGCGCGAGAAAGCGCATGAATCGCTTGGGCAAATAGATAAAAAGCAAAAGGGCAAAAAGCACGAGGGCAAACGCACTTTTTGAGGTGGAGAAATGACTTGGGAGCAGCATGATTTCTGGCACAAGCCAATCAAATCCAAAGGGTGCAATAAAACTGCATAAAAGCAACCACAATGCACGCATGATGGGAGCTCTGAACGCCAAAAGAAACAGAAAAATAAGCCCATAAACAAGCCCGATTCCCACGATGACCAGGGGAATTAGATAGGCAAAGTGATAATACCTAAAACTTAGCGCAATCCAGTAAAACCATGCGATTCCCACAAAAAAGCCAAAAAATAGCCCCGCATGTGGCGAAAGTCGTAAAAACAGATAAAGTGCGAGCAGTGCAAGGGGCGAATAGATAAAATCTAAGCGCACACCAAAATGGTAAAGATAGATAAAAAGCGAAAATGCACAAGCGGCAAATAGCGCGGAAGCTATGTTTTTTGGCAAAAATTGCGCGCGAAAAAATATGCCAAAAGGCTCGCGCATGGGTAAGAAATGGGCTAGGATTCCCACGAATTTACAGACTCAAAACTAGCGGAAATTCCCAAAACTAAGCGGCACATCAAACTCTAGCGTGCGCAAATGGGCAATCACGGCTTGCAAATCATCAATATTTTTGGATTTTACCCTGATTTCATCGCCCTGAATGGCACTTTGGACTTTGAATTTCTGATCCTTAATAATCTGCACAATCTCTTTGGCGATCTCTTGCGTGAGCACATCATTAATCGCATAAACTACCCGCACGCTACCACCTGTAGCACTTTCACGGCGCGATTCCTTGAGGCACTTAATCGGTAAATCGCGCTTAATGAGCTTGCCATCAAGCACATCTTTGATCGCATCAATCTTGTTTTCACTGCTTGCATGGAGCGTAACGCTCTTCTCTTTTTCGTTTAAGATAATCTCTTTAAATTTATCCGCTTTGAAATCAAAGCGAGTGGAGATCTCGCGTTCGCACTGATCTAGTGCATTTTTGAGCTCCTGCATGTTGAGCTTTGCGGATATGTCAAATATATGCTCTTTTGCTGCCATCTTGTCTCCTTTGGTGCCAAAAATCTTATCATAAAAGATTTTAGGATAGATGTTGTAAGATTCCTGCAAGATTAAGGTTCCGCAGTCTGCATACATTGTGGCACGGAGCTGTTTTGGAGATGTGTGGAGCTATGGAAGGGGTCAGTTATATTGACATCGTCGTCGTTGCTTTGACGGTGCTTTTGGGGTTAAAGGGAATTATTAACGGACTTGTGCGCGAGTTTTTTGGCTTGAGTGGGATTGTGGGTGGCGTTTTCCTCGCTTCGCGCTATTCTGATGTAATGGGCGAATGGATCGGTCGGAATCTTTATGCTTTTGAGAATCAAGCGGCTCTGAATCTCGCTGGCTTTGTGGCGATTCTTGCGCTTTTTTGGATTGCGATGCTCCTTGTGGCGGAGATTGTGCTACGTCTTGTGCGAGCAAGCTCGCTGAGTGGAGCTGATCGCCTGCTTGGATTCCTCTTTGCTTCAGGCAAGATTTTCGTCATCTTTTCTATCATTGTCTATGCCCTCTCAAACATCGAGATTATCAATTCAAATCTCAAACGCTACACCAGCTCTAGCGTCCTTTATCCAGTTTTGCTTATGGTGGGGAGCGAAGTGATCAAGCTTGATTCCTTGACAAAAATCCCAGAAGAAGAGCGGGTGATTCCCATTCCGCAAGCAGAATAAAAGGGGCGGCATTGTTTTCCAATCAATACATTCAGCAGAGGATACAAAAAGGGCGCGAGCTACAAGAAACAGGCGGGAATCCTTATGACAACAAGCTTGCTCGCACCATAACAAATGCGGAATTTTTGTCCAAATTTGCCCCGCTTAAAGAGTGCGAGAGTGAGGAGAAAAAAGATGAAAGTGCCAAGGAATCCATCGTCGGACGCATTAGATTCCTGCGCCACATGGGGAAGGCAGCCTTTGCGAAGCTCGAAGATGAGAGCGGAATCTTGCAGATCTATTTTTCGCAAAATGAGCTGGGAGAGGAGTTTAAAACCCTAAAAAAGCTCGCTGAAGTAGGCGATATTGTCGCGGTGAGTGGCTTCCCTTTTGTTACCCGCACGGGCGAGCTAAGCCTGCATGCACGCACGATGAAAATCCTCACCAAAGCCATCGTCCCGCTCCCTGAAAAATACCACGGGCTCGTCGATGTGGAGCTTCGCTATCGTCAGAGATATTTGGATTTAATTATGAATCCCGAGGTCAAAGAGACCTTCAAAATGCGCAGCCAAATCATCTCAAATGTGCGCCGATTCTTCGAAAACAGGGGCTTTTTGGAGGTTGAAACTCCGATGATGCACCCAATTCCCGGTGGCGCAAATGCAAAACCATTCATCACACATCACAACGCCCTAGATGTGGATCGCTACCTAAGAATCGCGCCTGAGCTCTATCTGAAGCGGCTCATTGTCGGGGGCTTTGAGGCAGTTTTTGAGCTTAATCGCAATTTCCGCAATGAGGGCATGGATCATTCGCACAACCCCGAATTCACCATGATTGAGTTCTACTGGGCGTATAAAACTTATCACGAGCTTATGGATCTGACTGAGGAGCTTTTTGCCTACCTCCTCGCACAGCTCAACCTGCCTAAAATCCTGCCTCATGGCGAGGATATGATTGATTTCTCCAAGCCCTTTTTGCGCATTACCTACAAAGATGCGCTCCATAAAATCGGCGGAGTGCCCTATGAGGTCATGGAGGATTGCGCAAAATTGCGCGAATATCTAACCGGCGCGGGAATCAAGCTTGAAAACAACCTAGACATTGGGCATTTGCAGGCTGAGGCGTTTGATGCGCTAGTGGAGGAGAAGCTCATCAATCCGACCTTTATCACGGATTTTCCCATTGAGATTAGCCCACTGGCTAGACGCAATGATGAAAATCCCCAAATTGCCGATAGATTTGAGCTTTTTATCGGGGGCAAGGAGATTAGCAACGGCTTTAGCGAGCTTAATGACCCGCTTGATCAGCTGGAGCGATTCCGCGCGCAAGTCGTAGCAAAAAATGCCGGCGATGAGGAGGCACAGCACATGGACGAAGATTATGTATGGGCACTCGGACATGGCATGCCCCCCACTGCAGGCGAGGGAATCGGGATTGATCGCCTCGTGATGCTCCTCACAAACAACCGCTCCATCAAAGATGTAATCCTATTCCCCGCGCTTAAGGTTACCAAGAGCGAATACACTATTCTAAAGGACAACGAGCAATGAATTACGCGCTAGAGAGTAACGACAGAGAGGTTTTTGAGCTAATCAATAAGGAGTTTGCGCGCCAAAATAGCCATCTGGAGATGATTGCGAGCGAGAATTTTACTTTCCCTGCAGTCATGGAAGCCATGGGAAGCGTGCTGACGAACAAATACGCCGAGGGCTATCCGTATAAGCGATATTACGGCGGTTGCGAGTTTGTTGATCAGATTGAAGAGATCGCCATTACGCGCGCTAAAAAGCTCTTTAAGTGCGACTTCGCAAACGTCCAGCCTCATTCGGGCAGTCAAGCCAATAGCGCGGTTTATACAGCTTTGCTTAAGCCAAATGATCGGATTTTGGGCATGGATTTGAGCCATGGCGGACATCTCACGCACGGCGCGAAGGTTAGCACGAGCGGGCAAATCTATCAGAGCTTCTCTTATGGCGTGGAGCTTGATGGCTGGATTGATTATGACAAAGTGGCGCAAATCGCGCAAATCGTGAAGCCAAACATCATCGTCTGCGGTTTTAGTGCCTATGCGAGGGAGCTGGATTTCAAGCGATTTAGAGAGATTGCCGATAGCGTAGGCGCGCTGCTTTTAGGCGATGTAGCACACGTGGCGGGGCTTGTGGTAGCGGGCGAATATCCCGATCCTTTCCCGCATTGTCACGTAGTTACGACCACGACGCACAAGACGCTCCGAGGTCCGCGCGGAGGTATGATTCTCACTAATGACGAGGAGTTGGCGAAAAAGATTGACAAAGCAATCTTCCCGGGTATTCAAGGCGGGCCGCTCATGCACGTCATTGCTGCTAAAGCCGTAGGATTCGCCGAGAATCTCAAACCCGAATGGAAACTCTATGCCAAGCAGATTAAAGCCAACGCTAAAGTGCTCGCGCGCGTGCTGCTTGAGCGTGGATACAGCCTAGTGAGCGGTGGGACGGATAATCACCTCGTGCTTGTTTCGCTCCTTGATAGGGATTTTAGTGGCAAGGACGCGGATAAGGCTCTAGGCGATGCGGGAATCACGGTCAATAAAAATACTGTCCCAGGTGAGAAGCGTAGCCCATTTATCACGAGTGGCGTGAGAATCGGCACGCCTGCACTCACTGCACGGGGCATGAAAGAGGCAGAATTTGAATTTATCACTAACAAAATCGCCGATGTGCTCGATGAGGTGAATAATTCACAAAAACATGCCACAATCAAGCAAGAGATTGCGGAGTTTGCGGCTCGATTCCCCGTGTATGATCGGGCGATTTTTTAGGATATTTGGGGGCATTATTTAGATTCTGAAGAAGGGGGGAGCATGGTAAGCGACATGGAGCTTAAGCTCATTAAGATGATCGAAAGTCACTACTGGCGCAGATGTGAGGGAATCGGGCAGAAAGTGCTCTTTAATGGGCGCACGTTTTATAACAAATACGAGCGCGTCGATGCCCCGCTTACGCGCACTCTCATTCAGCAGCACCTAAAGGGCGAAATCTCCATCTCCCACTCGCTTATTAATGAGCGCGATCATGTCGAGAATATTGTCATTGATTATAATGGTCGCAGTCCGGAGCGCTTTTGGCACCGCGCGCAACTGCTACTCCGCGAGGAGGGATTTATGAATTTTACTGCTTATAATTCGCGCACTCCGGGTCGCCTGCACCTCTATATTCATAAAGGGCACACAACTTTGCAAGAAGCCTATCAGCTCGGCAAGACCCTCTCTATGAAGCTGTCGCAAAAAATGCCGACTGAATGGAGAATGTTCCCCAATCAGGAGCTACCGCGAGATTTTAACATCTTGGCGATTCCCTATGGCGTGTATGCTAAGGAGCGAGGTTCGTCATGGGCGAAACACATGTAACGCCAAAGGATTGTAAAATCTCATAAAAAATTAGGAGAAAATATGGACGATAGAAGAGATCTTGATGACCTGCTAATAAGCGATGAAGAGGCACTAAAATCGACACAATCTAAAAAGATAATGCTCGTCGTTGCCGCAGCTGCGGTGCTTTTTGCTATGGTGGTATTCTCTATATATGCCCTTACGCGCGAAGAGGAA
>JBQMYQ010000047.1:0-11348 GCA_052173415.1 Wolinella sp. | reverse complement strand
CACCGAGGCTCTTTTGTGTCCGCTCGGCTAATTTTCGCACTTCATCAGCGACGACAGCAAATCCTCGTCCATGCTCTCCAGCCCTTGCGGCTTCAATCGCAGCGTTGAGTGCAAGCAGATTTGTCTGATCAGCGATGTCTCGAATGATTCCAATCACGCTTTTAATCTCTTCACTCTGACGAATTACATCGCCCGTGCGCTCGCTCACCATCTGCATGGAGCTACTCATCTGCTCAATGGCTGCGGCAGATTGCTCCAAAGAGGCGGCTTGCGCATTCGCCCCTTGAGAGAGGGTTTTCATCGATTCTTTGAGGCGCGTGGAGCTGCTATTAAGCGAATCCGCCTGCGCTTGGCTTGTTTTTAGCATGTTTTTAATCTCACCTCCGAGCGAAGAGACAATGCGCTCCACCTCGCCACTAGGGTTGTCAAGGTGAGGTCGGAAGTCCATATTCGCATAGGAGCGAAGCACGTCTGAAAGGACGTTAAGATCGCTAGCGACGCGCTCTTGAAGGCTTGTGAGCATTTCATTGAGCACACTTCGGAGTTGTTGTAGCTCTGGGCTAGCGGGAATGGAGTTGATTTTTTTGTCAAGATTCCCCGCTTTGACGCTCTCAACGACTTTTAGTGACTCCGCTACGGCTTCTGAATCTTTCTTTAGAGCGTTTTCCGTGCGGGCGATATTCTCGTTGATCATGCGACCCATCGCACCGATTTCATCGTTTTGCGCGATTGCAATGGGCAAAAGCCGCTCGCCCTCCTTATTGATGTAGGCGAAGAATCGCTCCAAATAGTTTTTGACGTTGCCGATTCGCTTTGTGAGTGAGTGCGCGAAGAAGAACATCGCAACGGAGACTAGCAGGATAAAGCCCGCGCCAAGCGCGATTCCAAAATTGCGCAGGGATCTCGCCTCGGCATAGACTTCATCTTCGGGCACGACCACGAGAAATCCCCATGAATTTTTCACCCCTCCAAGCGTTACAGGGGAGATGGCTGTGCGCGTAACGTCCTTTGACCCTAATGCGACAAGTGAGGTGACGTCACTTTTGCGCTGTTGCATTGAGGCTAAAAGTGTGGCGATTTCTTGCGATTTATTGACTTCAGTCATCTTTTTACCGCGGAGCGATTCCTGTGGATGCGTGATGAGTGTGCCATCGTGAGAGATGATGATTCCGTGCCCTGTTTGGTAGATTTTCAGCGCGTCCATGGTAGTCTGGAAATGCTCGAGTGAGATATCCACACCTGCGACGGCGATTACCTCTCCCTTGTGAATAACGGGAACGCTGAGGGTGGTGATCGTGATCTCCTTACCATTAAGCACATAGAGATAGGGCTCGGTAAGCGTTGGTAGCTTGCTATCTCTAGGGCCAGTGAAGTAAGGTTTATTATAGAAGTCGTTCTCAAGATCTAAATCTACACTCCCATCACTCTCAAGTGAAGCATAGACGGCGAATCGCCCATTATTATTCCACGGGAACTGATTGGCAGGGCTCGGCTCATTTGGATAGAGTTTACCATCGGCGAATAGCCATACGCCGACATAATCAGGATTATCTTTAGCGATTCCCGCAATCATATCTGCAAGCTCTTGAGGTGACAGTGCGTTGTCATCTTTTGCTCTGGCTCCTTGAAGGCTTTGTGCTAGAGTTTTGGCTGTCCCAAGCGCACCGCTAAGGAAGCTCTCCACATCGGATGCTTTACTGCGCGCGAGGCTCTTTAGGTAGAGGTCGCTACTCTCTTTGGAATAGGAAAATGTCCGAACCGCTGTGATTGAAACAAGCGAAATCAGTGCGAAAGAGACAATTAGCACATTCATTAAAATAAGTCTCGTGCCGATGCTCATTGATTTAAACATGAACTCCCCCTTTTTATGATATGCAAACGAAGTGTCCGAGCAACAAAGACGAGCGATCCTAGCGATTTTGCGCTTAAAGCAAGATATATCTTTTTAATTTAAAGAATATTTTATTGGGGCGAGAATCGACACACAAGCGGGAATCGGGGTGCGATATAAAAAGGCGAGCGCGGGGCAGTGTAGCGTGTGCATGCGGACGTGTTTGATAGATTAGGAGGCTTTGTCTCTTTGGTTTTTGAGGCTTAAGAGATACTCTTCATACTCCTCATCGCTGAGAAACTCTACAAAAATGCTAAAAATCGCCTGAAGTAGCTTAAAAGGGAAATATAATACTGCTAGGAGGGGTATGGAAAGATAGAACACTATCACTAATCCCAGTGCGATGAGGCTAAAATAAAGCCCATAGGTTGCAAGAAAATCGGTAATACCCTGCAAGGATTCAAGCCAAATAGAGAGAATAGCTAAGATAGAAGTGAGGGTAAAATATCCCGCTATAAGCAAAGCGCCCAAGAACACGAAAAAATCTTTGATATTTTCCAAAATAGAAATTCGGATTTTAATCATTTTGCGCTCCTTGCGCGTGCCCAATCTGTCCCCGCTGAAAAAATATTTCGTGATATTTTGCGGTATTTTTTGATGATTGTGAGTGAATATCTTTTGTTTTCCACGGACGCTAATAACACCATGAATAGAGGATTTAGAGGTCATGAGGTAGGCTGAGTATTGTAAGTGAGAATTTAAGTTTAACGCCCGAATACCTATGGCGGAGAGAGAGGGATTCGAACCCTCGAAGGCTTGCACCTTACACGCGTTCCAGGCGTGCTCCTTCAACCACTCGGGCATCTCCCCTTTTTGTGCGCGGAATTATATGCGCTCTACACTAAAAAGTGGCTAAATATCACGCCATCAATCCCCAAAAATGCGGCAAGTTCCATCTCTCTCTCCTCTTTAATGACAAGGAGCACCTTGGTATCGAGTAGATAGTGATCGGCAAGGGTTTGAATGCGCTTTACAGGGCTTTGTCGCTCTTGCTCGAGAAAATGCTCATCTCTAGGCATTAAATTTCCCACGCGGGAATCGACCAAAACAAAGCTTGCTTGCAACTGCGCATAAATGAGGAATCGCACTAGCGAATCGCTCCTTACCGCATAAGGGACTTTCTCCTTGTGGCAATGCTTTGATAAGCAAAAGTCCATATCATCGCATTCATAAAAATAGACGATCTGATCCGCACTCGTAGCGCGAATCTCTTCTATGCTTTTTACGTGTGCAAATCTCTTACACACAATCGCTTCATGACCAAAAATTAGCATATTTGCCCCCTATTTGACTTGCGCACACTCTTTGGAGCAGTAAAACTTCCCATCGACGATGAACGATTCCTGCTTGCTCACATACACGCCACATCGATCGCATTCAAGCATAATCTCCTCTGCTTTTTCGCCATTTTCGCCCCTTTCTTCTCGCAACTCTTTTGGCTTGCGAATAAAAACATAATAGATAAAAGCCGCCAAAAGGGCTAAAAGTATCAATCTTCCCATGATTTCGCTCCTTGTTTGAAAAAATAGCGACGAGTGCCTAGATTGCCCATCAGAGTGAAGCCCGCAAGCTCGCTCATCTCCTCGCTGCTTTGCTCGCCCTTATAGAGGAGGATTGCGGTGCTTGGGCTAAGAATATGCGCGCAGAGTTTAAGTAGCAGGGGCGCGCTCGTGAGTGCGCGTGAAGTGATGAGGCTGGGGGCATTTAGGCGCAGCTCCTCGATACGCATACGGTGGATTGTGAGGTTGCTAATTCCCATCTCAAGCGCGACAAAATGGAGGAATCCTGCTCGCTTCATGCGGGGCTCTACGAGATGAAAATGCACATGAGGAATCGCACTTGCGAGCATAATCGCTGGGAATCCTGCCCCGCTCCCTATGTCAGTGCAGCTCGTGAGATTTTCTTGCAAATTTTTTGGCAAAAAACCTAGCGGATAGAGGGAATCAAGGATATTTTTATGCACCTCGCTAGGCGTTTTTGCGCCACTTAGATTGTGGGTGCGATTCCACTCCAAAAGTATCTGAGTGTAGCATTCAAGCCGCTCTAAAAGCGAGGAATCGCACGGGATTTTGTGTGCTTTTAGCAGGGGTTGCAGGCTCATAGGATTAGCATTCCATCGCCATAGGAGTAGAAGCGGTAGTGCTCTTTGATGGCTTCTGCGTAGATTCTCTGGCACTCTTCTAGTCCGACAAACGCGCTTACAAGCATGAGGAGCGTGGATTTTGGCAGGTGGAAATTCGTAAGAAGCGAGGTTACTTTTTGCGCCCGATTCCCGGGGTGTAAGAAGAGGTCGCATGCGCCCTCGCGCTTTTTGGTGCGGGCGTAATACTCCACCGTGCGTGCCGCGGTCGTGCCGATCGCAAGGACTTTGGACGCTTCATCGATGGCTTTTGCGCTCTGTGCAGGAATCACAAAATATTCAGAATGCATGCGGTGCTTCCTGATATCTTCGCACTCCACACCTAAAAACGTCCCCGCGCCCACATGTAGCGTCACAAATGCATGCGGGAGCCTTAAAAGCTGTTCCATATCGCTTTGGTCAAAATGTAGTGATGCCGTAGGTGCAGCGACCGCCCCAAGATGCTTTGCAAAAACGCTCTGATACTCTAGGGAATCGCTCGTGTCATCTTCGCGCTTGATGTAGGGAGGGAGGGGGACATGTCCGTAGGATTGCAGCCATTCAAGGAGCTTTGGAAGCCTCAGCACTTCATTTGAGGAGCGGAGGGAGACTTCGCGCATTCCTTCGTCTCTTAGGGTGTGTATGGTGGCTAGGATTCCCCCGGGGAGGAGGAGCGTTTGATGTAGATGGACTTTGCCACGGATTTGAAACAAAAATCGCCCCTCATCTAAAGCGCGATGATAGAGCAATTCGACTTTGCCACCACTCTCTTTGTGCCCAAAAACACGAGCTTTAATCACTTTAGTGTCATTAAAGACAAGCAGGGAATCGCGCGGAATGTATCGCCTAAAATCTAAAAAAGTGGCATGGATAATCTCTCTGCTTTCTCGATCATAAACAAGCAGACGCGCCCTCTGCTTTGGCACAATCGGATGAGAGGCAATGAGCTCACTAGGGAGCGCGTAATCATAGGAGGAGAGCGCGTAAGGATTGTTATTCATCGGAAGTTTGGGTCGTGTCAGGATTGATGAATTTCGCAATCAAAATCGAGACCCAGTAGAGAAAAATTAGAGGAATCGCCATCATGAACTGCGTAATCACATCAGGAGGCGTGAGAATCGCCGCTAGGATAAAAATCAGCACCACGGCGTATTTGAAAAAATCCCGCAGTGTCCTATCAGTCACCAGCCCCATTTTTGCGAGGAAAAATGTCGCCACGGGGAGCTCAAAAGCAATCCCAAAGCCAATCATAAGCTTGGCAAAAAACGTAACGTAAAAGCCCACGCTAGGCAGTGCGGTAAAGAGCGTGCTCCCAAAATTGATGAGATAGGTAAATCCGAAAGGAAAGACAATGTAATAGGCAAAAAGTGCGCCCAACACGAACATAAGTGTCCCAAAGAAGACAAAAGGGAGGATAAGCATTTTTTCATTTTGATAAAGACCCGGCGCGACAAAGAGCCATAACTGCCAAAAAATCACAGGTAGCGAGAACATGAATGCGCTAAAAAACGAGACTTTAATCGCGGTGAAAAACGCCTCGCCCACTTCGGTGAAAATGACGTTGCTTCCCGCGGGCAGTGCGGATTTTAGCGGAGCGATCATCCACTCTAAGATTCCCTCCCAGAAGAAAAAGCAGATAAAAAAGGCAACAAAAAGCGCGATAATTGCGTTAATTAAGCGGGTGCGCAGCTCTTGGATATGAGGCTTGATCTCATCAAACATGGGGCGATTCCTTAGATTTTTCATCTTTTGGCGTGGAATTTTTAAAATCTAGCTCACTGCCACGGGCTTTTGGAATGGAAGCGTGTTGGGGTTTTTCTTGTGTGTGGGTGCGATCCTCTGCGCTTTTTTTCTCTCCTGTATGGAGCTTCTCTTTGGTCGATTCCTCAAGGACAGAGCTCAAATCATCAAGCTTTAGCCCTTGTGTAAGCTTATTTGCGTCTGCTTTGAGGCTTTTTTGGTAAGCTAGAGCTTCTTGCTTAATCTCGCTGATATTAATCTCGCGATCAAGGCTATCTTTTGCATCGCTAATGGTCTTTTTGAAAGCACGGAAGAATTTCACAATATCTACCATGGCTTGGGGGAGCTTCTCTGGTCCCAAGAAAATGACGGCGACAATCACGATGAGGATAATCTCGGCAAAGCCCATACCAAACATGGTAAAAATCCTTAATATTCCGTGCGATTCCCGCGGGAATCGTTGAGAATCGTGTGGTATTTTGGAGACAAAAACGTGCGGAATGCTACCTTAAAGAAGTTGAAAAAAGGTTAATATTACCGAGTGGAACGGCAAATGCTTAAGTAGCCTAAAATTCTTAAGAAATGTGTGGGAGGGGCTAGGATTCCCCTGAAACTTGAAGGAGTTTTGATGTTGAGGTGGCTCTTTTTGGGTGCAGGAGTGCTCTTTTTGGGTGGGTGTATTAGCCCTAAGGCAGATGCATTTTTAGTCGGTGCGGGCGTGGGTGCAGGGCTTACCTGCATGGCGATTAAAGGCGATATTCTCTGCGGGCATAGAGGCAAAGATAAAACGCTATGGGAGAGGCAGGATAGCAGTTTTCCTGATGCTTCGATTCCCTACAATATGTATTGATTTTATGGGGAATTTATCGCACTCGGGCTATCATGGCGCGCGTTTTAAACTTTAGAAATTTTAGAGAGAAGCCATGATTGATTTGAAGTTGCTCGTTAATGATTTTGAATACGTTGAGGAGCGTCTGAAGAGGCGGTGTCTAGATGCGGAGCTCATTGAGAATAGCAGGAATCTAGCAGAGAGATATCGAGCACTAAAGCGCGAGAGTGAGGAGCTTCAAGCAGAGCAGAATGCAAAGTCTAAGCTCTTTGGAGAGTATAAGCGTGCGGGCAAGGCGGTCGATTCTCTAAAAAGTGAGCTGGATTCCCTAAAGGAGCGTCTGGGCGAGATGCTTCCTTGCGTAGCGCACCTTGAGAGCGAGCTTGAGGAGTTGTTGCTTGTGATTCCCAATCTCCCTGATGATCACACGCCCTGTGGAGCAAATGAGTGCGAGAATCGCGAGCTAAAGCGCGTGCTTGAGCCGCGTGCATTTGATTTTGCCCCAAAGGAGCATTGGGAGCTCGCGCAGGGGAATGGCTGGATTGATTTTGAGCGGGGCGTGAAGCTTGCTAAGAGTCGATTCTCCGTGCTTCGTGGCGAGGGAGCGCGCTTATCGCGTGCGCTCATTAATTACATGTTGGATTTTAATCGCTCAAGGGGCTTTGAAGAGGTCGCTACACCGGCGATTGTAAATAGAGAGACGCTTCTTGGGACGGGGCAGTTGCCAAAATTTGAGGAGGATCTTTTTAAAGTTTCCGAAATTCTAGAGGAGGGCAGCGAGGAGCGTCCTAGCGGGGAGAAAATGCGCGGGCATGAGCTCTATTTGATTCCCACCGCGGAGGTGACGCTCACTAATCTCTATCGCGACGAGATTATCGCGTGTGAGAATCTGCCTCTTCTTATGACTGCGCATACACCGTGCTTTCGTAAAGAAGCAGGGAGTGCAGGGCGTGACACGCGGGGAATCATACGCCAACATCAATTCGACAAGGTTGAGCTAGTCGCGCTTACGCGCCCTGAGCACAGCGATGAAATTCAGCAAAAGATGATCGCGTGCGCCTCTGATTTGCTCACTTCGCTAGGCTTGCCTCATCGTTTGATGCAGCTTTGCAGTGGGGATTTGGGCTTTGGCGCGAGCAATACCGTGGATATTGAGGTGTGGTTACCCGGACAGAATTGCTATCGAGAGATTAGCTCAATCTCGAATACAAGGGATTTCCAAGCGCGCCGTGCCAAAATCCGCTACAAAGATGAAAATAAAAAAAATCATCTTGTGCATACGCTTAATGGCTCTTCACTTGCGGTAGGACGGACGATTGTGGCGATTATGGAGAATTACCAAAACCGCGATGGGAGCGTTACGATTCCTGAAGTGTTGCGCCCGTATCTGTAAATTAGGAGGGCTTAGGAAGAGATGCCTGAGGAGAATGAAAGTGGGAATGTAATACGCCTTGATGGCGAGGAAAATGACCTTGCGTTAGAGGTTGGCGCGCCCAAAAAGGAGCAATCTAAGGAATCAGAGGAGCGGTTAGGATTTTTCCCTCGATTCCTGCAAAAGGTGCGTCAAGACAAGCGATACCTTTTCGCTAGCATTGCAGGCGTGCTGTTTTTAGTTTTTGGAATCGTGATTCTTGTGGTGTCCTTTGGGGGAGAAACAGAAGAAGAAGCACAAGAATCGCCCAGCACACTTGAGGGCGAGCGTAAGATTTTGAGCTCCATTACGCTTGATAATCGCCCTGTCGATGTCTCTAGCCTTGAGATGATGATTAAAAAGGCAAACCTCCTCTACATGCAGGGTGAGCGAGGCGAGGCACTTAATCTTTATGAAAATATCTCAAGCTTTTCAGAATCGCTTTCAAATTTCAATCTAGGCGTCGCTCAAGCGGATGAGAAGAACTATGAGCGCGCGCTTGCTTCATTCCAAAAGGCGATTGAATCTGGAGAAGATCGGGCGATGAGTGCGGTTAATGCCGCGATGTGTGCTTTTTGGCTCAACAACCAGCCCCTCTATCACTACTACGTAGATCTTGCGGAGGCATATTTGAGCGATTCCGCGGCACTTCCCCTCTACCCCTATCTTTATGCGCTGGTGCAATATTACAAGGGGCACTATTTTGAGGCGATTTCTCCTTTGACGCACTTTCAAAACACCCATTATTCGAGTGAAGTAGATCATCTGCTCTCAAAGCTTCATCTCTATTATGGTGATAATCAAAATGCCCTCCGATTCCTCGAGCGGAGCGCAAAAAGTGAGGATTTTCTTGATTTAGCCCTTTTGTATGCGCGCATAGGAGAGTATCGGAATGCTCAAACCTATCTCATACGGCAAATCGAGCATGGGGATAAAACTCCTACTCCTTACATGGCACTTGCACTTGTGGATAACAAGCTTGGGAATCTTGCCGATGTGGCGGCTGTTTTGGATAAATATACAGGGGAAGATGAACAGGAGGTTGCTTCAATTTATCCGATTAAAACACGCCTAAAAGAGGAGCTTTTTGACGTGCATGAGGCACAGAAGCGATTTTGGCAAGATTTTTCCACGCGTCGCTTAATCGCTTATAAGATTTTGTTCTACTACGCGCCCTATAAGGTTTTTGACGCAGATCAGGCGTTACTTTTTATTAGGCAAGGTGGCGTAAATATGCTCCTTAATGACATTGAAGAGGCAAAAGATGTCCTTGTGAAAGGTTCAACAATCTCAAAGGTCAATCTCAATATCGCGCGCGCACTCAAGGAGGTTTTACGCAACAATACTCGTGCGGCGAATGAGCTTATGAAGGCGGTCGTGCAAGAGTATCCAAATCATGCGATTCTCCATTACAATTTGGGACTATCTTACGCGCAAATGGGGGATTTTGATAATGCCTATCGCCATTTTTTGCGTAGCTACCATCTTAACAGTCGAGATATTCTCTCGGGGATTTTTGTCATGGTTAGCGCACAGCTCACATTTCGTGATTATGGGCGCGTGGCGGAGAGTATTGGAAGTGAGCTTGAGCATAGTGAGCTTGAAGAGCGAGGATTCCTCCTCTCGTTTTTGGGCTATTTTCAGGGGAATCAAGGGGGGGCTTTGGAATGGCTTGAGCACTCAAAACAGCCAAAGAGTATCCATTTGGCACTAGATTGTGTTATGGCAATGCAAAGTAAAAACAAGGAGCGCATGATTGAAGCGACTAAAAGACTTAAAGAGCAGCAGCCCGATGATTTGGTCGCGGCTCTTTTGGGGTTTTTGGCACAAAATTACGGCGATGAGGTGCAGGATCTTTCGCTAAAAGCACAATATTTTTATCGTGAGCCCACTACTTCGCTGAATGCACTTTATTATGGACCTGCGCTGGCTAGGGAACTTTACGTGCATGTCGGATACAATATTGGTGCGCTTCGACGTGTGCAGCAGCTCCTAGATGATAAGCTTGTGAGTGAGCGTGGCGAGATGCGAGGAATCTTGCAGTCTCTAGCTCTTACAAGTATCTATCTAAGGGAGTTTGAAAAGGCTTTCGTGCTTTATAACTCGCTCATTGACGAGCTTAAAGAACGCGATTCCCAGACGCTATTCTTAGCGAGTGTGGCGGCGATTGGCGCAGGTCATCATGAGAATGCCATCGCACTTTTGCAGCTTGCAAAGCTTGAAGCTCCAACAAATTATGAGAGTCGTTACGCACTCGCGCTACTCCAGCAACAAGCCAAGAATCTCAAAGCCGCTTCCATTCAGTATGCAGCGGTAGGGAATATCGGCTTTGAGTCGGAATATTTTGATTTTGAAGTGGATTCCTCGGGGTATCTGCCCTAGGCTTTGTTGCACATAATGCAACTTGAGATCGCATCAATAAAAGCTTCGTTTTTGCGTTCTTTGAGGTAGGCAAGGTAGAGCTTCCGCTTGAGCTTACAGCCACGGATTCTCGCTTCATGAAGCAGACCACCGCTGAGCTCATCTTGTAAAACATAGCGCGATAGGATTGCTACGGTAGGACGTGGGGATTCCTCGGGGAATCGAGGGCTTTTTAGCACGGCATGCTTCACGCCTGTGGAGCTACTTACCACGCTCTTAAAATCAAAAGTCGTGCAGTCGATTCCTAGATCATCAAGGGTCTCGCTAATGATTTTGCGCGTGTTGCTTCCCCATTCGCGCGCAACCCAAAAGAAGCTAGAGAGATCCTCCTTTTTGACGCTCTTGGGTAGGGGTGAATTGCTAAAAAGCACCAGCTCATCTTCTGTCCATTCGCGATAGACGATGTTATCTCGGAAAATGGGGGACTCGATTAAGGCTAGGTCAATTTTCTTTTCAATGAGCGACTCAATGATCCCCTCTGAGGAATCGATCTTGAGAAAAATATCATTTTTGAGAGTCTCTTTAATGTGCGCGAGGCAGCATGGAAGCATGTAGTTTCCGATTGTAAAAGACGCGCCAATGTTAAAGGAGGTATCTTTCTTGATGATTTTCATCATCTCTTTTTCTGCGCTTGCGATAGAACGCTCCAGTCTAAGCGCGATATTAACGAGCTTTTCACCATCTTTGGTAAGCTTGATTCCATTTTTTCTGCGCTCAATAACGCGTGTATCCAAATACTCCTCAACGTATTTGATCTGCTGCGTAACCGCTGGTTGGGAGATTCCTAGCTTTGCCGATGCTTTTGAGAAGCTTCGCTCACGCACGACAACTAGAAGTGTCTCAAGTTTTGTAAAATCCCTGAACATACTATTCCTTTGATGAAAAATTTAAGAATAATGATTTTTGATTTATGATTCTATAATAAAATCTAATAAAT
>JBQMYQ010000046.1:0-11536 GCA_052173415.1 Wolinella sp. | reverse complement strand
GATGGTTTGGGGCATGCTTTTTGTCCTATTCAAAATCTCTGCAAACAAGCCCCTTAGCCTAAAATCCTCGCTCATCTCCTCGATTCTTACGGCGATTGCGTGGCTTATTTCAAAATGGGGCTTTGTATTTTATGTGTTTCACAACAAAGCCTACATGACGCTTTATGGTTCATTTAGCATTTTGCTGTTTTTCTTGTTGTGGGTCTATCTCTCATGGGCGATTTTACTCTATGGCATGAGGCTGTGCGAGGCGATTAATAGCGGAATCTCATGGGAAAAATTCTCCAGCCAAAGCGACTAACTTTTGGCAATGGCTCTTTAGCGAGGCGTTTTAGAGCTATAGAGCTTTTGCGCGTGTATGCAAGAAGTTTTTAAGCACTTCATAGGATTCTTTAATATGCAAAAACTCCTCGCCACTAGATGCGGTGTTTAAATCGGGGTGAAATTCTCTTGCGAGGCGGTAATAGCGGCTTTTTAAGGTGCTTTCATTGAGTTCATGCGGTGCGAGATTGAGGCACTTGCGCGCTTGACGGATTTTATTGATTTTCTCCTGTGTGCCATAAGGCATATCTACCCTGCGTTCTCTCCATTCACTAAGGCTATTTGCATCATACAGTAGTGTGATTTTTTGACCTAAAAGGCATTTTCTTTGGAGTAACAAACGCAGGGAATCGCCAAAACTGGGGGATTGTGTGTTGAGCCTCAGAAGCGATTTTTCCGCATTTGCACTGATGAGCGAGAAGAGGAACAGCGATTTGAGCGCGCTAAAAATCATCTCGCCACCCTCATGAAGCCATATTATCATCTCGCTCTTATTCACTCGGTAAATGCGAACTATCGGCACGATTCCGCGCGGAGTGGTCGATTTCCGCTCTTTATGCTCTTTTGTGGGTTTGAATTCAAGTTTGAGTGTTTTTTTGTGAAGAGTTAGAATTTTTTCCCTATCCTTAAGGGGTAGCATGGATTGTGCAAGGAGGATTTTAAGTAGCTTCAAGCGGTGCTCAAGTGCATGGGAATCGCCGCTCATATCAGGATAGATGATGATGGATTCCCGTCCGTAGTAGAACTCAACAAAATGGCGTTTGACGTATTCGCGCACTTTGTCCAAAAGTGCGTAAGTAGGAGGGATATGGATACATAGGAGCGTATCTTTTTGCATAAAATGAATGCGCTCCATCTCTCAATCTCCTTCCATCTTGCCCGCGAGCAACTTATCCTAAAGCACGAGACGTTTTACGTAAATTTTACCAAATCTATCCGGGAATCCCATCGGGGCGCGGATTTTCTAAATAATCTTTAAAGCGATAGTAATAGATAAGGAAGCTCGCAGCAAAGAGCAGTGCGCTCACGCTGTATATCCATGCACCCTCTGAGATTCCCGCAAAAAGGCGCGTTATCAAAGCGGCAAAAAGCGCAATGAGCGAGAGTGCAATGGGTAGATCAAAGCTCACTTTGCGTCCCGTATGCACGAAGCTAACGACAATCATAACCGCAAGGAATGCCCCGCCAAACGCACCGATTGTGAGAATATGTCGAGCGTGGCTGAGGTAGGGAATGCCAAATAGATAGCTTGTGCCAAGTAGCGCGTATCCTAGCGCGATGAAGATGAGAATCGCGGCAAAAATGAGCACATAGGGCAGGTGCAAAATCGGCTCAAAGCGTAGCTTAAAGTCATTTAGGATTCCCAGCACGGCGCATGTGCTCGCAAATGCAAGCCATCCTGCGGTGCTGCGGATTCCCAGAAGCTCAAAGAGAGTAAAGAGCAGAATGCAAAAGATGGCTAAGTTGTAGCGGAAAGCCCGCGCAATGAAGAGGTCTTCAATGCCGCGTGCTTTCATGTCTTCGTTGATTGCTTCGGTTTGGACACGCCTTAGAGCGAGCAGAATAAGCACAATAAAGCAACCAAGTGCAAGATAAAGCCACGTATAGGGATTAAAAGGGATAAGCCCATCGATGGATAGGAAAATCGCACCCTGAATGAGCGTGATGAGGAGCACTGTATAAGCAAGCGAGGCGTGCCTTTGGAGCGGGTCAAGGACTACAGGTTTAAAGCACCATGTGATAATGGCGAGTGAAAAGGCGATGTTGCTAATGAGAGCGGGATAGATTCCGAGGATTCCCATAGTCCAAAAGCTAATACGCCCGACAATCCACAGAGCCATGAGGTATTGCAGTTTGCGTCCCACGAGGGGAATTGTGCCCGGAAATAGCTCAGGCACGCCCGTGAGCAAAAAGGCGGCGATCCCTGCGAATCCTACACCATAAAGTAGCTCATAAATATGCCATAGCAGAGGTTCGCTAAAAGGGGGCAAGGGCACAATCCCGCTAAAGCTAAAGCCCCATAAAATCGTGACGAGTGCTATATACCATGGCAAAATAAGGAAAAATGGGCGGAATCCATACGCCCAGAGAGCGGAGAGCTCCTCGCCTACGGGATAGACGCTGTTGTGTTTGGTGGCGTTTGTGTTATCGGACATTATCGCAGCTCCCATGTGAAAGTCTCAACTACCTTATGATGTGCCAAAAGCGCGTTGTTTTGCTCAATCAAGTAGGATTCGTTGCGTTTAAGTGGGGGAATCGTAAGTTCAAATGTGTGGATAATCTCGCCCGGATCCGCCTTTAACAGCATGATACGATCGCCAAAACGTATCGCTTCTGCAGGATCGTGCGTGATGAGAAAAAGACTTGCATGTGCTTTATTTAGGTATTCCAAAAGCAGCGTGCTTAGCTCCTTTTTAATCCCAATATCAAGCGCGCTAAAGGGCTCATCGAGGAATAAAAGGCGCGGATTCCCAATGAGTGCGCGCGCAAAAGAGACGCGCTGCCGCATGCCTCCGCTAAGATCTTTGGGAAACTTCTCAAAATCCCGCTCCTCCAGCCCAAAGCTCTTTGCAATTTGCGCGCTGCGTTCTAATGCCTCTTTGGCGGGAATCCTGCGACTTAATAGCCCTAGAGCGATGTTGTCTAGGGTATTTTTCCATGGCAACAAGCGAGGTTCCTGAAAGGCGATTGCATGGGAAGCGAAACTATTTTCTATGCTTCCTTCCTGCACATCAAGAAGGTGCGCGCAGAGCTTTAAAAGCGTGCTTTTGCCTCCGCCGCTTGGACCAATGAGGGCGAGCGATTCTCCGCTTTGCAGGGTGAAATTAATATCTCTTAAAATCTCCGCATAGCCAAAGCGATGATTGAGGTTGCGGACGCTTAGTTTCTCCATGACTGCACCTCGCGTCTGATGGGCTCTAGGAGGACATATTCGACAAAAAGTAGTGTGCCAATCATCATACAGACTAGCGCTAGTGCCATAGGTGTATCCAGATGACTGCGCGCGATTGCGAGTTGCACGCCGATTCCATCGCTTGAGGAGAGGAGTTCTGCCATGACGACGATCTTCCAGCTCATGCCAAGGGCTGCGATATAGGAGGGGAAAAGATAAGAAAAAAGGTGCGGGAGGTAGAGATGATTGAGCTTTTGAGTCCATGAAAGGGCGAAAGCATCGCACATCTCCTGCATTTCACCTTCAATTGTGCGACTGCCCTCAAGTGCGCCGACAAACACAATGGGAAATGAGGCGATAATCACGGTAAAAAGCACCGTCCCTTCGCCTAATCCAAACCAAATCATCGCTAATACAATCCACGCAATCGGAGGAATCCCGACTAAAATCGTTACAATCGGGCGCGAGAGAACGCTCGCGGTGCGAAAGAGTCCCGCGAGGAATCCCAGTAACGAGCCAAGCAAAAGTGCGGCAAGAAGCCCTTTAGCGGCGCGCTCTAGTGTTAGGGCTAGGTGCGTTTGTATCTCAGGCATTGCCAAAAGTGTAAAGAGGGTTTGAAATGTCTCAAGAGGCGAGGGGAGTATGAGCTCGCCATAGATTTGATGTCCGATGTCCCATAGCGCGATAAACAGCAAAATCGAGGCGAGTGACCCCCATCCGCTCCAGAGCGTCCAAGGAAGCTCTTTGAGAATTTTTAGTAACGTCTTCATGGAGGTTATCCCTATTTCGCCTCTTTATCTTTTGTGTCTATCTTGTGCTCGTAAAACTGCGCATTTGGAAGCTTGCTCCCGATGAGTTTAGGCTCGATAGAGTGCAAAATGGTAAAGAAATTCTCCAGCGATTCCTGCGATTGTTTGGTCGTGCGAAACTCAAAAGTGACGTGTGAAATTGAATCGCTAATCGCCTCAGCACTAAAGATGGGAAAATGCTTTGAGATAAGCTCGCCTGCCTCTTTTGGGTGTGTTTTATACCACATGAGGGCTTTAGCGTATTCCTGCGCGATACGATTTTTAAGCTCGCTATCGTGTGGAGCGATTGCGGCGATTCCCGCTTGGGGAATCTTAGAATCGCCCCCAAAAAGTCGCCCCCACTCTTTTTGCAAATCAATTGCTCGGTAGAGATTGGGTGCGATGAGTTTGAGCGGGAAATTGCCTGTTTTTCGCATTGCCATCGAGGTCGCAGGCTCGGCTAGGAGCGCGTGTTCGCCACGACGCAAAATCAACATCTGAAGCGCATCGGGAGGCGAAGCGACGTAGTTAATTTTAATATCCACTCTAGGATTTAGTCCCGCCCTACCCAAAAGGGCTTGTAGAATAATGTCGGGCATATCGGCTCTAAAAGGCACAATGAGCTCTTTACCTTTGAGATCTTCGATTTTTTTCACATTAGGATCGCGGCTGAGGATTTCAAAAATCCCCCATATGGAGATTCCCAGTAGTTCAATATCTTGTCCTTTGTTGTGCAAAATTGCCGCGAGGTTGCTCGGAAGCGCAGTGAAATCGACCTCTTTTTTTAAAATAAGTGCGCGAAGTTCATCGGGATTATTCCATAAGCGAAACTCCACTCGCTCCGCAATATCCAGCAGTGCTCCGCTCTCTACCATGTATAAAAATGGGTGCGAGACGCTCGCGATGGGTCCTGAGAGGATCAGTTTCTCAAGCTTTTGCGCGTAGAGAAAAGAGCAAAAAATTAGAGTCAAAGTGAGTATCTTTTTCATTGTTTCTCCCATGGGTTTTTAATTTTCTCTGTATTTTGAACTATCTTAAAATTGCTTTCTTACGATTTCGCCCCGTGAGATGGGGCGAAACTCGTGTTTTGTGAAATTAAAAAAAGTAGCGAAGTCCCGCGTGGATTACGCAGCCGCGATCTGACAGGAGATGTTCATCGACTTTTTCATTCAGGATATTGTCGATTCCCATAAAGAGCCTGTAGCGTCCTTGAGCAGAGAGCATATAATCCGCGCCCAGATCGACAAACGTATTGGCTTTTGCCTTTTTGCGTTTATTGGAATCTCTAATACTCGATAGCATGTAATCTTGCGCTCCGATGTGGCGAACACTCATGCTAAAGAAGAGATTGGGAATCGTCTGATATTCGCTCTTTAGCACGATTGCGCGATCGGGTGTGAGGAGGAGCTTCTTTTTGTCCGCTTTGTTTTCGCTCTTTAGCTCCGACCAGCTTAGCTTCATCAGAAAATCCTCGCTCAAAGCATAGCTTAGATTCGCTTCGATTCCCGCTGTGTAGGCATCAGCGATGTTTTCAAAAGTAAAATAGCTGTTTACAAGTGTGCCTCTTTTGACCATTTCGATTTTATCTTTAAGGTCGTTATAAAAGAGAGCCACATCATAGCCAAAGCCCCCGGTTCGCCCGCTGATTCCCGCTTCATAAGCATTGATGGATTCTGGCTTTAGGTTGTAGATGTTCCATTTGAATGGAGGGTTGATTACTTCTGCACCAAACTGTCTCCCCGTGGGTGTTTGGCGATTCATATATAGTTCGCGAATATCAGCACTTCGGTAGCCTTGAGAGAAGCTTGAGCGCAGATTTATCTGCTCATTCAGGGCGTAATTGATACCAAACTTAAATGTAACTTTTGATTTTGCATTAGAAATATCATCATAGCGCGCGCCTACAAGGATATTGAGATTATCGCTCGCTGCCCACTCCTCTTGCAGATAGAGGGCTTTATAGCCCACGGTGCGCGTATCAAATGCGCCATCTTGTCTAAAGACGGTCGCTTCGCGCTTCTCATCTCGATACTCTCCGCCCAGAGTGAGCAGATGGGTATTAAGCAGCAGATACTGCAGATAGCTCTCATAGGAGGTGATTTTGACATTCGCATTCATCACGCCCCCGCCTGAAGCCGCTTCGTTTGGAAATTGGAGGCTTTTCCACACAAGCGCAGTGGTGTTGTTGCGCTTTTTGTAGAGAGATTGATAGATCCGCGCATAGAGCTTGAGATCTCGCATGAGTGTGATATTTGTGTCGATTCCCACGTTGAGCCGCTGATTCTCATCTTTGGAGCGCACGGGGATATTGTGAACTATAGGAGCGTAACCAAATCTTGCCTTGTGAGCTGCTGCGACATAGCGTCCCTCGCGCTCCTCTTTGAGGTAGCCCAGATCCCCGCCTAATGTGAAGGAATCGGAGACCTCATATTGCAAGCGAGCGTTTAGATTGGAGACCCTCGCTTCTTCGCTTTGTGATTCCTTTGCGTTGTAGTAGTTTTTTAGACCGCTATTTTTGACTATATTATTCCCGCTATTCTCAGGCTTTTCGAGAGCTCCGCCTAAGCCTCCAGCACGCACATAGACATCAGCGAACTTCTCTTTGTCATGACGCGCAGCTTTAAGGAGACTACCGCCAAAACTATAAGATAGCCCCTCTTTCCTACCACGCAAATCAAGATCAAAAATCCCCTCAGCACCCTTACCCTGATAGTTTGAGCTTCCCTGAAGCCCGATACTGCCCTCAAGCTCTTTGGTGGGCTTTTTTGTAATAATGTTAATGACCCCCCCCATGGCATCTGCACCATAGAGCGCGCTGGCTGGACCTTTGATAATCTCAACTCGCTCAATCATCGAGACGGGAATCCGATCCAAGTCGTAAGGATTCTTCACCTCGCCCGCAAGACGCTTGCCATCAATGAGGAATAGTGTGCCTGCTGCGCCGATTCCCCGAATGGAAACGGCACTCTTATTTTTTGCACTAACAGATGGGAATGCGCCGTTTTGTAAAGTAAGTGAAGGAGCGTTTTTGAGAAGCTCTCGTAGTCGTCCTGCGTGGCTTTTTTGTATATCTTTCTCTGTGAGGACAATCACGGAAGAGACGACACCATCGACATTCTTTTCACTTTTAGTCGCACTGGTGATCGTGATTGTCTCCAGCTGCTCACTCGCATGCAATGCCATGCAAACGCACAGGCTAAGGTAAATAAAATTCTTTTTCATAAAACCCTCCTTGTTGATTGTTTTAATAACGATTTGCATTATACATATTCTATCTCTAAAATGATTTAAGAAAATGTAAAATTTGCCCGCGCATTCTATCGCATTTTTCGGGAATCACTATACCGTATCGCAAAAAATGGAAAGATTTGCGATGGTGCGATGGAGTGTTAAGGTGATTTTAATTTAGGGTAGCATATTGCACTTTAAGGGTGCTTAATCTCTGCATGCAAGGTAAAAAAGTGGAACAAAAATGCTAAAATCTCGCTGATTGGAGAGCTTTTAGCAGATGGAATCGGCATTTTTACTGTAAACTGTTGCAAGAAGAATCGGTCATAGAAATTAATAAAGTGGAGTGGGTATGCGATTTTGGTCTAGTTTTCGCCTAAAAAGTGTATATACGGATATGATTGTTGCGCTCTCTTTTGGGGTGTCGCTGCCGATTGTCGGTTATACCTTTTTGCATGACCACCATAAAAAGGGCATTCACGAGATTCAAGCGCAGATGAGCTTGGAGCTTGACAAGCGTTTTGGAGAGTTGCTCCAAGATCACTCCTTGCATCTGAGAAGTTATTTGCAGAATTCCGCCTATTTTGATGTGGAGCTTGAGCGACCTGAAGCGATGCAGGCGGTGTGGGAGCGCATACTTTTGGGCATGGATGGTGTGGGATATGACGCGGCGATCCTCTATGACGAGAATCTTTTTCCTGTTTTTTACAATTCTCGTGATGAACATCTGAAAAAAGAGGAGCTTTTAAAGACGATACTAAAAGGCTCACTCTCACTTAAGAATCCTGTGAATGCGAGCTACTTTGCCCCCCTCTCCGATGGCACGCTAGTGGAGATTTTTTCTGCGCCGCTTTTGGGTTGTGCGGGCCCCTCGTGCGGGGAGCTGAAGCTTGAGCAATCTTACGACGCCTTGAGAGGAGTCTACGGATATGTGGTCGTGGCGAATGTTTGGGATAGTGAGTATGTGAAGAAGCTAGAGCGTCTGAGCGGGCAGAGGCTCACGCTCTTTGGAGCCGATTCCTCCAAAGATTCCTATGAGATTGTCCATTCACTGCAGGATTATTTCGGGAATGATGTCGCGTTTTTGGGGATTAAGCTTGATAATCGCTTCATACAGATGACTGATCATATGCTCTCTTTACAAATGCTCCTAGTGAGTATCGGTGGAATTGCCATCGTAGTGGTGCTTATTTCGCTTATTTTCGTCTCCATACTTCGCCCTTTTGGGAAGCTAAGAGAATTGTTGCGTTCCGGGGACAGGGATTTGCTCAAGAAGCTTTTGTTAAGAGAAGATGAATTTGGCGATGTTGCCAAAGTGGTGCAGCAATCCCTGCGGAAAGACGCCATGATTGAGCAGATTCGCGCGGCGATTGATCGTGGTTTCATCGTCTCAAGGGGCGATTTGAAAGGTAATATTACATATGCGAATGACCAATTTTGCGAGATTAGTGGCTACAGTCGCGAGGAGCTTATAGGCAAAAATCACAATATCGTGCGCCATCCTGATAACACACGGGAATTTTTCAGCATGTTGTGGAAGCGAATCACTAGTGGCAAGATTTGGGCGGGTGTCGTGAAGAGTCGCACAAAAAGTGGCGAAGATTATTACGTGCGTGCCGTAATTGCGCCGATTTTGGACGAAGATGGGAAAATTGAGGAATATCTCTCAATCCGCACGGATATTACGGAGCTCTATGAGCAGATGCAGATGATTGTCTCGCAGACGACGGATTTGCTCACGGGCTTGCCAAATAAATCTCGCCTAGCACAGGATCTCGAAGGTGGTTCAAATCACGCGCGTTGCCTATTTTTTATTGATATTAATCAGTTCCGCACTGTCAATGATACGTTTGGTGAGCAAGCGGGCGATGAGCTTTTGATTGAGTTTGTTCGACGAATGGAGATTTTAATTCCCCCCGGATCAGGGCTGTATCGTCTAGGCGGAGATGAATTTGCAATTCTTATTGACGAAGCAGGGGAATCGGAGGGCTTTGCTCTAAGTCTCCTTGAGAATCTCGAGGAGAATCCATTCCATATCGCGAACAATGATATGATCATACGGATTCGTCTCTCTTCTGCGTGTGGCGTGGAGCTACTCTACCAAAAATGCGACATGGCGATGAACTATGCCAAGACCAACAACCTCGTCTTTGTGGATTTTGATAGGAATAGCCAGATCCGCGATGAGCTCGATAAATCCCGCGAGATTACGCGCATGATCCAAGAGGCGATCCGCTCGGATTTCGTGCAGGCTTATGGACAAAAGATTGTGAGTGCCAAAGATCCGAGCCAGTTTAAAATCGAGACTTTAATGAGAATCGTCGATAATAAGGGCAAGGTTACCTCGCCCTTTATCTTCCTTGAGCAGGCGAAAAATACGCGTCTTTACTCTAAACTTACACGCATGATGATGGGGCGGGTTTTTGAGCATTTCGCGGATAAAAAGGTGGAATTTTCTATCAATTTGACCTTTGAGGATCTTCAAGATTCCGAGACCACGGGGCTTGTTTTGGAAACAACCAAACGCCTTAATTTGGGACAGTATGTAACTATCGAGCTTGTGGAGAGTGAGCAGATTGCATTTAATGATCAGATTAGGGGGTTCATCCAAGAGGCGAAGCTTTTAGGTTGCAAAATATCGCTTGATGATTTTGGTAGCGGTTATTCAAATTTCGATTATATTTTGCGCGTGGGAGCGGATTTTATTAAGATTGATGGCTCGCTCATTCGGGATATTAATCTTGATAAAAATGCCTATCTTACTGTTAAGACCATCGTTTCCCTTGCTAAAGAGCTGGGAATCCTTGTCGTCGCGGAATTTATCCACTCACAAGAGGTCATGGATACGGTCGTGGGCTTGGGTGTGGATTATTTGCAAGGCTTTCATCTCCACGAGCCCGAGGAGCTTGGAACGCTTTTAGCAAGCATTCAAAGCGCGAAAGAAAAAGAGGAATCTACCGAGCAAGAAGATTCCCATCAATAGGGAATCGCGCCCGTGAATTTCAATGTTGCTATGACTCAGGGTGCTAATCGGGAATCCGCTACGACTAAAAAGCGACCCTCATTTTGCCACACTTGCGGGACTTGCAGTGATCTGTAGAAATGGGACACTCGTCGAGCGAGGTTTTGCGCAGGATTTTAAAAGGCAAAATGATATGAAATGCGGCTGTTATGCGCAACTGAAAGTGGCGAAATTTGTCGATTTTGGCGTCTATCTTTGCGATGAGGCGGGCAAAGAAGAGGTATTGCTTCCGCGACGATATGTGCCCGCAGAGCTTCAAATCGGCGAGAAGCTCGAGGTATTTCTCTACACAGACAGCGAGGATCGGCTCATTGCCACGACACTTAAGCCCCTTGCGAAGCTCGGCGAAATCGTAGCACTCAGGGTTGTGAGTGTCGCTATTCAGGGGTGCTATCTTGATATGGGAATCCCAAAGGATCTATTCATGCCCTGCAAAGAGCCTGCGCGTTTTTGTGTGGGGGATTTGGTCGTGGTGTGGATCGACCTTGATAAGGAGGGGCGGCTTATTGCACGACTGGGGATTAAAGATCGGCTCGTGCGCGCCCCCTCATCGCTTAAGGCGCACACTGAAGTGGAGGTTTTGCCCTTTGAACACTCCTCTCTTGGCTATGGTTGTGTCGTGAATGGTCGCTATTTTGGCATGCTTTTTAATAATGAAGTTTTTGCAAAGCTGGCACTCGGGAATCGCTACAAAGCCTACGTAAAGGCAATCCGAAGCGATGGTAAAATTGATTTAAGGCTACGAAAAAGTCAGGAATCGGGCGGACTTGCAAGCGAGGTCGCGACACTGTTGCGGGTGCTAAAGGAGGCAGGCGGATCGCTTATGTTGCACTACGAATCTACGCCAAAGGAGATTATGGAACGCACGGGATTGAGTAAAAAAGGCTTCAAACGCGCGCTCACACGGGCAATCAAAGAAGGCAAGGTGAAGCTCACAACCCCCAAAGAAGCGCAAAATGACAAGAATCCTGCCCTTTGCGGCATTGCCTTAAGAGATTAGCTCCGATCCTTTCACTATTTAAATGCTTTTTGGGGAATTCATTCCTTAAAACCTCTTCCTCTTCACCTCTTCCACAATCTCACCTGCGACCCTAGAGACCTCACTGGCGATCCCATCAGTCTTCTCCGCCACGCTAGCATTTTGTTGCGTAACACTATCAAGCTGAGAAATCGCCTCATTAATCTGCCCGATTCCTGTGGCTTGCTCTTTGATGGATTCCCCCATTTCGTTGATACTTTGCACGAGCACGTTGGTGTTCGCTTCGATTTCGCCAAGGCTCTTTT
>JBQMYQ010000045.1:0-11959 GCA_052173415.1 Wolinella sp. | reverse complement strand
CCGCACCCCATAAAGATGTCGATGGATTTCATCCGCACAACATCGGGAGAATCGCCGCTAATCTCGATGGATTCGCGCCTGCGACCCCTGTGGGAATCCTGCGCCTTTTGGAGCATTATAAGATTGACCCGCAGGGTAAAAACGCCACGATTGTGGGCGCGAGCAATATCGTGGGCAAGCCCCTTGCTTCGCTTCTTTTAAATGCCAATGCGACGATTACGATTTGCCATATCCATACGCAAGAGCTCGCCTCTCACACGCGCGAGGCGGATATTCTCTGCGTGGGCGTGGGCAAGCCTAATCTCATCACGGAATCAATGGTAAAAGCGGGCGCGGTGGTAATTGACATAGGGATTAATCGCCTGGGTGATGGCTCGCTCGTGGGCGATGTGGATTTTGAGCGCGTCGCGCCGAAGTGCTCCTTCATCACGCCCGTGCCCGGAGGCGTAGGACCGATGACGATTGCTTCGCTGCTTGAAAACACCCTCAAAGCCGCTAAAAATAGACAGGAGAATCTTTGCTCATGAATTTGCTGAAAAAATGGACTAAAAATTTTATCGACTTTGCGAACACATGGACGGGCACATTTGTGATCCTTTTTGGCGTAATTTTTTTCATCGGACAGGCATTTGTCGTGCCTAGTGGGAGTATGAAATGGACGATTCCTGCAGGGGAAAAATCGGGCGGTGAGGGACTGATGGTGAAAAAATACACCTACGGTATCCCGATTCCTAGGCTGATTTCGCCCTTTGGTCTATGGAGCGAATACCCCTTGTTGCCCGATTTTAACGGAAATGGACACCTTGTTACGGGTAGTTATCCAAAGCGGGGCGATATTGTCGTGTTTCGTTATCCGCTCAATGAAAATCAGCACTACATCAAGCGAAATGTCGCGCTGGAGGGCGATGAGGTAGTCTATACTAAAGAGGGGCTCTACCTCCGTCCGCACGAGGGTGATGAGTATATTGCGGAGAAATTCCCGGGTGCGGTAACGCGCCATTTTTTTGGCAGACTCTTTGTCTATGACCCCTATTATGGTGCTTACCCGGGTGTGCATTATGCCAAGCAACGCAGAGACGCGTTTGATCAAATGTTGCTCGCCTCAGCAAATGGACAGCTTTTTATGAGCGCGCACAGAAGCATTGAGGGCGAAGTTTTCTTCTATCACAAAGTGCTTAAAGATCACTTCTTTATGATGGGGGATAATCGCAACAACTCTGCGGATTCCCGCTTTTGGGGCAGCGTCGCGTATAAAAACATCGTAGGCACACCTTGGCGCATCTACATCAGCTGGGATAGCGACTACAAAATCCGCTGGAATCGCATAGGCAAAAGCTACGAGGAGATTGAAGAGCTCATGCGCACAAATGAGGATATGCTGTGATTGAGGTTGAGGGGATTCCTCGAATTTATCAGGGAGCTACCCTTGTAGTTGCATTTTTAGTTGCAGTCATCGGGCATGAGATCATGCATGGGTATGTTGCCTATCGTTACGGAGATTATACCGCTTATGATGCAGGTCGTCTCAGCATTAATCCCATCGTGCATATCGACCCTGTTGGCTCGATTCTTGTGCCTGCGCTGCTCTATTTTTCAGGTGCGCCCTTTTTATTTGGCTGGGCAAAACCCGTGCCTATTAATATTCGCACGATTCTTAACCAAGGGGGCTACAACGCAGGAATCGCCGTCGCCCTCGCGGGAATCACCTATAATTTCGCACTCGCAATCCTCGCTACACTGCTTTTAGGCATTACGCACATTGATGGGATCTTTAGCGCACTCATTGCACTATTTTTGGCACAGCTCATCATCTACAACGTCGTGCTTGGCGTGTTTAATCTTTGGCCTATTCCACCCCTAGATGGCTCACAGGCGTTAGGATTTTTCTGCACCAAATACGGACTTTATGCGATTCCTAGGGCGTTTGATCGGCTTGAGCGATACGGCATGATTATCCTTGTCGTGATTATCGCGACGCCTCTATCGGATTATTTCTTCTATCCTGTGCGGCTCATTTTGGGATTTTTGCTATAATCCCCCCATTTTTAGTTCATGGCAAAGGACGCTCTTGACTTACTTCATCGCGACGGATCATGCGGGCTTTAATCTCAAGTCTCATGTCAAAGAGTATCTTGCCCAAAAGGGGCATGAAGTGATTGATCTTGGGTGTGATAGCAATGCGCGAGTGGATTATCCCGATTACGCACATTTGCTGTGTGAGCGGGTTTTGGCGACACAAAATAGCGCGGGGATCCTCATCTGTGGCACGGGTATTGGTATGAGCATGAGCGCGAATCGCCACAAGGGAATCCGCGCGGCACTCTGTCATGATTCCTACACAGCGAGACTTTCGCGCATGCACAATGACGCGAATGTCCTATGTATGGGCGAGCGCGTCGTGGGAATCGGCGTGGTGGATTCGATTTTAGACGCGTTCATGCAGAGCTCTTTTGAGGGTGGTCGTCATCTGTGCAGAATCGGAAAGATCGAGGAGTAGTGCGTGAGCTTCATCAGTAGCGATTGGCTGTTGCTGACCCTCTTTATCCTTTTTGTGCTTTTTATGGTGGTGAAGACTTTTTTTTATAAAAGTATCGCCCAAAAGGAGGAGAAGAGCAGCGCAGTCATGAAGCTCACGTTGCAAGAGGCGGAGATTCTTATTCGCAAGCACCAGCTCCAGCTCCAGCGCGCGCTTGGAAATATCGATATTCTAACCGATGAAATCACTTCACTGCGCAATGAAGTGAAGCTCCTAAAACAGCGCAATTCTCAATATCGTATCGAGAGCGAGAAGTATCGAAGTCGTATCAAGGATTTAGAGCAGAAAATCGAAGCTCTCTTGTAACGCGCCAAGGCTCGTGAATTTGCCATTCTAACCCAACCTCCAAGGAGATTCGCATGATTACACTCACGCAGGCACAGAGGGAATTCTTACTCTCTTCTATCCGCAATATCCCCGATTTCCCCAAGCCGGGAATCCAGTTTAAGGACATTACCACACTCTTAAACAATCCTGAAGCTTTTGATATGCTGATGGGGTTTTTAGCCGAGCGTTACGCGCAGTTTAATCTCGATTACATCGCGGGAATCGAATCGCGAGGCTTTATTTTTGGAGCGGCTTTAGCCACTCGTTTGGGGATTGGCTTTGTCCCCATTCGCAAAAAAGGGAAACTCCCCTCCACTACGATTGCAGAGAAGTATTCACTTGAATATGGCTTTGATGAAGTGGAAATCCACATTGATGCATTCAAAAAAAGAGGCGCAAGGGTGCTGCTCATCGATGATCTCATTGCCACAGGTGGGACAGCAGAAGCCGCGGTGAGACTCATACAATCAGCGCATGGAGAGTGCGTCGAGGCTTGCTTTTTGCTTAATCTCAAAGAGCTAGATGGTGCGCGCAAAATCGCAACACTCGCACCTTTATACACGCTGTTAGATATTTAGTAAATTTATTTTGGCTTAGGATTCCCAAGAATCACTAAAGCACGCTAAAAAAGAGAATGACAGAGGGTAGGAGAAAATATTAGAAAATGGAAGAGCTCTTCATTGACTGGCTGAAAGAGTATGGCTATGTGATTTTGTTTGTTTGGAGCATGCTCGAGGGAGAGATAGGGCTAGTCATGGCGGGAATCATGAGCCATACGGGCGATATGCACATTTTAGTCGCGATTCTTGTAGCGGGGATTGGGGGCTTTGCGGGGGATCAAGTCTATTTTTACATCGGGCGATACAACAAAGAGGCAATCCACCGCCTACTAAAAAATGAGCGGCGCAAGTTCGCGCTCGCACACGTGCTATTGCAGCGTCATGGCTGGCCAATCGTCTTTATCCAACGCTATCTCTACGGCATGCGCACGGTGATTCCCATGTCTATCGGCGCGACACGATACAGCGCGAAGATGTTTGCGTTCATCAACTTCGTAAGCTCTCTTGTGTGGGCGATGATTACGATTGTGCTTGCCTATATTTTTGGCGATTCTTTGCTTAGCATTCTGCACTGGATAAAAGGGCATTTTTATCTGGCGATTCCCTTTGCGTTGCTGCTTTTTGGGGGAATCTTCTGGTTTTTTCACGTGAAAACTCAAAAAAGATAAAAGGATAAAATATGGAAATTATCTACAAACAATCCGCTTTTTCTAAGCTCAAAACCTCCGCGTCGCTGGTATTTATCGTAAATGGCGATTTTACGCCCACCTACATCGATAAGAGCGACTTTGAGGGGCTCGGTTTTAAGGCTAAAGGTGGGGAATCGCTCTTTATCGCGCACAAAAAGCAACTCTATTATGCGCTTGATTCCCTAGAGCCCGATTCCCTGCGTGAAGCGAGTGCAAAAGCTCTTAGAATGCTTAAAAAATATCCTTTCAGCTCGGTTAAAGTGATCGGCTATGGTAAGTGTGAGCGTTGTTTTGAGGCGATGATTGCGGGCTTTTTGCTCGGAGATTACAGCTTTGAAACCTACAAAAGTGACCAAAACAAAAGCAAACTAGAGAAGATTATCCTGGCAGGCGATTCTCATAATGACAAGCTTTTTAGTGAGATTTTGGAGCGTCAAAAGGCGATTGGCAGAGCTGTCAATCTCACGCGCGAGCTTGTCAATACGCCTCCTGAAGATGCTACACCTAAAAAAATTGCAAAAACAGCAGAAAAGATTGCAAAGGAGCATGGGCTTTCATGCAAAATCTATGATGAGAAATTTTTGGAAAAAGAGGGAATGGGCGCATTTCTAGCCGTTTCGCGCGCAAGTAGCCACCCCCCGCGACTCATTCATTTGGAGCACAAAGCCAAAAAATCAAAGCTGAAAGTGGCAATCGTGGGCAAAGGACTCACGTATGATAGCGGCGGTTTGAGCCTCAAGCCCTCAGAATATATGGTCACCATGAAGGCTGATAAGGGCGGTGGATGCGCGGTTTTAGGGATCTTGCAGGCAGCTAGCGAGCTGGGAATCGAGCTTGAAATCCACGGAATCATCGGCGCGACTGAGAATATGATTGGAGGGAATGCTTATAAGCCCGATGATGTGCTGAAAGCTAAAAACGGCAAGAGCATTGAAGTGCGAAATACCGATGCTGAGGGGCGTTTGGTGCTTGCAGATTGCCTTTGCTATGCACAAGAGCTAAAGCCTGATTATGTCATTGACCTTGCCACGCTCACGGGCGCGTGCGTCGTGGGATTAGGCGAATATACTTCGGGTGTTTTGGGGCACAATCGCGTTCTAAAGCAGAGATTCCTCGAGTGTGCGGAGCGAAGCGGGGAATTGGCTGCGGATTTGCCCTTTAATCGCCACTTAAGAGAGCTCATAAAGTCTAAAGTTGCCGATATTTGCAACGTCAGCTCGACGCGCTATGGAGGCTCGATCACAGCGGGGCTCTTCCTCTCTGAATTCATCGAGGAATCCTACAAAGACAAGTGGTTGCACCTTGACATCGCGGGTCCTGCTTATGTCGAGAAGGAGTGGGATGTCAATCCCTACGGTGCGAGCGGTGCGGGTGTGCGCATGGTGATTGAGTTTTTGCAATCCCTCACAAAAGAGTCGTAGATGGCACTAAGTATCGGAATCGTAGGGCTTCCAAACGTCGGTAAATCCACCACTTTTAACGCCCTGACCAAAGCGCAAAATGCCGAAGCGGCAAACTACCCTTTTTGCACCATTGAGCCAAATAAAGCGGTCGTGGCGGTGCCCGATTCCCGCCTTGATGAACTTGCTAAAATCGTCAATCCGCAGAAAATTCAACATTCCGTAGTCGAATTTGTCGATATTGCGGGGCTTGTGAAAGGTGCTAGCAAGGGCGAAGGACTAGGGAATCAATTCCTTGGAAACATCAAGGAGACTGAGGCGATTTTACACATTGTGCGCTGCTTTGATGATGGGAACATCACACATGTTGAGGGGAGTATCGACCCTTTGCGCGATATTGAGATTATCGAGACAGAGCTACTTCTAGCCGATATGCAGACGCTAGAGAAGCGCTTGGAGCGCTTGGAGCGCGCAGCAAAGGCTGATAAAGAGGCAAAAATCATGCTCGAAACGGCAAAGTCGCTCATGAAGCACGTGGAATCGGGGGAAGCCGTGCGGACGTTTGCGCAAAAAGAGAGCGAGGAGTTTAAGGAGCTGGACAGGGAGCTTCGATTCCTTACAAATAAAGAGATCATCTATGGCGCAAATGTCGATGAAGCAGGGCTTGCAGAGGATAATGCTCTAGTGCTTAGCGTCAAAGAATATGCAAGCAAACAACATTGTGAAGTGATTAAACTCTGCGCAAAAATCGAAGAAGAGCTAATCGCGCTTGAGCCACAAGAGAAGCAGGAATTTCTAGAATCGCTTGGAGTGCGGGAATCGGGGCTTAATCAGATTATCCGCAAGGGCTTTGAGAAGCTTGGGCTCATTAGCTACTTCACCGCTGGGGTCAAAGAGGTGCGCGCTTGGACGATTAAAAACGGCTCAAGTGCCCCACAAGCGGCGGGTGTGATCCATAAGGATTTTGAGAAAGGCTTCATTAGAGCCGAGACGATTGCTTATGAGGACTTTATTAAATATGGTGGCGAGGCGAAAGCCAAAGAGGCGGGTGCGCTAAGGATTGAGGGGAAAGAATATATCGTAAAAGATGGCGATGTAATGCACTTTAGATTTAATGTCTAAAAAATTCTATAAAATTCATATAGAGCTAAGTGATTTTTGTGCACTAGCGTGTAGCTTTTGCACCCCACCCAAAAATCACAGGGGAATCATGAGTCTTGAGCTCTTCTCCCATGCGCTTAAAGAGTGTGCCGCCTATACGGATCTAATCGCACTTCATCTGCTCGGAGATCCGCTCACAATCCCTAATCTAAGTGATTATCTTGATTTATTATGGGAATCTAACCTAAGAGCAGAGATCACCACTTCAGGCTTCTATCTTGGGAATCACGAGCAAGAAATCTTGCGCCACAAAGCCATTAAACAGATAAATATTTCGCTCACAAGTTATGATTCTAATGCCAAAAAATGCGATTTTGATACATATATGAAAAATATATTTTCTCTCATTAATCAAAAAAATATATATAAGATTCCTGAATATATCAACTTGCGTCTGTGGAATCTAGGGGCAAATCACCTTGAAGAGGCGATTCTTGCAAAGCTTAGCGAATATTTTAAAGTCGCCATAGAGCCAAAAATCTCCCGCACGCGCCTGCAACACAAAGTCATCTTGGATCTCGCTACTCTTTTTGAGTGGCGTGCAAAAGAGCCGAAAAATCGCGGCTATTGCCTCGCGTTAAAAAGCCACATGGCAATTTTAAGTGATGGCGAGATTGTGCCCTGCTGTTTTGATGCAATGGGTGCATTAAGTCTTGGAAATATAAAAAATATTTCACTTAAAAATGCGCTCGATTCCCCTAGGGCATACGCGATAAAAAGTGGATTTGAGCAGGGTAAAATTGTTGAAAATTTTTGCAAAAAGTGTGGATATATTAAACGATTCATAAAAAAGTAGTCGATTCCCACAGTGATTGTGTTTTTGTTAGGAATCGGAGCGTCCCCTATTGTTTTAAACTTAAAAACATTGTAAAGCCTAAAGTAACAGGGGATAAAATAGGGTAATATTCATAACTTAAATAAATAAATCCATATCAAAGGCAAAGCATGAAGCGATGGGATTTGAGCGCGCTTTTTAGCGGCACAGAGGCAGTGGAACGTAGCCTAGATGTATGTGAAAGATTGAGTAAGGATTTTAAGAAACGCTATAAAGGAAAGCTAGGGACGATTCCTGCGGGGGAGTTTAATAGCGCACTCAAGGAGTATGAGAGGCTTAGAGAAGAGCTTGGGCGGATTATGAGCTATGCCTTTTTGCTCTTTGCCGAGGATACGCAAAAGGGTGATATTTACGCTGATTACGAGCTTTATTGTAATTTTGTTAGCGAAATGCTGCTCTTTTTTGAAATTGAGTTTGGCAATCTTAAGGAATCGCGCCAGAAAACCCTAATGAATGCTGCTCCTGCGTATGCTTACTATTTGGAACAGATCGTGCAAAACAAAAAGCACACACTCACGCTCCCTGAAGAGCGAATTTTGCTAAAGCTCTCTCCTGTGGGTGCAAATGCCTTTGCAAGGCTATTTGATGAGCACCTTAGCTCGCTGAAATTTGGCAAAAAAGCCCTTGGGGAAGAGGAGGTTCTAGCTCTTTTGCACCACCCTAAGCGCGCAAAACGTAAAAAGGCTGCAAAGCTCCTTACACAAGGGCTTGCGCCACATCAAGAGCTCCTTGCTTTTATCTTGAACAACGTCCGCAAAGAAAATGCAATCATCTGCAAGCTTAAAGGCTACGATTCCCCTGAACATTCGCGCCACATTGAGAATCAAACTACGCAAAAGAGTGTCGATTCCATGATGAAATGTATCAATGCAAATATGGGAATCGTCAAGGAGTTTTACCTCTTAAAGCGCGATCTTTTGGGCTTGGAGCGACTTTATGATTATGATCGATACGCACCTTTGGAGGGTGAAAACAGGGAAATTTCCTTTGAGGAAGCACACAAGATCGTTTTAGGGGCATTTAATAATTTTTCTCCGCGTTTTGGCGAGATTGCAAAGCGCGCTTTTGAAGAGGGATGGATCGATTCTCATCCGCGTGAGAGAAAGCGGGGCGGAGCTTTTTCCCATGGGACTGTTCCTTCAGCTCACCCTTATGTTTTGCTTAATCATACCAACGGGCGACGCGATCTCTTCACAATGGCACATGAGCTTGGGCATGCGATCCATCAGGAGCTCTCAAAAGATGTGGGCTATTTAAGCGCGGATACTCCGCTCACTACCGCGGAAACGGCGTCAGTTTTTGCAGAGATGTTACTTTTTGATACGCTTAAAGGGACACTCAAAAAAGAGGAGAAGATCGCCCTTATGGCGGGTAAGCTTGAGGATATTTTCGCCACGCTCTTTAGACAGGGAGTTTTTACGAACTTTGAACGCAGGATTCACGACCACGAGGGTGAGCTTAAAAGCACGGAATATAATAAAATTTGGCTTACAGAGAATCGCAAAATGTTTGGCGAAAGCGTCTGCTTGAGAGAAGAATATGCTTCATGGTGGAGCTATATTCCGCATTTTGTGCATACGCCCTTTTACTGCTACGCATATAGCTATGGGCAGCTTTTGGTCATGGCACTTTTTGGACTTTACAAGCAGGGGTATCCTCAATTTGTCGAGCGTTATACGGAGTTTTTATCACTAGGCGGAAGTCGCTCACCTAAGGAGCTTGTTGGACTTTTTGGGCTGGATATCGAAGATGAAAGTTTTTGGGATATAGGAATCAAAGAGGTAGATGCACTCTTGGCGGAGTTTGAAAAGGCGGTGCGCTCATGATTGTAGAGAGAATTGGCAGCGATCGTAAATTCCACCTCATGATGGAGGCACATGCGCACGATGTGATTGAATATCTTATTAAGCACGGAATCACATTCTCAATCTTTTGCCCCCTCTCTTCGGTGCATTTTGACCCTCCTCTACCGCAAAAAATCCGCTCTCACTTCTCGAATATAACGTTATTTGTGCTTGCAGGATACACGTTTGAGAGCATTATTCTTAATCGCCATGATCTCTGTTTTGAGGCTGGGTTTGGCGAGGAGAATTTCGGGAGCCTAGTGCGAGTGCCTCTAGGGAGTATTTTGCAGATTCTCATACAAGATGATAATGGAGAAGATCATGCGCTTTTCACATCGCTCTCTGCGGCGTTTGATGGTCTTGGGGTTGATCTTGATCCAAATAGCGATGAGGAGGGACTTCAAAGCTCAATCGCCTCGCTTCTCTCAAATCCTGAGAATCAGAAGTTCAAGAAACATTAAAGGAACACTATGTCAATAAAGCTAAAGATTGAGCTAGTGCGCTTTGATGCGAAGATGGACTACCTGCCCTATCGTGCGAGGCTTGAGGTGCAGATCCCCTCGCCACAAAAAGAGGGGCTTTTGGAGCTTTTTAGGCATATTCAAGCGCAACTTCCCGACTTTGCCTTTGAGCATTCGCTCCCTTGCGCGCGTATTAATGGAAAGGTCGTCTATGGCGAAATAACACTTGGCGAGATTATCGAAAAGCTCGGGCAAGAGTGGTTCATTGAGCCGCTTTCGGAGCGGCATGCACTAAAAGACCTCATCATCGACACTGCGCCCTATCTCGCCGCCTTGAATAGTGTCGAAGCCGTGATTGAGCTGAGTGATGAGGAGCGCGCACGCTACCTTGAGCTACTACCTTTGCGCTATGCCTCGCCTTTGGCACGTTTTAGCGAAGAATATCTCGGGGAATCGCTCTTTGTGTTTGTCGATGAGTTGCTCACATATCGTATGCAAGAGGCACATAAACTGCTCGTGCTTGTTTCAGATCCCCAAAATGGCGTGATGAATGCCACATCTTTGCACCCTTACCTCTTGCGCGATGCGGAGCGTTTTGATGCGCATATTCACTCACTTCAGAGCAAGCTTTTGCGTGGATTCCCACATTATGAGGAGCAGTGGGTGGAATTTGGCAGGAAAATTGATGGGCTACTGTAAAGGAGATAGGCAATGAAACGGGTGTTGCTTGTAGGTGGGGGATATGGCAGGAATCCTAGTATGGGCGGGTTGCTTGAGAGCTCAAGAACCCTTTTGCATTTTTTAGGGATTGAGATAGCGGGCGAGCAGATTATTCGCGGAGGATATTGGGGGCGATTTAGCGAGCGATTCCTAGAGAAGTGGCTAGAGATTTTCTTAAAATCCGAACAGGAAAATGCCAAAATCATGGCTATGGAGGAGGATTCCTATCTTGATTGCCTTTATGCTTTTAGGCTTCTTAGCGACGATTCCTCGCTTATTCAAAAATTCACCCTCAAACGGGGAATCGCCACTCTTTTACCCCAAAAACCACTCTACTTGCCCGATTATGCACTGCAACATGGCGACCTTAAAGGTAAATATCAGTCAAGCTTCACACAATTTTCTGCCGCATGGATTGGCTCAGCCCGTGCAAAGGAGTCTCCTAGTTCTATGCAAGGATTTTACAAGGAGCTAGGAAGTGCGCTTAATTTAAAGCTCTTATTTGGGCAATTCTCTTTTGAAAGCTATGCTCACACGTTTGCTTTCAATCCCCAAAATGCCCTGAAACAAAGCGCGAGAATCTACTTTAATGCGGTGGATTTGGGGGTTGATTTTATCATGACAAGTAGCGCAGAACAGCTTGGATTCCTAGATAGCAAAAGCAAAGAGATATTAAAAGCCTCAAAGCGCGAGAGAATCGAGACACCCCTGCTCTATCCGACACAGTTAATTTTGCTCGCTCTAGGGCAAAGAGACAGGAAGCTCCTAGGAATCCACAAACACAAAATTAAGGCAACGATGATATGAAATATTTTTTACGTTTCTTTATCGCGCTTATCATAGCGATGTTTTGGCACTATCTTGGTGGTAGCATGGAGGTAGCCCTATTCTTTTTTGTATTTATGTGGGGGGTGCTCTCCATTACGCCTATTAAGTTTCAAAATCCTAAACAGCGAGAGGAGTATATCGAGAAGCTAAAACGCGCCAAAGAGCGCAAGCGTGAGCTTGAAGAGGCGCGATTAGAGGAGAAACGACGGCTTAAAGAGGATAGTGCGGATCGAGAAGAGAAGATGCGCGCAGAATATGAAGCGCTTAAGAAAAAGTCATTAACCTAGAAACTAAAAAGGAGCAACCATGAAAGAAGAGCGATTTATTATGATTATCACTACGATGCCTACACAGGAGGAGGCGAGTGAGCTAGCAGTGTCGATGGTTAGCGAGCGTTTGGGTGCATGCGTCCATGTCAAGGAGATAGAGAGCTTTTATCTATGGCAAGATGAGCTTGTATCTTCTAAGGAGTTTGAAGTCTCAATAAAAACGACGCACAAACAATATAAAAAAATCAAAAAAGCCATCGCCAAACTCTCTCCACAAGAGCTACCCCAGATCATCACGATTCCTATCATTAAGGGCGAGAAAGAATACA
>JBQMYQ010000044.1:0-12425 GCA_052173415.1 Wolinella sp. | reverse complement strand
TTATATAAATGAGGAGATGTAAGGGAATCGGAGGGATTTAAAGGATTTTTAAAGAGAGTTTAAGAGATTTAAAAGCATGGGATTCCCCCGATTCTTCCGGGGAATTCTTACGAGTTTTTAAGCGGGAATCGACAAAAAAGCGGCAAGCAAAAAGTAGGAATCGGCAGGATTCCTAGGAATCCTCCATAGCCTCCCTCTCTTTTAAGGCGTTGGCTGCGCGCTTCACGCCCTCTTCCCAGCGACCGTGCCGCTCCAAAACATAGTGCACATCCACACCCCCATGCACCATACCTTCGATGAGCTTGCGATTTGGCTTCATGATAAACGCCGCAAGATGTCCGATAATCCCCAAAATAATCAGCACCATGCCCAGATTATGAAGCATTGCCGCCCAGTAGATCCAAAAATCCGAAAGGTCACTGCCTGTGAGATTTTTCCACGATTTCATGACCCCTGTAACAATCATCAGCAAAATAACCAGCGCGATAAAGGCATAAGCCAGCCGCTGCTCGGGTAGATACTTCTCGCTAGGTGGCTCGGGCTCGCCCTTAATCATCGCCTTAATCACCGCAACACTCGCGCTAAAATCCCCGCGCTTGGGGATAATGTCAAATTCCTTGCGCGCGAAATGATACGCGAGGTGATAGAAACCCACTGCGACGAGAATCGCTGCGGCGATGTAGTGCTGTGTGAGCGTCGTATAGTATTCGCCCATAAAGCGCAAGCCCGGAACCTCCGTCAGATAGTAACGCTTCGCGACGGGCATCTGCGCGATTCCCGTAACAATGAGCCAAAATATCGATGAGGCGGTGAGCCAATGCACTGCACGATTGCTAAAACTTTGTCGCTCTATTTTCATTTTGTTTCTCCATTATCTGATACATTTTCGCGCGCAAGTAGCTTTTGTGCCTCTTTTGCGCGCCCTTTATAGACGGCAATCCCTGCGCCGACGATTCCCGCAAATGGCGCGATGAGCGTTGCTAGAGCGAGATTTTCGCTCTTTTCCATAGGGTTTTTAATCTTTACGCGCATGTGAGGACGACCGGGACGCTTGTCGTTGGCAGCCTGCTTCTCACTCCGAATCTTTTGATCAATCTTCTCAAAAGGGACTTTGGAGACATAGAAAGTCGATGTGCCACCGTTTTCTTCCATTCCGTAGATGTATCCGCCTATCGCCTCCGCACGTCGCTTCGCCTCGTGCTCCATCTCGGCTCGATTCCCAAAAATAATCGCATTTTTAGGACATTGCACTTCACATGCGGGCTTTTCGCCCTTCTCGAGCAGATCCTTGCACATGTCGCATTTAAACATCACGCCCCCGCCCGCGAACTTTGGAGCGAGTTTGAGATAGATTCCCACACCTGCTTGACGCTGTGGAATGCCCCATGGACAAGCGTCACGACACTTCGCGCCCCCCAGACAAAACTCCGTATCAATACTAATCGCCCCTTGCTCGCTTTTGCCAATCACACCAAAAGGGCAGAGCTTCTGACAGGGCGCATCATCGCAGTGCATACAGCGACGCGGCACGAACACCGATTCCCCGTCAATCTCAAGCTTCTCCACAAATGTCCAGTTGTAAGGGGTGAGGCGCGAAATCAGCCCGCGCTTGGAAGACCAATCCTCATGCTTCTTCTGTGGCCAATAATCCATCATCGGCGTCTGCGGCTCGGGGAATCGCGCGTGGTTCTTCTCTCTGCATGCGCTCACGCATTTAGGCATTGCCTCGCTCGCACAGCCATCACACAGCGTCAAATCAATAATCGAAGCCATGCGCAAATCCTTGCTCGCGGCTTTTTCCTTCGCACCAGCCTGCGCGCCTGAGACAAAAAACGCCCCAAAAGCCGCCTGCTTCAAAAATGACCGACGGGTGCTAGAGGGGCACTCTGAGCACGCGCAAGCCCTCGATTCCGTGCTACACGTCGACTGACCTAGCAAGGGAATCTCCGATTCTTTATTTGTATGTAAATTCATAATTTATTTCCTCTGTTTTGTTTTAAATTATTTTAAGTAATAATATTATTTTATATTTTAATATTTTATAAAACACCTATGAAACTCATTGTGAGAATCGGTGCGGGAATCTACCAAATCAAGCCTCTTTTTCTCCTTTTTATAAGAATGCTCGGCAAGCTTTTGCTACAATTCCTCCTCTTATGAAACTTCTAAGGATCTCTTTTATGAAACATCTACGTAAAATTTCAGATTACGCCGTGGCGGGAAGCTTGGGTGCGCTCGTGGCAGTGGGGCTTGCGGGGTGCGATTCCCAAAGCGGCGGGCAGAGCCTCGCGCAAATCGAGCAAAAGAAAGGCGCATTCGTCATCATCGAAGAGCAGCAAAACGGCGGCTACAAAATCCTCGAGGAGTATCCCAGCGACACGACGCGGATCGTCCTTAGGGATCTTCAGGGGAGTGAGCGCATGCTCAGTCAAGAGGAGGTCGATCGTCTCATCAAAGAGGAGGCGATGAAAATCGAATCGGGCACATCAAACCTCACCAACCCCGGCGGAATGGGGCTCTCGCTGGGTGAGACGATTCTCGCTAGTGCGGCGGGCGCGATTTTGGGCAGCTACATCGGAAGCAAGCTCTTTAATAACCAAAATTATCAAACACAGCAGCGCACCACCTACAAATCGCCTCAAGCCTATGAGCGGAGCCAAAACTCCTTCAAGCAAAATAGTGCGGCAAAAACCAAAGCCGGCTCGAGCGCGCGGGGCGGATTCTTCGGCAAAAGTGGCAGCTCTTCATCGAATAATCGCCAAAGCATAGGAGGCTAATTGTGAAGCTTTTTGAGCTAAAGCCCCTCTCACGGGAGTTTTTGGAGGGGATTGGATTCTCATGGCATACTGACCCGAATAATAGCTCTTACGTCGCTAATGAAGCGATTGCGCTAAGTCAAGAGGAGGCAGAGGGCTACTATGCCGCAGCCAACGAGCTCTATGACATGTATGTCGAGGCGGGGCAGTATGTGATTGATAACGATCTGTTTTTTGAGCTTGGGATTCCCTTCAATCTCGTGGAATCGATTAAAATGAGCTGGGAAAATGAGGTGCATTGGCATCTGTATGGGCGTTTTGATTTTGCCGGCGGGCTTGATGGTATGCCGATCAAACTGCTTGAATTTAACGCGGACACACCCACAATGGTCTTTGAGAGCGCGATTATTCAATGGGCTTTGCTCAAAGCCAATGGACTTAGCGAGGCGAGGCAGTTTAATAATCTCTATGAAGCTCTGCGTGAGAATTTTCAACGCATGATTACTCTAGGAGGCGATCCTAGCGGATTTAGCGAGGTTTATGAGGGTTGGAAAATCCTATTTTCGAGCATTGAGGGGAGCGAAGAGGAGGAGATGAGCGTGCGCTTGCTTCAGCAAATTGCGCGGGAATCGGGCTTTGAGACGGACTTTTCCTACGTGCATGAAGCAAAGCTAAGCGGTGAGGAGGGGCTCTTTTTTAATGAGCAAAATTATGAGTTTTGGTTCAAACTCATTCCGTGGGAAAATATCGCCATTGATGAGCCGGAAATGGCGCGCCTCATGGAGGAGATGATAAGAAACAAAAATACTATTTTTCTAAATCCTGCCTACACGCTCCTTTTTCAATCAAAGCGCATGCTAAAAATCTTATGGGATCTATTCCCAAATCATCCGCTGCTTTTGGAGAGCAGTTTTGAGCCACTCGCAGGCAAAAAGCAGGTCAAAAAACACGCCTTTGGACGCGAGGGCGAAAGCGTGCAGATTCTCGATTCCCACGGGGGAATCCTCGCCCAAAAACCGGGCTCCTATGAGAATTTCCCCCCGCTGTATCAGGAATACACGCCACTTAATAAACATCACGACTTTTTCTATCAGCCCAATGTTTTCTACGCCTATGAGGCGTGCGCGCTAGGCTTTAGACGAGGCGAGGAGATTATTGATAATTACGCGAAATTTGTCGCGCACTACATCAAATGATGAGAGGTGCTACTCTTTGCTTGCGCGCTCTCTGGCAAGTGAAGAGAGGCACTCCATCTCGGCTCTCCACTCCTTCCAAAGTCCTCTTTTCTCGCGCTTCGCAATCTCTTGAAGCTCCAAAAGCTCCTCTAGGATTCCCTGCGTTCCTTGAAGCCTAATCGGATAAACTGGCGCATATCCCTCACGCACCAAGACTGCGTTAAAGAGCTCGCCTCCATCTTGCAAAAAGCACCAATTTGAGGCAAATCCAAGGCGATATTTTTGCTCCAGAAATAGCCTCTCTAGCGTGAAATTTCGCGCATGATAAGCCATCTCTTTAAGCCTCCTAGGGGCAATCTCGCACGGCGCACCAGCGGGTGGCTCTTGCAGGGGTGCTACGCCAAAAAGCGGGCAGGAGAGGTAGTCATATTGGGGCGAATAAAAACTAAAAAGTGTCGCGCTATGGACGCGCTTTAGGAGTGCATGCAACGAAAGTGGTGCTTCAAAAGCGTGCAAAACAAAAGTATGCAAAATAGACAGGATTAAAAGCACGATTCCCGCAAATATTCGACCGCGCGCACTAAATGATTTTACCCCATCGCTCAATGCTGATCTTTTTTGTAGATTTGCACCCATTTTGCGCCCGATTCTCACACAATCGCACTTAAAAGCTCGCGCGTATAGGCGTGTTTGGGGGCTTTCATCACCTCTTGAGCTGCCCCGCTCTCCACAATCTCACCCCCGTGCATTACCGCCACTCGGTCGCACAGCGCGCCAATCACGCGCCAATCGTGGCTAATGCAGATATAGCTGAGATGATACTCCTCTTGCAGGCTTATAAGAAGCTCCAGCACTTGCGCCTGAATGCTCCTATCCAGCGCGCTTGTAGGCTCATCGAGGATAACGATTTTAGGGTGCAAAATGAGTGCGCGAGCCAACGCGATCCTCTGGCGCTGCCCGCCACTAAGCTCGTTAGGATAGTGCGAAACAAACTCACTCCCAAGCCCCACACGCGCAAGAATCTCCTCAGCACGCACGCGAAAGCTCGCCCTGTGCCCTTTAGCATGCACTTCCAGCCCCTCGGTAACAATCTCCCCCACGCTAAGCCTAGGGCTAAGCGACCCGTAAGGATCTTGAAAAACAATCTGAATATCGCGCCTCAAAGCCCTAAAATCACGCTCGCTCATTTTGCTAACATCATTGCCTAAAAGTGCGATTTTCCCTTCGCTCTTTAAAAGCCTTGTAAGCGCGAGCGCAAGGGTGCTCTTGCCACTTCCGCTCTCGCCTACGATTCCCAGACTTTCGCCCGCGCAGAGGGTCAAATCTATATCTTTTAGCACATGAAATTCGCTCTTTACCCGCCCAAAAAAATCTTTTTGCCTAACAAATGAGACATTCACACGTTCGCATTTTAATAAAATCTCCTCGCTCAAAGCACGATTCCCGCGCGATTTTGGAGTGAGCGAGCCTAAAAGCATGCGGGTATATTCGTGCTTTGGCGCGCTAAAAAGCTCGCCAGCAGGCGCATATTCGACGATTTCTCCACCCTTTAGCACCGCAATGTTGTCGCAATATTTACGCACGATTCCTAAATCATGCGTAATGAGCAAAAGGGCTAAATCACGCTCTTTTTGCAAAGAAAAAAGGAGCTCTAAAATCTGCTTTTGCACACTCACATCAAGCGCGGTCGTCGGCTCATCGGCAATCAGTAGCTTAGGGGAATTCGCCAATGCCATGGCAATCATTACGCGTTGGCGCTGCCCACCGCTAAGCTCGTGCGGGAAGCACTTTTGGTGGCTTATAATTGCCTCTAGCCCCACCATTTCGAGCAACTCATCGACGCTTCTAGCGAGCAGTCGCGGTGAGAGGGGGCGATGGAGCGTGAGTGCTTCAGCAATCTGCTTTTTCACGGTGTGCAGCGGATTGAGACACAAGAGCGGCTCTTGGAAAATATATCCTATTTTAGAGCCTCGAAGCGCCTCTAGCTCGCTATTTGTGAGGGTAAAAACCTCGCGATTCTCAAAAAATATGCCACCACTTTTTGACTTCATGATGCGCGCGGGCAAAAGGCGCACAATCATCTGCGCAAGGAGCGACTTGCCACTTCCGCTCTCGCCTACGATTCCTAGCGATTCCCCGCTATTTAGGGCGAGATTAATCTCTTGCAGCTCAAAGCTCTGATGATGCAGCTTGGCACTGAAATTCTCTATCCTAAGCAAGCTCATGAGATGTGCCTTGGATCAAGTGCATCTCGCAAGCCCTCGCCCACAAAAACGAGAATCGATAAAAGAAAGGCAATCGCAAAAAAGGCGCAAAATCCCAAATGCGGCGCATGGAGATTTTGCTTGCCTTGGGCGAGTAATTCCCCCAAAGATGGCGCGCCGCTAGGCAGACCAAACCCTAAAAAATCAAGCGATGTGAGTGTGGCAATCGATCCGCTCATCACAAAGGGCAAAAGGCTCATCGTCGCGACCATGGCATTGGGCAAAATATGCCTCCGCATAATCACGCTATCACTCACGCCAAGGGCACGCGCAGATTTGACATATTCAAGATTCCTCCCCTTTAAAAACTCCGCGCGCACCACGCCCACAAGCCCCATCCATGAAAAGAGCAACATTACAAATAGTAGCCAGAAAAACCCCACCTGCACGAAGCTCGAAAGTATGATGATGAGAAAAAGTATCGGCATGCCCGACCAAATCTCGATAAAACGCTGACCAAACAGATCCACGCGCCCGCCATAATAGCCTTGCAGCGCACCCGCAAGGATTCCCATCATGGAGCTAAGAATTGTAAGCGTGAAGCCAAAAGCAAGCGAAATGCGAAACCCATAAATCAGCCTTGCGAGCACATCGCGCCCCTGATCATCAGTGCCAAGCCAGTTTCTTGTATCAGGAATAGTCGGCGCAGGCGCACTCAAATCATAAATAATCGTCTCATAACTATAAGGGACAATTGCCCAAAAAATCCACCCCTTAGCCTCGATAAGCCCCCTCACGTAGGGGTCTTTGTAGTTCGCCTCACTCTCAAAATCGCCACCAAAAAAGCTCTCGCTGTATTGCGAAAATATAGGCGCATAAAATCGCCCATCAAAGCGCACCAAAAGGGGCTTATCATTTGCAATAAAAGGCGCAAACAGCGAAACAAGCACCAAAAATAGCAACAGCCACGCCGAAAAATAGGCACGATGATTTGCCTTAAAAATCGCGATACGTCGTGCGTTAATCTCACTCATGCGCGCTCCTCAAAGTCGATTCTCGGGTCGATGAGCGTGTAGGTCAAATCACTAAGCAAAGTCGCGACCAGTCCGATGAGCGTGAAAATATAGAGCGTCCCAAAGACGACGGGATAGTCGCGCGTGATGACCGATTCAAAGCCTAAAAGCCCCAAACCATCGAGTGAAAAGACTACCTCAACAAGCAAAGAGCCAGTGAAAAACATACCGATGAATGCCGCGGGGAATCCAGAGATGATGATGAGCATTGCATTACGGAAGATGTGCCCGTAGAGAATCCGTCTCTCGCTCGCACCTTTAGCACGCGCGGTATAGACGTATTGCTTGTTAATCTCTTCTAAAAAGGAGTTTTTGGCAAGCAGAGTAAGCGAGGCAAATCCGCCGATTGTTAATGAAAGGACCGGTAATGTAATGTGCCAAAGGTAATCAAAAATTTTATCTACGATTCCTAGCATTTCAAAATCTTCACTCACTAATCCGCGCAGAGGAAAAATGCTCCAATAGCTTCCGCCTGCAAAGAGGATTAATAGCACAATGGCAAACAAAAACACGGGAATCGCACTCCCTAAAATGACGACGAAACTACTCAAAATATCCAATCTACTCCCGTGTTTAAGTGCTTTTCTGATTCCTAGCGGAATGGAGATGAGATAGATTAAAAGCGTGCTAAAAATCCCAAGAGACATCGAGACGGGGAGGCGATCGACTATGAGATCCACGACGCGACGCTGATGATAAAAGCTATCTCCAAAATCAAAAACAAAATAATTTTTTAACATTAAAAAATAGCGTTCATACAATGGCTTATCAAAACCATACATCTTCTCTAGCTCGCTGATGAGCTCCTTATCAAGCCCCAGATTCCCGCGATAAAACGAGCTGTGAGAAGTCTCTTTTGCAGAGCCTAAACGCCCCATTGTTGAGCTCTGCACGCTTTCAAGTTTTGCAATCATCTGCTCGATAGGTCCTCCGGGGGCTGCTTGTATGATGAAAAAATTAAGCGTGATGATCCCTAGAAGCGTAGGAATCATCAGGGCTAGACGCTTTAAAATATATCTACCCACGGGCTATTTCCTCAACACTCTGGGGTTTGCCTCTAGGAGGCTTTTTTCGCGCTCCTCATCAATCCACCAGCTCCAAAAACCAAGCTCATAGCGCGGCGAGACCTCGGGGCGAGCGAATTTATCCCAATAAGCGACGCGAAAATTACGACTGTGAAAATGCGGAATCACATAATAGCCCCACAGCAAAAGCCGATCAAGCAGTCGCGTCTGCGCGATAAGCTCCTCGTATGAGTGCGCATTAATAAGCCACTCAATCGCCTCATCAATCGCGCGATCTGCGATTCCCGCGTAGTTCCTACTTCCGCGCTCATTCCTAGAGCTTGAGTGCCAAAAATATCGCTGCTCATTGCCCGGGCTCAAGCTTTGAGCAATTACACCCACGATCATATCGTAGTCAAAATCTAGCAGGCGATTGATATATTGCGTCGCATCGACAAGGCGAACATTCATCGTGATTCCCAAAATGGCTAGATTCCGCCTAAAAGGCAGCGCCAAACGCTCCATCATGGGGCTCACCAGCAGTAGCTCAAAGACCAAAGGCTTGCCCTCTCTATCGACTAACCGCCCGCCCTCCATGCGATATCCCGCCTCCTTTAGTAATGCTTGCGCTTTAAGCAGCCAAGGGCGGATATTCCCATTGCCGCTATTTATGGGAATCATAAAAGGCTCATCGAGGATTTTGCCCTCTTTGCCTAGGCTTATGAGCATTGTGCGCTCTTTGGGTGCAGGAATCGTAGCGGAGGCAAAGGGCGAATTATCAAAAAAACTGCGTGTGCGCCGATACTGACCGAAAAACAGGTGCTTATTGCTCCACTCAAAATCAAAGGCGTAAAAAATCGCCTCTCGCACGCGAATATCGCGGAATTGCTCCTTTCGCGTATTGAAGAAAAACCCCTGCATGCCACTAGGGAGCGCGTGTGTGAGCTCTAATTTTTTGATTTCACCCCCTTGTAACGCCCTCCCTTCATAGCCTAATGCCCAATTTTTCGCGCTATTCTCCTCGCGCAGATCATACGCCCCCGCCCGAAACGCCTCCAAAGCCACCGTGTCATCTTTGTAGTATTCATACGTAATGCGGTCGAAATTAAACTGCCCGATTCTCGCAGGGTGATCCTTCGCCCAATAATCCGCCACACGCTCATAGACAATCTCCTTGCCCACTTTAAACGAAGCAATCCTATACGCCCCGCTCCCCAGGGGAATCCTAAGCACATCTTCATCGAATTTTCTCCCCGCATAGAAATGCTTAGGCAACACCGCTAATTGCCCTAAAATCAGAGGAAGCTCACGATTATCGCTGTGCTTAAAAGCAAACTTCACCCTGTGGGAATCAAGCACCGCCACTTCACTCACATCTTCATAATATCGCCTAAACACGGGGCTTCCCCGCTCCATAAGCGTCTCAAAGGTGAATTTCACATCTTCGGCTGTGATTCCCACCCCATCGTGGAATCGCGCCCTTTTATCAAGATGAAAAATCACATAGCTATTATCTTGCGCGCGTTCCATGCGCTCAGCCACCAAGCCATACTCGCTAAAAGGCTCATCAAGAGCCTGCACCATGAGCGTGTCATAGATGAGTGAAATTTCCGTCGCCGCGCTACCACGAATGATAAAAGGATTGAGCGAATCAAAACTGCCAATCCTATGAAGCTTGATTTTCCCTCCTTTGGGCGCGCTCGGATTGACATAATCAAAATGCTTTAAGGGGCGATATTTTGGCTCGCCATTAAGCGCGATTCCCTCGCTAGAGAAAGCGATTCCCGCGCAGAGGCTAAAGATTAATATAAGCTTAAACATTCTCACCCACCCTCACCCACCTCTTTAATCTTGCCTGTCTCTTCAATCTTACCCACCTCAAGCACGCTCACACGCGCATAATCGCTCCCATCACTCAGTCGCACCTCATCAGCGACCCTGAGCTCGCCTAGCCGCACAACCTTTCCTGCGCGTGAAAGCTGCACATAGCCCTGCGCCTTGTGCTTTGGATCGCTCTGTCTATAATGCGCAAGGAGCGATTCCATTAATTGCACTTTAAGATTCCACGCCATCATAAAACCGCTCTCCAAACGCTCAGGCAGGCTCGCTAGCTCGCTCTTGCGACTAGCAATCTGATACACAAACGCCTGTGAAAACGCCTGTTCCAGCGTGTGAAGCTCTTTGAGCGCGTTTTTTATTTTTGCGGGAATCATGACCCGATTCATCATCACAGCAAGCGATTCCACCGATTCGGCGTGCGCATTAAAACTTCGCAAAAGAAGTCGTTCAAACTCCTCGCACAGCCCATCAAGTCGGATTAGCCACTCATTGCAATCAGGCAAAATAAGCTCCATCGCCGCGCTGGGTGTGGGCGCACGCAAATCCGCCACAAAGTCGCTAATCATCGTATCAATCTCATGTCCGACCGCCGATACGATGGGCGTTTTCGCGTGATAAATCGCCTCAGCCACGACCCTCTCGTTAAATGCCCACAAATCCTCAATGCTCCCGCCTCCGCGACCGACAACAATCACGTCCATGCCCATACTATCGGCATAGGCGATACTCTTTGCAATCATCTCCGCCGCACCTTCGCCCTGCACAAGGGTATTAATCACAAAAAATTCCACCAAAGCCCAACGCTTTTGCGCCACCCTCAGCATGTCCTGCAAAGCTGCGCCGCTCACCGAGGTAATGAGTGCGATTTTTTGCGCGAAACGAGGCAGGGGCTTTTTATTTTTCGCCTCAAAATAACCAAGCTTACGCAGCTCCTCTTTAAGCTGATTGAAAGCGAGCGTCCGCGCGCCGATTCCCGTCGGCTCGGCACTCTGCACCAAAATCTGATATTCGCCCCGCGGAGCATAGAGCGAAAGCGCACCAAAAATCGTAATATCCATACCCGGCTCGATTCTAAAGCGCAGGCGCGAGGCATTGCCTTTAAAAATCACCGCACGGATTGATGAAGCGGAATCCTTAAGCGTCAAATAGACGTGCCCGCTCGTGTGATAAGTGAGATTGCTCACCTCGCCATGCACACAAATTGCGCAAAAAGTCGCCTCCAAAAGTGACTTGATTTGCTCGTTTAGCTCGCTGACACTTAAAGCACCCATGCGCCCACCCACTCTCATCGCTCAATCCTTAATCACACGCACTCAATGCGCCATTATGGCTATTTTCAGTGATTTTAACCACGATTCCGCTCCCCATCTGTGAGTGCGGGATTCTACCTAAGCAAGCTTTAAAATAACGCGCAAGGCACGTGTTATCGTGCCAAATTTCGCTCCGTTGCCAAATTCGTCTCCCATTTAATCTTGTGCGATTCCCGCAAACACCCGCGTAATGCCTCAACGCACGCGCTAAAAGCGCCAAAATACGCTAAAATCTCGCAAAAAAGGAATCGCATGCCAAGCTATCGCCTCATTATCCTCGTAAAAACGCTCTACCTCCTGCTTTTGGGGATTACCATCGGCGCGATTATCACGCTTGGGATATTCGTCGCACCTGTGATTTTCAAGGCGTCGCTCTATCTTAGCGCGCTTGAGATAAGCAAATTTCACTCTGGGATTTTAATGACGCAAATCTTCATAAAATCAGGCGTGCTGCTGAATTTCACCGCCTTTGCAATCATCATCTATGAGCTCATCGCCCTGCGATTGGGCGATTCCCGCCCTGTTTTCTTGCTGTTCGGCTTTCTTAGCATAGGCTTAATTTTTCTCTTCACACTCTACTACACACCCTACATCATAGAGGCGCAAAAGCTCGGAGAGAGCGCAACTTCAAGCGACGCATTCGCCTCAATGCACCATCAATCCGAAGAGGTTTTCAAGCTTCTGCTCGTAACGCTTACCTTACTTTTTGGCGCGCGGATTTTTGCTTTGAACAAGCGCACATAAACCCTCGCCTCCAAAACAGATGGGAATCGAGCCCGATTCCCACTTTAAACGCACACAAGGCGGGAATCGAGGCTCAATATCGCAAAGATTCAGGTGGGTGCTGTTATAAATACTCAAACTAAATATCGTCATTCGATCTATTCTGTGGTGACGCAAACAAAGGATATCAATGCCAACAAAACATCTAAAAGCGGGAATCATCATCGCTATTTTTGCCCTAGCGATTCCCCTCTGCGAGTGGTTTTTACGCGAGAGTATCAATGCCCAGAAGAGTAACTTTGCAGAAGGATTAGCTTTTGGGGCGATTTTTGCCCTCTCTA
>JBQMYQ010000043.1:0-14041 GCA_052173415.1 Wolinella sp. | reverse complement strand
CCTCGATGGTTTTGGTTTTAATCTGCTCTAAGGTTTTTGGATCCGTGCGCGGAGCACTAAACTCTAAGTGGATCGCCTGAAGTAGCGTCTCAAGGTCGCTCGCGCTACTTTTCCCACGCAATCCGTGCGAAAGAGGCTCGATAAATCGCGAGTAGCTAATGGGCTTGCCACTGATGATTTTTGCCATCTCATAAGCGTTGAAATCGCCCACACCGCTCTCGTTGGGTAGGGTGACGCTGAAGCTGCCTAGGCGAGGATTCTCCAAAACGGACGTCCCGCCCGGGCTAAAGGCTGAGAACAAAACCGTGCTTGAGGTCATTTTTAGCGGTTTTAAGATGACTTTCGCTCCGTTTTCGAGGGTCAAAACGGTTATTTGGCTCTTCTTGTCAAGCTCTTTTTTGAGGATTTTCTTTGGTGTGATGGGCGTAGAGATGAGACTTTGGGGCAGGATTTTGTCCGATTCTTGCGTGTTGAAGACTGTGGCGGTGCTTTGGATTTGCTTCCACTCCTGCGCGGAGAGTTTGATACCTTTTTGACTGTATAGACTTATGCTTTTTGCGGGGAGGTTTAGAATGTGCCTAAAGCGCTCATTGACCTCTTTTGGCGTGATTTCATCTAGGAGCTTTAGCCGCAAATCCCTAAAGGCGAGCGGACTAAGCAGCGTCGCGTCGCTGTCGATGTGCTCGATGATGTTTTTGGAGAGGTTTTCGGAATTTCTCTTGCGAGACTGCTCGTAAGCCATACGCACAATGCCAAGTAGCGTCTTTTTTGCGTCCTCAAAGTGATTTTGATTGAAGCCAAAACGTCGGATTCCCTCAAGCACCCCCCACACATCGCCGAGCGAATTTTTAAAATCATCTTGCAAAACATTCGCATCAAAGCTATAAATCATCTGCTGATACTGCAAGGGACGCGCAGTGAATTTTGCCTTAATGAGCGCATTTTTCTTCTGATAGATTTGGTTGATGAGAATGGTGATGTAGGAGTTTAGTAGCGTCTCTCGCACCGATTCTTCGTCCTTTTGTGCCCTAAAGGAATCGCAAAAAGCAATCTGCACGCTATCTATCCCAAGCTCGCTTGTGTCGTAATTGTAGAGCTGCATGCCCGATTTTACGGGAATCGTCTTGTCCGGATGCTGATAGTCATTTGTATTTTTTACCTGAGCGAAAGTCTCTTTAATGCGCCGCTCTATCTCGTTTTTATCAAAATCGCCCACCGCGACAAAACTCATAAATCGCGGCTGATAAATGCGCTCATAGAAGGATTTAATCTTTTTGGCAGAGACATTTTTAATAATTTCCATATCGCCGATAGGCGCGCGATTCTCATAAATGCTCCCTGCGACGAGCTGTTTCATTCGCTGAATAAAGAGCCGATACTGAGGCGTGTTGCGCGTGCGTTCTTCCGCCATGACGACACCACGCTCCTTCTCCAGCTCCTCTGCCTCAAAGCTCACTCCGTCCATCCAGTTGTGAAAAATGCGGAATGTGTTATCGAGATTTTTCGGATCGATTGCGACTTTGAGATGATAAGCCGTGCTATCATAGGTCGTATAGGCATTGAGGTCCGCGCCAAAGAGCACGCCAAAGCTCTCCAGATTGCGAATGAGGTCGTTTTTGCTAAAATCCCGACTTCCATTAAACGCCATGTGCTCCACCAAATGCGCTAATCCCAGCTCATCGTCCCTCTCATCGCTCGAGCCGCTATCCACTCTCAGGTAAAATAGCCCTGTTTTGGCGGGATAGGGATTTTCTTGAATGTAATATTTCATTCCATTAGGCAAGATTCCCATCGTAATCTCTTTATCCGCCTCCAGCATCGCGCCATGAAGGAGCGCGCTACACCAAAATAGCCCTAGGATTAGCCACTTTTTCATATCATTCCTTTAAACTAAGTGCAAAAGTTTACCACTTCACTCCAGCTTCGAGCCAAAACTGCCTACCCATCTCGTAGATACGAGTGGGAGAGCTACTGCTTTCGGTAGAAGCTTCATTTTTTCTATCAAGGACATTATTAACATCCAGATTGATTAGACCCGTAAGGATATTAGAGAGCTTTTGTTCGTAGCTAATTCGCATATCCCACGTGTAGCCCGGTTTGATTCGTTCTGTTCTATAAAGATCAATTTTCTTTCCATTATGCTTTGCTCCCTCTTTTTTCACGAATAGAATTCTATCCTGCGCGCTCACAAAAGAGAAAAAGTTACCCCATTTTATCCCTAGCGCGGGAATCCTGCTCATCGTGTGCAGGCGGACTGTCCACGGGCGAGCAAAATCATCGACGGGCTTTTCAGACTTTTTGATCACTTTGTCATCGACCTTGATATACACGTCATCTTCGAGATCCTCTAGACTAAACGTATCGTTGTATCCATTTCCATGTTTTTTTGTTTTGGTGCGATCAAAGATAAGCTCAAAGCGATTGTGCATTCCTAAGAGATCTAAATCTTTTAGCGTTTTGAGTGTTACGCTCCAAACTTGTGTTTGGCTTGTGCCTTTATTCGCATAGACTTTGGGCTTATTCCCATCTAGGAGCGGATCGGGGCTAACCCCAGCGTATTCTGCGGGGACTAGGACAATCTCATCTCGCCCCCATCGCGTAAGATATTTTGCCCCCAACTCAAAATCTACGAATCGCTGCTTAACCCCGATACTAATCTCATCATCATAGGGCGATTTGATTGAGGAAAATCTTGTGAGATTTTTAGTCTGGGAGAAAAATCTCCACGCATCTTTTTTAGGCGTAGTTCTTTTATACATTTTCATCATATTCATGCGACCATTATTGAGTTTATAGACGAAGAGATTCCGTCCGTAGTAGCGATTTGCCCCAAAGCTAAAGACTGTCCCTCCATCGCCAAAGAGATCATAGCTACTGCTAAAACGTGGAGCGAGGTTGGTCTCTTTTGTGTAGTCATCGCCTTGAATCCTCGCTCCAATACGAAATGACAATGGTCCCGAGCGCAGGCTATGCTCGATATAGCCCGCTACAGTCTGCATGCTGACTGAATTTTTCCCTTGAAAGACTGTTTTTGTTGTTAAGAATTGCCCTCTTCCTCCAAAAGAGCTATCTTTTAGGCAAAACTCATCTTCGCAATTCTGTCCTGCTGGTATTGCGCTTCCTATGGTTACCATCATAAAGCCTTGTGAAATATCATAGGTTGCATAGCTATGTTTATATTCAAGACCCATGGTGATTTTATGCTCTCCTCCTTCCCACTCTTTTGCGGTTAGTTCCGTATCGATTCCGTAGATAAAGCTTCTTTGTAGCTGCTTAATATCACCATAGCCTCCCTCAAAGGCTTTGTTGTCTGTTCCCCATGGTTTTAGATTAGATGGTCTCCACATGTAGTAATACTTATGCTCCGCTTCTCGCGAGCTCTCTAGGGATTGGTAGGAGATATTTTGAGTGATTGAGCCTCTATCCAGCTCATAATCACTTTTGAGGCTAAGCTGCAAGCCCCCGGATTTCATATCCATATAGGAATCTTTAGCATTAAAGCGATATATCCTGTTCCTCTGAGGCGCATAGGTAACGCTCGGAGTGAGCGTAAGGCGATCATTTGCATAATAGACCGCCTTTAGGAAGTAATTCTGAATATCTCGGCGCTGGACTCGCTCATTATTCAAATCGCCATAGATTTTATCTACTGAGCCGGGCTTGTAAGCTTTGAGGGGAATCCTGCTGTTTGTGCGACTATAGCTAAACATCAGCCCCAAATCATCGCGCACAAACCCTTCTAGATTTAGATTCCCACTCCATTTACTAAATCTTGGTTGATTTTTAGCGTCATAGGAGTTGTGAAATGCCTCTTTTTGCTGCTCATGGATATGAAATTGCGTCCATTCATCACGCGTATGTCTTAGCGATGCTTTCCCATGGAATCCGCGCTTAGGATTCCTCGTCTTTGCCTCGACTACCCCACCAGTAAATCCTCCATATTTCGCCGAGACATTGCTGTCATGCACCTCGACGCTCTCCAAAAGGTCGCTATCAATCGCCAACCCTTGCGAGGAAGACCCGTAAACTTGCCATACACCGGGAAGCCCTGTATATTTTTTATTTGAAAGCGGATCGAGGTCGTTATTCATATTGACCCCATCAAGCGTGAAGTTGTTCTGCCAAGAGGGCGCGCCATTAATGCTCACATCCGCAGGATCGATCTCCCCGCCGGTCGTGGATTGCCGATTCTTGACACTAAATTGCACGTTGGGATTAGTGCGAAGTAACTGCGTGTAGTCGCCATTTCCGCTAGGAAGATTCTCGATACTCTCGCGAGTAATCTTCCTGCTCCCTTGAGAATCGCTTGTTTTAGTGAGTGATTTTTGGGATTTTGCCCCCCCCCCTACAATATTGACCTCTTCAAGCTTAAGCTCCTCGGCTTGAGCCATGAAATTTAAGCCGCATAATAGTGCAAGCAATAGTCCTCTTATTGCCATATTTGCCCCCCAGCTATTTGCTAGTTTTTTATTGATTTTTTCTCGACGATTTTAACTATTTATCATAAAAATAAAAATAATTTTTAATACCTAGTCAGAAAATTTTAAAAAATGAGTGTGCGAAGAGGCTCGATTCCCAGCTGATTCCTGAACTTTTAAAGATGTGTAAAAGAATATGACAGAAAATGGTGTGCAAGGAGAAATGACACAAAAAGGAGGTAATGAGAATAAAAACGCGAGAATAAAATAGCATGCGCAAAGAAAATTGGAAGTATTTTGTAAATTTGGTGAAGTTACGCGAATTTTAAGCAAAAGACAAAGGGGCGGGGGCACGAGAACATCGCAGGAAGCGCGCTTTTTGTTGTGCCCCCGCTTTGCCTCATTTCAAAAAGGGGAGGACAAAGAAAGGTTAAATGATGTGTAAAATTTGTGGGAATCTTACACGGGAATCCTAGAAGATTCCCGAGATTTGGTTAGTGATTTGAGACTCAAGCGCAGGGATCGCCTCTTCGAGCGTGAGTCCCATCTTTGTCGCTTCGGCAAAGAGCATGGTCTGCTTCTCAACATAGTCGCTTTCATAGGACTGCGTGGCGTAATTAGCGCGATTGTCTCGAACCTTTGCACCACCTTGTGTATCCCGCACAGGACCACCAAATGAGTTCATAAAGCCCGCTCTTGTGCCATCAGTTACGCTCGCTTGACCTGAGACGTTTCCGCTAGAAGCGACCACTTTGCCCTGCATTCTCTGCTTCACAAGAATATCCACTTGCATTTGGTAGATCGTATCCTCGGTCATTTTTCCAATTAGTCCGCCCACGAGCGCGCCTGCTACGCCACTACCGATCGTCGTCCCCATAGAGTTGCTATTATACGCCCCTATGCTCGCTCCTGTCATCGCTCCAGCTGCTGCCGCTCCGCTGGCATTCTCCTCGCGTTTAACATCACAATAAAGGACATTTGCCATGAGGATATAAGTCGCCATCTCAGGATCATCGACAATCATATAGCCTTTTGAGCGAAGACTTTCTAGGATTCTACCCTCAAGATAGATATTCTGTCCGCTTGTGTTTCTCATCGCGACAAAAATCGTGCGCTTATCCCTCGCCACGGGATCAAGGAAAATGCTCTGAGTCATCTTCACTTTAGTCTGCAAAGCCGATGTGCCACACCCGCTAAACATCAGCATGCACGCCCCTATGAGCGCGCCAAAACGCCATATATTTTTCAGCATTGTCAAACTCCTTTGGTGTATGGATCTATTTTGTCGTGATAATTTCAGAATTCTTCTTAAAACTCAATCTATCTCTATTTTTTCAAAAAAAGGGGGGAGAATTGCTCTGTTTTGTCCGATTCTTGGCTCAAGATAAACATGGAATCGGCTAGAGTTTGAAAGCAGTAGAAGCTGGTCGGAGTGACAGGATTTGAACCTGCGACCTCACCCACCCCAAGGGTGTGCGCTAATCCAGGCTGCGCTACACTCCGACACAAAATGGGAGCGGTAATTATACTTTTGTATTTTTAAAGTTTTGTTTAACGCTACATTAGTCGCGCAAGAGCAAACATCGCCGCACTTTCGCTACGCAAGATGAGATTCCCCGCGCTAAATTTTTGTGCTCCACAGGCTCGCTCCTCCTCGCTAAATCCGCCCTCAGGACCAATCATAATGCACTCACACGCGCCATCTTGCAACACCTCGCCACCAAAATCAAGCATCGCACTTGCGGGATACATTTGATATGCCTCTTTAAAGCTATTAAGCAGCTCAAGATTTGGGGGCATGCTCCGTCCGCACTGTTCGCAAGAATGAATAAGAATCCGCTCCAAACGCTCCATATCAAGCCGCAGATCTCTCTGGCTGTAACGCGCATAAAAAAAGGTGATTTTCCCCACGCCCAATTCGTTCAACGTAGGGAGGGTCTTTTCGATAATTTTGGGCTCAACAATCGCCCATAAAAGATGGATAAAACGCGCGGGAATCACGGGCTTGTCTTCTTTAAAGAGTAATTTTAGCCTCGCTTCTTTGCGGCTAATATCAACGAGTTCATAGGTGTATCGCTTGTGATTTTTGAGATTGCGCAGCATAATATGCTCTTTTGCTCGCGTGCGACGCACTTTATAGAGATAATGAAAAGGCTCGCCTTCAAGAGTTAGCAGAGAATCGCCCGCATTTTGGTGGTAGAGAAACTGCATACGATTCCCTACATTCCGAGCCAAAAGGCAAATGCGAGCAAAAAGAGGTCAAGAATATATTTGCGTTTTGCCCATGTGATGAAACGCGCTTGTGCCTCATGCTCAGAGCTTGTGATGGGTTTTTGCAGTTTGTGGCGTTTGAGCTCAAGGAGGAAGATTCCCAGCAGTGCAAGGAACATTCCCAGTGTTTTGGGGCTGATTTGTCGAAACATCGTAGCCAAGATGATTCCGCTAAAAAGAGCTACGGAGATGAGAAAATAATAAGCTGGGGCGATGAGCTTGATTTTTTTGGCTAATTTTATAAAGCGGCGCTCGGTGTAGAGAAAATAGAGAGCCAAAAACGGGGGAATCGCCATAAAATAGGCAAAAAACAGATGAATATCAAGCGAATCTCTTAGGATTTCTTGTGGCATGCACACTCTTTTTACGAAATTTCTTACCATTTATTGTAACATCATCTACTTTATGCAATCATACGCGCTTAAATTCACTACCCAACCTTAAACAGGAGCTTCACGGGGCATGAAACAAGCGGTTATTCTACTAAATATGGGTGGTCCAAGCTCTATTTTTGAAGTGGATATGTTCCTCAAGAATATGTTCAACGACCCGCACATTCTCCCGATAAAAAGCCCATTCTTCCGCGCTCTTGTGGCGAATTTCATCACATATCAAAGAGGTGATAGTGCAAGGGCAAATTACCAGAGAATCGGCGGAAAATCGCCACTTGTAAAGCACACATTTAATCTCATTCAGGCATTGCAGAGCCGCGATTCCTCACATTTTTATACCTATGCAATGCGCTACACGCCCCCGATGACCGATGTGGTCGTGCAAGAGTTAGCACAAAAGGGGATTGAAGAGGTGGTGCTTTTTAGCCTCTATCCGCACTACTCCAGCACTACAACACTTTCATCATTGGGCGAATTTTACAAACAGTGCGAAGCGATAAAATATACTCCAAAAATTCATGAAATAGATCGTTATTATAGTAATGAAAAATACAATAAAGCGATTGTGCAAAAGATTATTGAAACTCTTGATGGAGCGGATCCCGGGGAATTTACCTTGATATTTTCTGCTCATGCGATTCCTCAAAAGGTCGCAGATGCGGGTGATCCTTACGAGCAGGAAATCCATGAAAATATTGCTATTTTGAAGCAACTTTTAGCAGAAGAGAATATTGCTTTTAAAGAAATCGATTATGCTTTCCAGTCTAAGATTGGTCCTGTAAAGTGGCTTGAACCATCACTAGAAAAAGTGTTGCTAAAATACAAAAATGAAAAAGTAATTATATATCCTATTGCTTTCACGATTGATAATTCTGAAACAGATTTTGAACTGCGCATTGATTATTGTGAGCGCGCACAAAAATGGGGAATCGCCGAATACAGAGTTGCCCCCTGTCTGAACGATTCCCCGCTTTTTGTCGAGGCAATTCTTGATCTTATTCCTAAAGGAGATTCCCGTGATTCGTAAATTTTACATATTGTCTTTTACAATTATATCTTTTTTGTTTAGTGCTTGCGAAGATTCCTCTGTGAGTGCTGATGTGATTTCACAAGGGACGAAAATGTCCGAGGCAGAGCTACGCAGGATTGATAATCTTGATAGAGCTTCTTATGCCGAGCTGGCTGATATTATACTTGACAATAATGTGATTAATCCAAATGGACGCTACCTTATGATGATTTTTGGGAGCAATGGCTGCATCTACTGCGATAAGCTTAAACAGGAAATTAGAGATAATGAGGATATTAAAGTTTTCATAAAGGAACATTTTAGCCCCTATTACATTAACGGAAGCTACAGCAAATCCCATACACTCGTTACAGGCGAGCATACGACCCAGTTCTTGACACATGAATTAGCGCAGTTTTATGGCATTCGCCCGACGCCTACGATCGTCTTTGCGACGCCCGAGGGGCAGACGATTCTCACCTACCCTGGCTACATGCCCAAAGAGCGACTGGATGCGACTTTGCATTTCATTGCCGAGCGACTTTGGGAGGGTGCGGGCAGCGAAAAAGAGATGTTTATGCGACTTAATAAAATATATAAAGAGAAGGATTTATAAAGTGTTTGCAAACTATTTACCATACTTCTCTAAGATTCCCTGCGCGCATTCTTGGGCAACGCGGGAATCGGCGACAGAGGAATCAACGATGAAACAATCGATAATAGGAGGGGATTTATGAAACGTTTTATTCACATGTTCGGCTCTTTTTGGCTTACGATTCCCCTGCTAGTCCTCTACGCATCTGCCTGTGCGGTCGCAACATTTGTGGAGAATCTCCACGGCACAGCCTCCGCTAAAGCCCTCGTCTACTCGACCCTTTGGTTTGATCTGCTTCATCTATTTCTAGCACTCAATCTTATCACGCTTCTTTTGCTATCCAAAGCGTGGCAGCGGCGAAAATGGGCGAGTTTGCTACTCCATAGTGCGTTTGTTGTGATTGTTATTGGTGCGGGAATCACGCGATATTTTGGTTTTGAGGGTGCGTTGCATCTCCGTGAGGGCGAAGTAAAAAATTATATTGCCTCCGCAGAGCCCTATTTCATGGTGCGAGCTCTCGTGGGTGATCAGAGATATTATGCTGATTTCCCCCTCTCTCTTGCCCCTTTGGGTAAAAAAGAGTTCAAACATGCTCTTAAAATCGGTGATGAGTCTCTCGAGATTTTCTATCACGATTATCAGATGAATAGCGACGCGCGGAGTTTTGAGGAGATTCTGAGCGTAGATGTGCGTTACAAAGGCGAGACACAGAGGCTTTCACTTATCGGTGGGAGTGGTGTTCGCGGAGCCATAGTGCCCGCACAGATGGGAGATGCACATTTTCTCATTGAATGGGGAGCGAAACAGATTCCTCTCCCATTTTTTATTAGGCTGGAGCGTTTTGAGCTTGAGCGATACCCAGGCTCGATGAGTCCCTCATCATACGCTTCTGAAATCCGCCTGCTTGATGAAAGCAAAGGGCTTGATGAGCCTCATCGTATCTATATGAACAACACGCTTGATTACGGAGGCTACCGATTCTTCCAGTCCTCTTATGATCAAGATGAGATGGGCACGATCCTTTCAGTTAATAACGATCCGGGCAAGATTCCCACCTATATCGGCTATGCGATGCTGATTCTAGGCTTACTGTGGAATTTTTTCGCTAAAAATGGGCGCTTTTATCAGCTCGGACGCTTTGTGAATGCGCAAAATATCGGCGCGGTGCTACTCGCACTCTCCTTTGCGCTCTCTTTTGCACCAAAGACACTCCATGCAAACGAAGAGACGCTGCGCATGCTTCAGAAGCTCCAAGCGCATTCCAAAGTGCATGCACGGGAGTTTAGTCGCTTGATGGTGCAGGATTTTGGCGGGCGCATTAAGCCTATTGATACGCTCGCAAGTGATTATGTCCATAAGATTACCAAAAAGGACAAATTCCTAGGGCTTGATAACACGCAAATTCTCCTTGGCATGCTGATGTATCCTAATGAATGGAAGAGCGTAAAGATGATTAAAGTCTCCACGCCACGCCTCAAAGAGGTCATCGGCGCCCCTCAAAGCGATAGCCACATCTCCTTTGATGACGCCTTTGAGGGCGGTCGCTACAAGCTCTCCAACTACATTGAGGAGGCGAATCGCAAAAAGCCCGCGCTGCGTGATAAATTCGATAAAGACGTGCTGAGCGTCGATGAGCGGCTCAATATCGCGTATCTCATCTATACTGCGCAGACGTTACGGATTTTGCCTGATATGAATGGCGGGGATCGCTGGTATTCGCCTGTTGAGGCGATGCAGAGCTTTGAAGCGAGCGATGGTGAGTATGTTCAGGGAATCTTGCGTGAATATTTCACGCAGTTTGACAAAGGCATTAAGGATAATACATGGGAGGGCGCGCAAAAAGCTCTAAACAATTTTGTGAGCTTTCAGGCGCGCTATGGAGGCAATCTTGCGCTAAATCCCGCGCGCATAGAGGCGGAGATTTGGCTTAATCATTCGCAGATTTTTGCTCGTTTGAGCTATGTCTATATTTTACTTGGATTGGCTCTGTTTATCATGATATTCGTGGGAATCGTGCGTGCAAAACCCGCGCTTAGGATTCCCGCACTCATTTTGCATTGGCTTATTCTGCTTAGTGTCCTCCTTCACACGCTCGCGCTCGCGCTGCGCTGGTATGTCGCGGGGCATGCTCCATGGAGCAACGCCTATGAGTCGATGATCTATATTGCATGGGCGGCGGGAATCTCAGGCACGCTCTTCTTCCGCCATTCGCGCCTTGCCCTTTCTACATCAGCAATCTTGGCGGGAATCTCACTCTTTGTCGCGCAGTTAGGTTTCATGGATCCACAAATCACAAATCTCGTGCCGGTGCTGAAATCCTACTGGCTCAATATCCACGTCTCTGTCATTACGGCGAGCTATGGATTCCTTGGACTTTGCTTCATGCTCGGGCTTATTACACTTTTTATGCTTATCTTGCGCTCGCCTGCACGACCTCAGCTTGATTCCTCGATTCTCACGCTGGGAGCGATCAATGAGATGAGTATGATTTTGGGGCTTGCGATGCTCACGGTGGGGAATTTCCTTGGTGGCGTGTGGGCGAATGAGAGTTGGGGGCGATACTGGGGCTGGGATCCTAAAGAGACGTGGTCGCTCATCTCTATCGTGCTCTACACGGTGATTTTGCACGTGCGATTCCTAAAAGGTGGCGAACGCCCCTATGTTTTTGCTTCTTTAAGTGTGCTTGGGTTTTATTCGATTCTTATGACCTATTTTGGAGTGAATTTCTATCTCACGGGCTCAGGCGGGCTACACTCCTATGCTGCAGGAGATCCGCTCCCGATTCCTACGTTCCTCTATTATCTAGTCGCGCTTACCCTTGCGCTCATTATCCTTGGTGGACGAAAAGGTGATCTTAATGCGCCCAAACTTCCCTAAAGCCCAAACGAGCTTGGCAGATTCCTGCTAATCAAGCTCGCTTACGTATTCCCCTTTTTGGCTCTTTGGAGTGCTCTTGTGTGCGGGAATCGCCAGCACCTTGTAGCGTTTCGTGCGCTCCAAATAGCGTATCTCAATCACATCGCCCACGCGCACTTCCCTGCTTGCCTTAGCGAGAATCCCTTGAATAAAGACCACATTGCTTGCGATCATATCTTGCGCGGTGGCGCGATTCTTTACGATATTGACGCTATTTAGAAATTTATCAATCCTCACGCGCATGCTCCTAATCTCTTGTTTTTTTGGGATTTTACCCATTTTTTTAAGCCAAAATTCGTGGATTGGATATTAAAGAGCCTTTTAGGGTGGAGTTTTTTGGTAAAATGGCGCAAATTTTGTGAGCCTAAAGGGTGCGTCATGTCCAAAAAAATCAACAAAGTGGTTCTTGCCTATTCCGGCGGTCTTGATACGAGCGTGATTTTGAAATGGCTGCAAGAGCAGTATCAGTGTGAGGTCATCACTTTTACTGCGGATATTGGGCAGGGTGAGGAGGTGGAGCCCGCGCGCGCCAAAGCAAAGCTTTTGGGAATCAAAGATGAGAATATTTTCATTAAAGATTTGCGCGAAGAGTTTGTGCGCGATTATGTGTTTCCGATGTTTCGCGCAAACGCCCTTTATGAGGGCGAATATCTGCTGGGCACGTCCATTGCGCGCCCACTCATTGCAAAACATCTCGTAGAAATCGCCAAAGAGGTCGGTGCGGACGCGATTTCACACGGTGCGACGGGCAAGGGCAACGATCAGGTGCGCTTTGAGCTGGGCGCGTATGCGCTCATGCCGGGAATTAAGGTCATCGCACCATGGCGTGAATGGGATTTGAATTCGCGCGAAAAACTGCTCGTTTATGCGGAGAAACATGGGATTCCTATTGAGAAAAAGGGCAAAAAATCTCCCTATTCGATGGATGCGAATCTGCTCCACATCTCTTATGAGGGCGGGATTTTGGAGAATCCTGCGAGCGAGCCTGAGGAGGATATGTGGCGATGGAGCGTTTCGCCCCTGCATGCACCTAATGAGCCTGAGAGGATCAGCATTGAGTTTGAGCATGGCGATGCGGTGGGGATTAATGGCAAGAAGCTCTCGCCCGCCGCGCTTCTCTCTGAGCTCAATCGCCTCGGGGGTAAACATGGAATCGGGCGGCTTGACTTGGTAGAAAATCGCTACGTGGGCATGAAGTCTCGCGGTTGTTATGAGACACCTGGAGGGACGATTCTCCTAAAAGCGCACAGGGCGATTGAATCGCTCACACTTGACAGGGAGGAGGCGCATCTAAAAGATGAGCTAATGCCTAAATTCGCGAGCCTCATTTATAGCGGCTACTGGTTTTCACCCGAGAGAGAAGCCCTACAAGCACTCATCGACAAAACACAAGAAAACGTCAGCGGGAGCGTGGGTGTGAAGCTCTACAAGGGCAATGTGATTCTCGCGGGGCGCACCTCGCCTAAATCGCTCTTTAGTGCGGATTATTCGACCTTTGAAGAGGATCACGTCTATAATCAAAAGGACGCGGAGGGCTTTATCAAGCTCAATGCGCTCCGATTTGTCATTGCAGGAAAAATGCGAAAATGAGTCAAAACACCATCAGCTACGAAGATTCCGGCGTGAATATCGACGCGGGGAATCGTCTGGTTGAGGGAATCAAGCCACTAGTGAAATCGACTTTTGATTCCCATGTGATTGGGGGAATCGGCTCATTTGCCGGTGCGTATGCACTTCCTAGCGGCTTTAAAGAGCCTGTGATTTTGGGTGCAACTGATGGCGTGGGAACGAAGTTACGACTAGCCATCGAGAGCGGGAATCTTAAGAGCGTGGGGATCGACCTCGTGGCGATGTGCGTGAATGACCTCATCTGCAACCACGCCACGCCGATGTTTTTTCTTGATTATTACGCCACAGGGAAGCTAAATGTCGATGGGGCGATGAGCGTAATTAAGGGAATCGTCGCGGGGTGTAAAGAGGCGGAATGCGCTCTAATTGGGGGCGAGACAGCGGAGATGCCGGGTATGTATCAAGGGGGTGATTTTGATCTTGCGGGTTTTGCCGTGGGAATCGCCGAGCGCGCTGATGTGGAGAGCGAAAATCGCACCGAAGTGGGCGATATTTTGGTCGCGCTTCCAAGCTCTGGCGCGCACTCAAACGGCTATTCGCTCATACGCAAGGTGCTTTTTGAGACGCGTGGCATGAGTTTTGCTGATACGTTTCTCGGACGACCGCTCATTGAGACGCTTTTAGAGCCCACGAGAATCTACGTGAAGACCTATAAAGCCCTTAGGGGCAAGATTCATTCGCTCGCACATATTACCGGTGGGGGAATCGTGGAGAATCTTCCGCGAGTGTTTAGCGAGGGGCACAGGGCGGTTATTGAGAAGTCCAAGATTCCCGTGTTGCCACTATTTGAGCTTTTGAGTGAGCATGTTGA
>JBQMYQ010000042.1:0-14315 GCA_052173415.1 Wolinella sp. | reverse complement strand
CACACACACATGATTCTTTACTTTGTTTGGTTTTTGTTTCAAGCCCCCGATTCCCGTTTGGATTTCCCCAAGGATTCTCGCTCCGATTCCCTGCGGATTCCCTACTCGATTCCTCGCCCTTTCTACTTCTCGCACGGATATTCCCCGCCGGTAGGCAAACAACCCAAACGCATTCAATCCACCTAGTCTAGTCGTTTAAGAATCTTTACAGTATCATAGAGCAAACGTCTAGATTCCGACCCTCTCTCTGCGTAAGATGGCAGGGGGGGGGGCGAGCTTTTAGATAGCTTAACCCAAGGAATGCAGAATGAAACGACACGCTTTTACGATGATAGAGATCATCTTCATCGTCGTCATACTGGGAATCCTCACCGCCGTTGCGATCCCAAAAATGTCTGCAAATCGGATTGATGCGATGGCAGCTACCCTCAAGCACGACATCGCGACGCTCATACAGGCGGAGGTGGCGATGCATATGGGGCGGAACGGAGATAACCCTAATCATTGGGATCCTGAATGGGCATTTACCCATATTACTAAGTCACTTTGAAAAGTAAATGATCTCACGGATCCCAAATTTCCTCTTCCTCTTACTTACAGCACTTTGGCAGTCGATGGTGGGAGTAATGCTACCATGCATAATACATGTGTTGGTCTAGGAAGCAATTATTATCCAGAGCATGGGGACATACTGTTTGTTGTCGTCCGAGATAGCCCTGTGTGCAGGAAGGTTTGGAAGCCGGGTCGTCATGAATTCGTCCTTACTCCTAAACGAGTGCAGTTTTAGCTTTTTGGTGTATGGGGTGTGTAAGTAGGATTTCTGTGGATTTCCTACGGAGTTGACGGGAACCTATGCAGTTCTCTCTACCCCTTTTCATCAAGCACCAACAAAGGTGGTAGGTCGGGAGAGGGCAGAGGCAAAATCCCTTAGAACTTGTAGTTGTAGCCCATAAAAAACCCACTGTATTTTAGCTCTTGTGTGCCATAGGCGATGATGGTCTGTGGTGCGCCACCTATAAAATCTACATCAAATTTCACACGATCGTGGCGGAATCCGAGCTCAATCTCGTGGTGTTTGGCAAGCTCAAGAATCATGCCAAGCTTGAAGCCTACCGTGATTGCACTGATTTCATGGTTATAGTCATCAGTCATTGAAGTTGAGCCGACGTTCGCTCCAAGTAGAGCGCGCCAATTGTCACTAAATTTAGGCGTATAAGCATAGCCAAAAAGCCACATTGAGATCTCTCGTTCTTTGAGTGCAAACTCACGCTCAAATGTGCGATACTCAAAATAGACTCGATGATTTGGCGTAAAGCGATAGCCGATGTTGATGCCAGGTCTTTGGACCTTCTTTTCCCTGTCGAGGTTTTGCGTGAGCGAGTATCCTATGGGAAGGTCGATTGTCGTGTGGCTTGTGGAGTTTAGTAGGTCTAGCCCCACGCCTAGATAAAAGCCACTTTCGCTCTCCTCGTGCGCCAAGAGTGAGCCACTTAAAAACATTGCGAACAATAAGCTTCTACTAAAATTCATGGGATTCCTTTTTAGAGATATTTGCGTTGTATCAAAATAGCACCGCCCAGGAATCCTAGGCACAAAATGGGCGCACTCACATAGAGATTCCACATAAAAAGGCGGGAATCCACGTCCTCATAAAGAGCAATTATCGAGCAATTTTATTTGTCTGCAATAGCTCCCCAACGACAGTAATGATGGATTGCAATTTTTTATTTTGCTCTTCTAAGCGCGCGGGATCATAGCTACTCTCAAGCAGGGAATCGCCACTTTTTACCAAGAATCCATCGCTACTAATAAGGCTCGTCGTCTCGCCCACTAGATTGTAGATAAGCTCCTGATCCTCACGATTCCTGAAAATAGAGTGAGTGAGCGAATAAAATGGGTCTTTAAAGCCTAAAAGATCAATGATAGTAGGCATAATTTGAAGCTGGTGCGAATAGGCAGTATGGACGCCCGGTGCGATATGTTTAGGCGAATAAAAGATGCAAGGGATATGGAATCTAGATCGAAGCGTCCAGTCGTCGCTAAAGCCATTCGTGTGATCGGAGAGCAGGATAAAGATCGTATCCTCAAACCACGATTCTTTTTTTGCAAGGCGCATAAACTCCCCGAGAGCCCAGTCGGAGTAGTGGAGCATATTTTTAAAGGCATTTACCCCGCGTGCGTCATCATAGGGGAATTTCTCAAATCGCTCCTGCAAGCGTGGGAAGTCCACGTGTGTCGTGCCTGTAAAGAAAAATGCAAAGAAATTCTGCTTGCTTTTGTTAATCTCGCCTAGAAGCTTCATGTATCCTTCGTAATCCCAGCCAAATTGCGCACCTTTAGGATTAGGATAATCAAGCGTAACAGGCATATCCTCCATACCAAAATAGCGATCAAAACCAAGCACATTGGCGATTGTGTCCATGTAGAAGCTTCCGCGTTTGCTTGTTTGCATCATAATGGACTCATAGCCGTTGTTTCTTAGGATATTGCCGAGCTTCGTGATATTGGAATTCTCAAGTCCAAAGCCAAGAGGAGGGTAGCCTTGGAGTGGAATGATTCCTGTTAGTGTGGATTGTATGCCCTCGATAGAACGCTTGCCATTGGCGAAAAAATTCGAGAATCGTAAGCCATTTCGTGCGAGCTCATCGAAGTTTGGCGTTACCGCCTCGCCTTTGCCCTCGAAGCTGTCGATAAACTGTGGCATCCAGCTCTCCATAAGGATAAAGACGATGTTTAGGTTGCTCCGCTCGTTGTTATAGGATTTTTCCAGCGGATATTCGCTCGCGCTCAAGCCGAGATTGGCTAACGCCTCATCCATGGGGTAATAGGCGTAATTGTGTCGCCCCATGCGCTTGTGGTAGATAAAGGAGGTAAATATACCGTTGAGGCTCAGCGTGCCAAACTTTTGAGAGCCGTTTGTAAAGGCGTTTGAAATGGAGATGGGCTTGCTTGTGATTGTCCCTCTAATAGCGAGGAATCCGACTAGAAGCATAGCAATAAATATTGCGACGCGATATTTTTGAGCGAATTCTTGCGCATTTTTTTGGATTTGTGTCTTGTATAGGAGGTAGATTCCCGCGATGATGAGAAGTAGCCCGAAGAGCAAGTGATAAGGATAGAGCACGGGTAGTTTCACAAGCCAAAGGATTTCGGTGGAGAGACGGAAAATCTCATCGCCCATGTGCCTTTGCACTTCCTTAAAATAGATGACATCGCCCATGAGCGCGAAGACAAATATCACAAGCATGACCGAAGCATACGCGAAACAGAGCCTGTCGAGCATTTTGTAAGGGCGAATGAATGGCAGGTTCTGCACCAAAATAAGAGGGGATAGGAATGTAAAAATGACGTTTAGGTCAAATCGAATGCCCTGAATGAACGCAAGTATCGTGTCTTTGAAGGATAGCTCGCCAAAATAGTCAAAATATTCGACGTAGAGCCAGCCTCGTGTGAGCGCAAATATCGCCAGAAATATCAAAACTAGCCACAAGGTCTTTTTGTAATTCATGGTCTCTATCCTTTTTAGAAAACCCTTAGCGTCCGAGCTCTTTTTCGAGCTTCACAATTCGCTCCCACGTATTAATCACGGAATCGGGGTTTAGAGATATGGAGCTAATTCCCTCCTTGACGAGGAATTCGGCGATCTCGATGTAGTCGCTTGGTGCTTGACCACAGATTCCGCAATATTTGCCCGCTTTTTTCGCCGCGCTAATGGCTTGAGCGAACATCTTAAGAAGTGCTGGATTGCGCTCATCAAAGGTGTGGCTCACAAGCTCTCCGTCTCTATCTACGCCCAAAGTGAGCTGGGTGAGGTCGTTAGAGCCGATCGAGAATCCATCAAACATCTGCAAAAATTCATCAGCCAAAATCACATTCACGGGTAGCTCGCACATCACGTAGATTTCAAGCCCATTTTCCCCTGAGACTAGCCCGTTTCGGCGCATGATTTCAAGCACTTTCTTGCCCTCTTCAGGCGAGCGCAGGAAAGGAATCATCACTTTTATATTGGTAAGCCCCATTTCGCTTCGCACGCTTGCGAGTGCCTGACACTCCCACTCAAACGCCGGTCGATACGCCTCAGAGTAGTAGCGACTAGCCCCACGGTAGCCTATCATCGGATTCTCCTCATGGGGCTCGTATTCTGCTCCGCCGATCATGCGACGATATTCGTTGGTTTTGAAGTCGCTGGTGCGCACGATGACGGGATTGGGATAGAACGCGCTCGCGATCATGCCTACGCCCTCAGCGATTTTTTTGGTGAAGAAATCTTTAGGATTCTCATAGCCTGCCATGATTTCTTGGATTATCTTGGCATCAGCGATATTTTTCTTGCCATTTTGCATATCTACAAGCGCGAGCGGATGGGCTTTGATGTAGTTGTTGATGATAAATTCCATGCGCGCCAGTCCTACGCCGTTGTTGGGAATCTTGGAGAAATGGAAGGCTTTTTCTGGATTCCCCACGTTCATGTAGATTTTTGTTTTAGGCTGCTCTAGGTTTGAGAGATCGACGCTCTCCACTTTGAAATTGTGGATTCCCGCATAGACAAAGCCCTCTTCGCCCTCAGCGCACGAGACGGTCACCTCCATGCCCGTCTCAAGCTTCTCTGTCGCGCCGATTGCGCCTACAATCGCAGGCACACCTATTTCGCGCGCGACAATCGCTGCGTGGCAGGTGCGTCCGCCGCGATTAGTAATGACAGCGGCAGCCTTTTTCATCGCAGGCTCCCAGTCTGGATCGGTGTTGTCTGTTACAAGAATTTCACCCTCTCTAATCTCAGACATATTGACGATGCTTTCAATCACGCGCACCTTGCCATGTCCGATTTTCCCGCCGATTGCCTTGCCTCGCAGGAGAATCTCCCGCTTTTTGTTTTTTTCTTCAAAGAGATACTTCTCAAGTTTATTGCCGCCTTGCTTCATCTTTTGACTCTGCACTGTCTCAGGGCGCGCCTGCACGATGTAGAGCTCGCCACTAATGCCATCTTTAGCCCACTCCATATCCATCGGTCGATATTCGCCCGCCTCTTTGGAGTAGTGATTCTCAATAATCACCGCATAGCGTGCAAGCGTGAGCAACTCATCGTCGGTTATGGAGAAGCTATTCATCTCCTCTTGCGTGGTGGGAATATTTTTTGTCGGATGCTCGCTACCCGGAGCGGCATAGACCATTTTTAGGTGCTTGTGCCCTAATTGACGCTTGATAATCGGGCGTTTCCCCTGAGCGAGCGTGGGCTTAAAAACATAAAATTCATCGGGATTGACCATCCCGCCCACGACATTTTCACCTAATCCCCAACTGGACGTGATAAACACCGTATCCTTAAAGCCCGTCTCCGTATCGATAGAGAACATCACCCCCGAGCTCCCCCTATCGCTTCGCACCATCTTTTGCACGCCCACGCTAAGCGCGACTTTGAAGTGGTCAAACCCTCGTGAAGCTCGATAGCTCACGGCTCGATCGGTAAAGAGTGAGGCAAAGCAGGATTTCACGTAGTGGATTAGCTCTTGATGTCCCTGCACACTTAGATAGGTATCTTGCTGCCCTGCAAAAGAGGCGTCAGGAAGATCCTCAGCTGTGGCGGAGCTTCGCACGGCGACATCGGCTTGCTCCATGTTGTATTCACTGCTGAGCGTAGAATACGCCTCCAATATCTCCTCGCGAAGATCCCCGGGCAAGGGCGTCCCAAAAATCATATCGCGGACTTTTTTGGAGCGAACTTTCAAGACATCAATTTCGGTTACATCAACATCCTCAAGAAGCGAGCGGATTTTGTCTCGGATTCCCGCGCTATCAAGCAGATACCAATAGGCTTCACTCGTGATTGCAAAGCCGTTTGGGACTTTGATCCCCATAGGCACAAGCTCTTGAAACATCTCTCCAATGCTCGCGTTCTTACCGCCTACAATAGGAACATCACGGTTGTTTAGCTCCTTAAAAAACTTGATGTATTTCATTGTCCTTCACTCCTTAAGGCATATATGGTGGGTGGCATTCTACAAAATTTAGTTAAAAATATTCCTAGATTTTAAAGCAACGGGTTTCATCTCTACTTTATCGCCTTTTAAGTAAAATCCGCCACTTTCACAGCGGGAATCGACCCTCTCTTGAAATACCGTTTAAGGACTAGGCATTAATGGAAAATCTCCCAACGCTACTTAAAAATCACAAACTCTCGCAAGCGGATTATGAGCGGATTATCGAGATTCTCGGGCGCGAGCCAAATCTCGTGGAGCTCGGAATCTTCTCGGCAATGTGGAGCGAGCATTGTAGCTACAAATCAAGCAAGAAATATTTAAGTGCTTTCCCCACCAAAGCCCCATGGGTAATCCAAGGACCGGGCGAAAATGCCGGTGTGATCGATATTGGCGGGGGATATGCCGCGGTTTTTAAGATGGAATCGCACAATCACCCAAGCTTCCTTGAGCCCTATCAGGGTGCAGCCACGGGTGTGGGCGGGATTATGCGCGATATTTTTACCATGGGTGCGCGTCCTGTGGCAAGTCTTAATTCCATTCGGTTTGGCGATATTCGCCGTGATGATGAGATGGGGAAAAAACATCGCTATTTACTCAAAGGCGTCGTCGCGGGAATCGGTGGCTATGGCAATTGTATGGGCGTGCCTACGATTGGCGGGGAGATGAGTTTTGAGGAGTGCTACAACGGCAATATTTTGCTCAATGCTTTTACGCTCGGGATTGCCAAAAGTGATGAGATATTCTATGGACGCGCCGAGGGGAGCGGGAATCCTGTCATTTATGTTGGGAGCAAAACGGGGCGCGATGGGCTGGGTGGCGCAGTAATGAGCAGTGATAGCTTCAGTGAGGAATCGAGTGCCTTGCGTCCGACCGTGCAGGTGGGCGATCCATTCTCTGAGAAGTTGTTGCTTGAGGCGTGTTTGGAGCTTTTTAAGACCGATTACGTCGTGGGAATCCAAGACATGGGCGCGGCAGGGCTGACTAGTTCAAGCTTTGAGATGGCGGGGCGTAGCGGGAGTGGCATGATTATGCACCTAGATCGGATTCCCATGCGGGAATCGGGCATGAGTCCCTATGAGCTAATGCTGAGCGAAAGCCAAGAGCGCATGCTCCTTTGTGCGCGCAAAGGGTGTGAAGAGCGGGTTTTGGAGATTTTCCGCAAATGGGAGCTTGATGCGGAGGTGATCGGCGAGGTGACAAATAGCGGGAAAATGGAGCTATTTTGGCATGGAGAAAAATGCGCAGAGATTCCCATTGCACCCGTGAGTGAGGAGGCTCCGATACTTAGTCGCCCTGTAAAAAAGCCCGCCTATTTGGAGGCTTTACAGAAGCAAAAAGTCAATCTCTGCGCGGGAATCTCGCCCAAAGAGGCGTTTATGAAGCTATGGAGAGCACCTGAAGTGCTTGATAAATCATGGGTTTATAGCCAGTATGATTCCATGGTGCAGAGCAATACAATCATCGGTGCGGGCGCGCTTGATGGGAGTGTGGTGCGTGTGAGGGAGAACGGAGCGGCGCTAGCGATGAGTGTGGATTGCAATGCGCGCTACTGCTACCTAAATCCGCGCGAGGGGGCGAAGTTCGCCGTGGCTGAGGCAGGGCGGAATGTCGCTGTGCGCGGGGCTAGAGCGTTGGCGATTACGGATTGTCTGAATTTTGGGAATCCTGAGAATCCTGAAGTGATGTGGCAATTCTCCGAAGCGTGCGAGGGGATCAAAGAGGCGTGCAAAGAGCTTGAAACACCCGTAGTGAGCGGCAATGTCTCGCTCTATAATCAAAGCAATGGGATAGATATTTTCCCCACGCCGAGCATTGCTGCGGTAGGCTTATTAAAGAGCGCGCAGAAGGTGCTTTTTGGTGGCTTTAAAGAGGAGGGGAATCTCATCGTGCTTTTGGGCGAGAGTGCGAGCGAATTTGGCGGAAGCCTCTATCAAAAGGAGATCTTGGGGAATCTGGGCGGAGATGCGCCAAAGATCGACCTAAAAAAGGAGCGTGCGCTGTGGAGATTCCTAGAAGAGGGCAATGAGGCGGGAATCCTAGCGAGTGCCAAAGATGTAAATCTCGGCGGAATCGCCCTTGCACTCGCTAAATCAAGCGTGCTTGGGAATCGTGGTTGCAAGGTGCAAAGCAATCTTGGAGTGGATATTTTTAGCGAGAGCGCAAGTCGCGCAATTATCGAGGTTAGCAAGGAGAATCTGCCCCACGTAGAAAACCTAGCCAACAGACTGGGAATCGCCCATAAAATCCTAGGTAAAATCGGGGGCGAGCGAGTGGAAATCGATGAGATTTCCTATTCGCTTAAAGAACTTGCGACGATCTATTATGAGGGCTTTAGGAAGCTTGTTGAGAAGATTTGAGAGGCTTATTTTTCTTCTATTTTTGGGGGATTTTGCGTGGGGATTCCCCATTTTAAAGCACCAGCTGAGCGATTTTTATGACCGAGTGCATACGCAGTCGCTCTCAAGGGATTTTGTCCGATTCCGCACGCGTTTGCTCATCTCGCATGATGCTTACAAAATGATTTTAGACCCTGAGCAAAAGGCGCAGCTTGCGAGCCATCTTGTGCTTGTGAGGGGCAAGATTGAGCGATTTATCTATCTGAGCGAGTTTCGCGGTGTGGGAATCGCAAGCAATCAAGGGGCGTATCTGCGCTTTGATGTGCGTTATTTTGAGACGCTCAAAAATGTGGGAATCGGCGGAGATTTTGTCGCGATGTGCGTGCTACCGAGATATGATAAATGCCTGCTCCTTGGGTATGAGGCGTTTTAGTCAAGAGGCACACCTTTAGGGCGAGCAAAAGAGGGGTTTGTGCCAAAAATTAACAGACACAAGAGCGCGAGAATCTCTCTTTTGCAGCGTGGAAATCGTCTAGATCCTTGAGATGATGAGCTCTAAAAAGTCGGTAAATGCTTTTTCTGTAAAGTGTGGCTCATCGCTAACCTCGATAAATTCGGAATTTGGAATAATCTTCGCAGTGTTTAGTGCTGCTAAAAAGGGTGCCTCTGTGTCTGCTTTTGAGTGGCGAATGGTAATGGGCGATTTCAGTTCGCTAACGCAAAAACCCCACTCCTTCGCCTGAAGTGCGATCTCATATCCTACTGCCACAGAGCGCTCTTTGATAAGCTCCCACAACTCTCTTTCGTATTGCTTATATTTTTGCACAAAAAATTCGCCTGTTTTTTCTCTAGTGTTGCTTCTGGCGAAGTGATACAGGGATTTCAGCTCGTCATAATATTCGCCATAACCGCGCAAAACTTCATCATCATAAATCGCGCCAAGTCCGCTGTAAATGTAGATTCCCAAAACTCTTTGCTTGCATAAAAATCCTGTGGCATAGGAGTGTGGCGCACCTGCTGAAATCCCGCAGATAGCGAATTTATCCACACCTAGGGCGTCTAGAAGCTCTACAAATCTCTTCGCTAAATCAAGGTAGCTCCCCTCGCTAAAATAGGAGCTCCCATCATGTCCGCTTCGATGTGGGAGAATGAGCCTCATGCCTCGCTGTTCGCAATAAGAACCCCAGATTCCCTCATCAAGCGGACTTGTAACCAGTCCATGGTGGATTAGGATTATTTTCTTAGAACTCTTGCCAAAATCCTCATAATTCATCACTTTGCCATCGCTAAATGTATAACTCTGCATGCCCGCTCTTTAGAATCGATACTCAAAATTCATGCCAATTTCTCGGGGTGTAGAGGCGAAGAGATATGCACCATTGCCGAATTTCGTGTGATATTCTCGGTTAAAGAGGTTGCTTGCATAGAGATCAATACTAAAACCCTCTGTTTCGTAGCCTAGTTTTGCATCAACAAGAGCGTAGCTTGGCGTGCCAAAGAGATTTTGCTCATCGCTATAAGTTTGACTTTGCCCCTTGATCCATGCGCCGATAAATAGCCCATCTTCATAACTCACACCTAATGCATAGGTCAGCTTAGGAGCGTAGGGCATGAGATTCCCACTATAATCGTGCAGAGCGTCTTTGTAATCTTTGAAAACACTCTTCACATAGCCGACATTAGAGCTGATTTTCACCTGATGATTGAGGAGATAATTTGTCTCAAGCTCGATTCCTTGTGAGGTAGCTTTTGCGGCATTTGAGGCGTGAGTTTCCACGGGTGAAATAGTTTTTGTAATCTGTTTATCTTTGGTATCAGCATGGAAAATTGCCCCGCTCAAGTCAAAGGAATCGTTTGCATATTTGAAGCCTATTTCATAGTTTGTCATGCTCTCTTTTGTGAAATACATATGTTCTTTTGGTGCAAAAGACACGTATCCACCGGGTTTGTAGCCCTGCGAGATGGTGAGATAGCTCATAAGATTTTCGCTCGCTTTATATTTGAGCCCGATTTTTGGCGAGAAAGCACTGTAATGATCGCTCCGATCGACATTTTTCGCCCCGTCCTTAAAGGCAATATCATCACGATCAAACCTCGCACCAAGAATCAAGTCTGTGCGGTTTGTGATATGAAAATTATTGTGCGTGAAGATTCCGTAACTTTTAGAATCTTGTCGGCTATCAGCAACCTTGATGAGATTATTCATAAGAAGCATCTTGTTTATGTGGCTTTTCTCCCCTGCGATTCCCAGCATAAAGTCTCCAAAATCCCCACGGAAGAGGAATCGAAACTCCTGTGCGAAGTCTTGTTTTGACATTTTGTTATTCATATGCAACGTTGGAGCGGGCGATACATCGCCATCGTAATGTTGCTTGATATTGAGTTTTCTAAAAGCGCTTAGTGAGGTGAGCTCAAAATTACCATTGTCGTAGCTGATTTTGAGTGTGTTTTCATAATTTTTTCTCTCTTCAAGAGGGAGAAAATTGCTTCTTATATCTCGTGGGCTAGGATTTGTGGTTATATTCATCGTAAGGTCGCTGTTTTTCGCGCGATAGGCACTTTGGATAAGATCGATATTGAGTTTATCACTAGGAGCGTATCGCAAGTAGAGCTTGCCAAAGCTATTTTGCGTGTAGCCCTTATCATCAAGGTAGCTATTTTTCATGAAGCCATCTTTCTTATCGGCAAAGCCGCTTATCCTAGCCCAAAGCTTATCCTCTACAATGGGCACGGAGAGGCTTGCATTTATCTTTTTTAAACGATCGCTCCCTAGGCTTGCTCCTATTTTCCCCTCTAATTGGTTTGTCGGGGCTTTGCTGATGATATTTATGACCCCACTGTATGCGGATTTCCCATAGAGCGTGCTTTGTGGTCCTTTTAGAATCTCAACTCGCTCAATATCATTTAGAAATGCGTTATTTCCGACTGTCCCGCTGTAAGGGACTCCATCAACATTGATGCCGATATTGAGATTTTCAAGCACAACAGAAGAGCCGATTCCTCGAATTGTTGGCGTAAAGACGTTTGCCAGATTGAGGATGCTCACATTTGAGGCGAGATTGTTTAGATCTGTGATGCTTCGCACTTTTCTATCTTCGAGTGTGAATTCATTAATAACACTCATACTAACAGGCACATCAATAGCCTTTTGCACCCGTTTTTGCGCACTTACTGTGATCTCTTTGAGGCTGAGAGTTTCGCTGTTTGTGCTAGTAGCAGGAATCGTATCTGCCATCAAGACGCAGAGAGGTAAAAGGCTTAATATTCCCTTTTTAAACACTTGTGATCCTTTGTTTTATAAAATTTTGTTCGCGATATTAAGTATAATAGTTCTCATAATTCAATATCAATTATCAATTAGCAGCACGTGGATCTATTTTGATATTTGGAGGATTTTTTGTTGCGCTTCAATACGGATACATTGGCAAAAGAGCTCACAAATGGCACTCTGTGCGAGTTTGAGACGCAAGGAGCCAGCTTTAGGTATATTCATCATCAATTTGAGGGCTTTCATGTTAATGTTTTGGATTATCATATGGCACAAGAGATGGAATTTTTTAGCGAGATTCCCTATAGCGGTTGCGATCTTTTATTTACACTAAAAGGCGAAGCCCTTTTGAATAGCGACTATCAAAATATCAAATATACTGCAGATCAGCTCATCGTCTCGAATACAAAGCACGTGCATGCGAGTCTGCATGTGGATACAGGTGTGATGAAGAGCTTTAGCGTGGGTGTGAGTGATGAATTTTTGAATAAATTTTGTAGAGATAGTTTTGATTTTAATGAAAATGTGATTTTGAAAAATACGGGAATCGATCCTGTTTCTAGGCTCTATATTGAGCAGATTTTACACGCTGATCATAGCGATCCACTAAGTAAAATATATATTCAAAGTAAAGCACTTGATATTATTTATATGAATTTTAGGGATCTCAGAGGCTCTTTGCTCTCTCAAAAAGGAATAATTTTTGATGAATACGACAAGAGAGCTCTTTTGAGGGCGAAAGATATTCTAAGCTACGAGCTCAGGAATCCACCCTCTATTCGAGAGCTGTCAAAGCGTGTAAGGCTCAATGAATTTAAACTGAAGCTTGGATTTAAGCAATTTTTTACTCAAACGCCCTATGAATTTTTAAGAGATGTGAGAATGAAAATCGCCCTAGATTTGGTGCAGAATTCCGAGATGAGTCTCACTGAAATCTCCGCACACATCGGACTAAAGAGCCAGAGCTACTTTAGCAAGCTTTTTTATCAATATTACAAGGTCTTGCCACGAGATGTAATGAAACGGAGAAATTATTACTTTTTGGAGCGAAATGAATGGGAATCAAATGGTGTCAAGAGAGAGACTTGAACTCTCGACCTCCGGCTTATGAGACCAGCGCTCTAACCAGCTGAGCTACCTTGACGGCTTTAAAGAAGCGGAATTTTATTTGAATACCACGTAAAAGTCAAGGAAATAGGAGAATCTAATCCTCATAAAAAGGGGCGGGAATCCTCTCGGATGTAGCGTAGCCCAAAGTGTTATAATGCACGGCAAGAAGGAGTGAAAATGGCGAGAATATTAATCAGTTCGATAGGGACGGGAGACGAAGAGAATAACAGTTATAAGCTTGCCAATTATGAAATAGGCGGTAAAATCTATAGAGAGGAAAAGTTTATTGCTAAGGCGTTGTGCGAGCATTTGAAAATAGATAAGCTATTTCTGGTAGGAACTCGGGGCTCCATGTGGAGGGCTGTTTTTGAGGATTTTGGCGGAGATCATGAGACGAGCCTGAAAATACTCAAAGCTAAAGAAAATAATAATCTAGCCGAATTTATCCCGAGTATTGAAGAAATAATAGACAAGAAGCTCGGTACCAAAGGCTCGAAATGTTTCATTATCGAATACGGAGTAAACGAATAAGAGCTGTGGGGGAATTTTGAAAAATTTATGGAAATTTCTAAACATCTAAGGTCAAACGACGAGATACATCTTGACATCACGCATTCTTTTCGCTCACTTTCACTTATGAGCTTTGTTATGAGCGAGTTTACTTCAAATGCATTAGGTAGTGAGCTAAACATACAAGGCGTCTACTACGGCATGCTCGAATACTCGGGTGAAAATAATGGTATAACACCCATCGTAAATTTGGCTATGTTTTTTAAACTGCTTAGATGGTCAAAGGTGATAAGGGAGCTCAAAACCTATGGAAATGCAAAAGAGATTTTGTTAATGCTAAAACAGGATGAAGGCAAGGTAACAAAATTTGAAAATTTCACCAATGCTCTTAGCATGTCGGATATAATGAGCTTAAAGAGTGCAACGGCAAATCTTAAAGCGGAAATTTCCTTTTTCAAAGATAGCAAAAACAAAATCTACAATCTTATAAGTGAGGATTTGGAAAGTTTTATAAAAATGCTTGATGTCGACACCATTTCATCGCTTCAATCGTATGGCAGAGTGGTATTACAAGAGCCAAAATTATGCCTTAAGCTATGTCATGTTGGCGGAAGCTATTGTGAGTGCTGTGGCTGAAGACAACAAGCTGGATTCCAAAGACCATGACGACAGAGAGAAGGCAAAAGAAATATTAAGAAGGAGAAGAAAAACATCCAGGGGATCCCATATAAAGGATGAGTTAAGCAACACTTCTTTTAAGGTATCGTGTATACGAAATTATATTGTCCATGCCCTAGATGAAGATCGTAGATGCACAAACATAGACGTAAAGCAAGCGGTTGAGAATCTGCCCTTCTACATAGGAAAAGTCAAAAGTTTATTTGAAAACAAAAAATAGAGATGTTTGCCAAGAGCTTAGAGCAGGTATTTACGAAAAATGCTCTAGGCTTGACTTTTCAACCTACACGCTATTTTAAAGCTACCATGCTTCCTGATTCCCTCCCTTTTCCTCTCCTTTTTAGATTTGTGAACTTTTAGTTGTGCTTAAGTTTCAAACCCCCTATTTTAGGGCTCTCTGAAACTTAGATACCGCTTAAAGTTCGCAAACCTATG
>JBQMYQ010000041.1:0-14709 GCA_052173415.1 Wolinella sp. | reverse complement strand
CGTATGCCGTCTTGACGCTTATTGGCTATTCGATTAATGACACGATCATTATCTTTGATCGTATTCGCGAGCAACTGAATGCAGGTAAGCTCGACACACTTTCAGAGGTGATGAATGAGGCGCTTTCGCGCACACTTTCGCGCACACTTCTCACTTCTTTGACGACGTTTTTCGTTGTATTTACGCTCTATATGTTCGGCGGGGAGATTATTCGCGCCTTTAGCTTCCCCATGCTAATTGGTGTAGTTATCGGCTCGTATAGTTCGATTTTTATTGCGATGAAAATTGTTATGTGGCTGGGATTTGATTTGCAAAAGTATTATCAAAAGTTGTCACAAGAGGCAAAAAAGCGAGCAGAGAAAGAGCGTCTGCGCGCGATGTATGAGAAGGGAATTGTATAAAAGGAGCGTATTATGGATTGGGGCAAGGTAACGTTTGTATTTTTTAGTCTTATGAGCTTGACTTCGACGATGGGATTCCTCTATGAGCAGAATGCCACGATGCTTTTTATCGCTGCGGGAGTGAATATCATCTCCACGATTTTAAAAATCGGTGTAAAAAATCTCCTCTCTGCCGAGCTTTTGGCGAGCTCTTTGGTGGCGGATTTGCATCTTATCCCCGCGTTTATCTATCTGCAGGTGCTTGATGGTGCTGATGTGGCGATCGCTTTAGCTTTGGGCGCGCTTGCAGCAAATCTGTTTTCAGCCGCCCTGCTTGTTGTTGAGAGCACTAGGGTGCGAGATACGGATTATTAAGATGAGCTAGGAGCAATAGGCAATGGAATACAATCCAAAAGCCATTGAGAAAAAATGGCAAAGTTACTGGGAGGAGCACCGTCTGCATGAGCCACAGACACAAAAGAGCACTCCGAAAAAATACATTTTGAGTATGTTCCCCTACCCGAGCGGGCGTATTCACATGGGGCACGTGCGCAATTATTGTATCGGCGATGCAATTGCTCGCCATTTCCGTCAGCAACGCTATAATGTGCTTCACCCAATCGGCTGGGACGCCTTTGGCATGCCCGCTGAAAATGCTGCCATCAAGCACAAAAGCCATCCCAAAACATGGACGTATGAAAATATCGAAAACATGCGCAAGGAGTTGCGTTCGCTCGGTCTCTCCTTTTCCACGGAGCGCGAATTTGCGACATGCGATCCGCTCTATTCCAAATGGGAGCAGAAATTTTTCATCGAAATGTGGAACAAAGGGCTTATCTACCGCAAAAAGGGCTTTTTAAACTGGTGTCCAAAAGATCAGACGGTGCTCGCAAACGAGCAGGTCATTGAGGGACGATGCTGGCGGTGCGACACGGAAGTGGTGCAAAAGGAGATGTATCAGTATTACATCAAGATTACGCAATACGCGCAAGAGCTTCTAGAGAGCCTCGATTCCCTCGAGGGGCGGTGGCCTTCTCAGGTGCTGAGTATGCAGCGCAACTGGATTGGACGCTCTAACGGGCTTATGTTTTCCTTTCATCTGAGCGAGGATTCTCGAGAGAAACTCGGCGGGGCGATCGATTCCTTTGAAGTTTTTACCACAAGGGCGGATACGATTTTTGGCGTTACTTATGTGGCGTTGGCTCCGGAGCACCCTATCGTCCGCGCTTTGGTTGAAAATGGGGCACTTAAAGGCGAAGCTTTGGAACAGCTTACAAAAATGCAGAACATGTCCGCTAAAGATCGCTCCATGTCCGAAAAAGAGGGACTTCCCATAGGAATCAGCGCGATTCACCCACTCACACAAGAGCGACTTCCCCTTTGGGTGGCGAATTTTGTCCTAATGGATTATGGAAGCGGGGCGGTAATGTCCGTGCCTGCGCATGATGAGCGTGATTTTGAGTTTGCCGCAAAGTATCATTTGCCACTTAGATATGTCATCAAAGCAGAGCAGCAAAGTGCAGAGGGTGCTTACACGCTTGAGGGCACGCTTGTTAATTCCGATCAGTTCACGGGAATGCAGAATCAAGAGGCGAAAGAGGCGATTATTAGGCACTTTGAGGAGAATGAGCTCGGGAAGCGGGTGGTCAATTATCGCCTGCGAGATTGGGGAATCTCGCGTCAGAGATATTGGGGCACGCCCATACCGCTTATTCATTGCCCAAAGTGCGGAATCGTGCCTGCAAGTGAGGAATCCTTGCCCATTACGCTCCCTTGTGATGTTGTGATTGATGGTGAGGGGAATCCGCTTGAGAAGCACCCGAGTTGGAAGCATTGTAATTGCCCAAAATGCGGGGCTAAGGCATTGCGTGAGACTGATACGATGGATACTTTTGTGGAATCAAGCTGGTATTTTCTGCGCTACACCACGCCTAAAGAGGAGTGGGGGCAGCGCGCTCTAAGTGAGGAATCGCAACGCTATTGGATGGGGGTTGATGAGTATATCGGGGGAATCGAGCATGCGATTTTGCACCTGCTTTATGCGCGATTCTTCACAAAAGTCCTGCGAGATCTCGGATATACGGAAGTTTCTGAGCCGTTTTTAAATCTGCTTACCCAAGGCATGGTGCTGAAAGATGGGGCGAAAATGAGCAAAAGCAAGGGTAATGTAGTCGATCCCGATGAGCTTATTGAGCGATTTGGCGCGGATACGGCGCGGCTTTTTATCCTTTTTGCCGCTCCTCCTACGCGGGAGCTCGAGTGGAATGACAGCGCAGTGGAAGGGGCGTATCGTTTTATTAAACGTCTATGCGATAAAGCGCAATTTGTAGAGCCTTGCGCGCAGATTCCCGCAATTGAAACGGCGAAGCTTAATAAGGCGGAGAAGTTTGCGCGTAAAAAAGTATATGAAGTGCTGCTAAAAACCAAAGAAGTCTATTCGCGCAAGAACGGATATGCGTTTAATACGCTCATTGCCGCGTGCATGGAGGCACTAAACGCGCTAAGCGATCAGGAGAATCCGCTCATCTGGAGTGAGGGATATTTTATTCTTCTAAGCGCGCTTGAGCCCATTATTCCGCATGTTGCGTGGGAGCTTAGCCGTCACTGCTTTGATTTGAAAAATCTCGCGCCTTTGGAGATTGATGAAGAGGCGTTAAAAAGCGATTCCATTACCATTGCGATCACGGTGAATGGCAAGAAACGAAGCGAGATTGAAATGCCCATAGATGCGAGCAATGAAGAGCTTTTGGACGCAGCAAAATCTGAAGTGAAAAAATGGATAGAGGGTAAGGAGATTGTTAAAGAGATTGTGATTCCTAACAAGTTGGTGAATTTGGTCATAAAAGCATGAGATTTTTTTGGGCTCTTTTTTTTCTTTTTCTCTTGCAGGGGTGTGGCTACAAGCCCATTTCACAGCTTAGCAGGGAGAGTTTGGGTGAGCGTATCTATGTGGATATTGTGATTGATTTGCGCGACCCCGAAAATAGCGTTTTGATTAAAGATGCGCTTTTGCAGGCGATTCTTGCGCGCTTGCATGGGAATCTGGCCTCCTCCAAAGAGAGTGCCGATTCTTCTGTGCGCGTGTCGCTTGATTCCGTCTCTTTCTCCTCACTGGCAGACAACAAAAAGGGCTTTACGCTCTTTTATCGCGCGCGGGTTGTTTTACATTTTTTTTATGAGGATAGAGAGGGGCAGGGGCATCATTTTAGCGCACAGGGAAAGCATGACTTTTCGATTGAGGATTCCTCGATTTTGAGCGATTCAAAGCGTTTTGAGGCAATCAAGAAAGCCTCCATTCAGGCGATTGACGCCTTTATCTCTCATGTGGCTTTGCGGGAAGCTAAACGTGTCAAACCTTAAAGATGTAGTCAAAAGCACGCTTTTGCGCTTGCAAAAGAGCGGGCAGATCGCAACTCCAAAGGCATATCAAGAGGCATTTTGTATTGAGGCAAAAAACGCAGGAATCACACTAGAGGAGTGTCAGTGGCAGGTGCGTTGGATGCAGAAATTTGATCCAAAAACCAAAAAACAGATCCAAAACCACCCCATCAAGACTCCCGATGAGTTTATCGCGCTGCTTGCAGGAATCCTAGCGCGCACAGGTAGCGCAAATGATAGGGAATCGCCCTTAGCGCAAAAGGAGCTTTTGAAGATTCTCTTGCATTTGCACGTTTTCACTCCCGAAGTCTCCGAGCTTGCGCACGAGACGCTCTTAAAGCTTGAGGCACTAAACGACCCCAAAGTGCTCGCGCTCCTCAAAGATCGCTGGAGTGTTGCGCTCAAATCCCGCACGGATCAGGGCGATACAAATGATGATTTTGCCAGAATCCTAGACCCCTTTCTAGCTCCTTCAATTTCACTTGTAATGCCTGCTGAAGTGCTTGAAATGCGCTCTGTGCTGAAAAATACCCCCTCTGCACTGTTTGATAAGACAAATAGAGAGAAGCTAAAACTAGCTCTCTTGGCGCGGATTGCCACAGATAAGCAAGAATTCACCAAAAAAAGTGCCGAGTTAGGAGAGGTTATTGAAGTGCTACTGGCTAAACTCTCCGCACTTGCGCAAAAAGGGGCATATCATCAAGATGAAGTTAGTAGCATTTATGAGGTGTTACAGGGAGTGAATTTTGATCCAAAATCCCTTGAAAATGCCAAAAATCGCCTCACTATCTTGACGCAAAAGCTCACAGAATATACTCAAGAGCTCCACTGTGAGGCAAAAGAGCGACATAGCGAGGTCGCATTTTTGGGCGAGAGAGTTCATGAGCTTGCGCGCACACAAACTACAGAAAAGAGCCCCATCGATCCTCTTACGACCGCCTATACACGCCATTATATGGAGGAAGCACTAAAGAGGCTTGAGGCACGATTTTTGCGCTATGAGAGTGGTTATTCAGTGGTATTTTTTGACATTGATTATTTTGCAAAGATCAACGCTCAATATGGTCGTGAGGCGGGCGACAAGGTGCTTGCGACGTTTGGGAGACTGCTTAGGGAATCTGTGCGCACCGAAGATGTTGTGGTGCGCTATGAGGGCGAAAAATTTGTCGTATTGCTCCCTGAGATGGGGAATCCTGAGGCATGGCAACTCGCAGAAAAGATGAGAATCCTCGTGGAGCAGAGTATTTTTGTGTATCAAGATTTGCGTATTCGCGTGAGTGTCAGTGGTGGAGTTGCTCATCGGGGTGAATGCAAAGAGAAAGAATCGCTACTAAATCTCGTTGCTTCTAGACTCTATGAGGCAAAAAAGGGCGGACGTAATCAGATTTGCCCTTCTTTACGCACAAAGGGGCAAGAGTGAATCTAAACTCCTATCTTGCTTCAAAAAGTGCGGAATACGCCCCTTTTGATCCGCTTCGATTCCCCGAAATTTATCAGAGATTTTTAGCATATTTTCCGCCTAAAAAGGCAAAAGTCATTCATATCGTTGGCACAAATGGTAAGGGCAGCACAGGACGATTCCTAAGCCTAATGCTAAGGAGTAGCGGTGCGAGCGTGGGGCACTTTAGCTCGCCGCATATCAGCGAGTTTAGGGAGCGTTTTTGGATTAATGGCGCGCTGGTTGGAGAAGAGACACTAGAGCGCGCTCACAAGGAGCTTTTAGACATGGGGTTGTTTCATGAAGCGAGCTATTTTGAATACGCAACCCTGCTGGCGGTTTATCTATTTAAGGAGCTTGATTTTTGGGTAATTGAGGCGGGGCTTGGCGGGGAATTTGACTCGACCTCTTCACTAGAGCGCGATCTTTCGCTTTTTACCTCCATTGGGCTAGATCATCAGGAGATTTTGGGCGAGCATATCGAGGATATTGCCGCGACCAAACTTCGCAGCATGGCAAAATACGCAATCTTGGGAATCCAAAGCGATGAGCGCGTGGCTAAAATCGCACGAGAGATCGCAAAAGAGCGGGGGAGCACGCTTGAAATCTTGGAAGATTCCCGCGAAAATGACCTCTATGTGGAGCGATATTTCGCGCACTACCCTATGCCACAATATCAGCGATATAATTTTCGCCTTGCACATAGGGCGATGGAGGTGCTAGGAATCGCAAGCAATGAAATTGGTGCGCTTGACTTACCCGGGAGATTTGAGCAACATGGATGTGTGATTTTAGATGTGGGGCATAATCCGCTTGCCGCACGCTCACTCGCACAATCGCTTCAGGGTGAGCGTGTGCATCTCATTTATAATAGTTATAAGGAAAAAGATGTGCGTGAGATTTTAGAGATTTTACACCCTTTGATTGTGGGAATCCACATCTTACGCGTGGAAAACAATGAGCGAATCATGAGTCAAAAAGAGCTTGTAAAAATTGCTCACGCACTCAAGATTCCCACACGTGAATTTGATGGCACGCTAGAAGAGGGGGCAAAATATGTCGTTTTTGGTTCATTTAGCGTCGTGGCGGATTTTAAAAAACGCTATGGAGCACTGCTGCAAAAGGATAAAAAATGAAAGATAGGCTAACAATTACCATTACCGATGTGAATGGCTCAAAACAGTATAACCTCCATCAGTTCGCACGACGGGTGGTGCTCTATGCCGCACTTTCGCTTATTACGATTATTTTCCTCGGGGGGGTGTCCATTCGCGTGTTGCTCTCAGAGGTTAAGCAGATTCAAGAGCGACGAGATAGCCTGATGAAGGAGCATACAGAGATTTTGCGCAAAAATGAGCAGCTGCACGCGGAGATCGAACAAAAAAGTGAAGAACTCATCATCATTAGCGATCGCGTAGAGGATCTTGAGGGAATCGTAGGGGTGCAGCGAGGTGAGCAAGGCGAGGACGTGAGCCTCATGGAGCGCGTAGACTTGGCGAGCATTACGGGAATCCATAAGAGTTTCGTCATGCACCTAATCCCCAATGGCGCGCCCATACCAGGAATCGTGCAGGTTTCTGCTCCGTATGGATTGCGTCTCCATCCTGTGTTGCAACGCAATGAAATGCACACGGGAATTGACCTACGAGCACCTATTGGCACACCAGTGCATGCGACGGCTGATGGTGTGGTGGAATTTTCTCGAAGTGAGTATAATGGTGGCTATGGGAATCTTATCAAAGTAGATCATTCGTTTGGTTTTAAAACTTTTTATGCACATTTGAGTAAACTAGTCGTCAAGAAAGGGGATTTTGTTAAAAAAGGTCAAATCATCGCCTATACTGGAAATACAGGGCTAAGCTCTGGTCCTCATCTCCATTATGAGGTGCGATTTCTTGGGAATCACATGAATCCCAAGCCCTTTATGGAATGGAGCATGAAAGAATATACTGAAATTTTTGAAAAGGAGACAAGTATCAAATGGCAATCTTTGCTAACGGCGATAAATCAATCGATGGAGCTTCTGCGGGCACTACAATCGTTGCCAGCGGAACAAAAATAAAAGGCGAAATCGTTATCGATTGCAATCTGCACATTGATGGCGAATTTGAGGGCACGATCCGCTCTAAAAATGGAGTTACTATCGGTAAAGATGGTAGCGTAGGAGGCGAGATTTATGCTGAGAGACTGATTGTAAGCGGGAATTTTAAGGGGCTTTGTGATTGTGATGTAATCGAGATTCTCCCGCAAGGACGTATTGATGGAGAAATAATCACCAAAGAGCTTGTTATTGAGCGCAAAGGTCGCTTTGTTGGAGAGAGCAAGATTAAAGAGGAAAACCAGCGGGATCTTCTAGACAAAGTTAGAAAGGTGGAACGACCCACAGAGAAGGACAAGGCAGAAAAGGTAGAGAATTCGCTTGATCCAAAGTAGTCTCTATGATGCGCTGAAGGGCTCTTTCCCCTATTCCATTCTCATCACACAAGATGAGAAAGAGAGTTTCTTAGCCTCCGAAGTCGCGCGCTTTAGGGGCTTTGAGACGGTCATTTTTCCCGATTTTCGGGCGCAAAAGGGTGAGGATCTTCGTAGCTACAAAGAGGAGCTCTCATCGCTTTTGATCGCACTTGCTCGCTGGTATGAGCTCCCAAAAGAGCGTGCGTTGCTCATTGCGCCCATTCGCTCAATTCTCTATCCGCTTCCAAAACCTAACCTGCTTCAGGGCTTTTCTCTAAATTTTGGCGATACGCTTCTTTTACATGAACTAAAGGAGCGATTCCTCCGTTTTGGCTATGAATTCGTCGAGATTATCGAGCTCCCGGGTGAAGTCTCGTTCAGGGGCGATATTATCGATATTTTCCCCACACAAGAGCAGACTCCCTTACGTCTTAGTCTCTTTGACACACAGATAGAGAGCATTCGTCGTTTTGATTTAGAGACGCAGATATGTCAAAAAGAGGAGCTTAGCTCGCTTTACATTTCACCCGCACTTTTTTCACTCTCACCTAGCGCGCAAGAGGAGCTATTAGAGCGCGTGAATGCTTCGATTCATGAGGCTTTTTCAAAGGATTTAGCGAGTCTTGGTTTGTGGCATTTGGAGGGCGATGCTGAGCTTTTGAGCGAGCGTTTTCGCTCACTTCTTACGCCCGCCGCCAAAGAGGAGCTAGCAGAGCTTATGAGCCTGCGAGCGAGCGAGGATTTTAGCTTTTTGAGAACCCTAGATGTGCTTCCAACGTCAAAGGGGCATAGCGACATTGTGATAAGCGCGCAAAATTTTCTCTCATTCCTTACGCTTCATGCGAGCAAAAAGATTACGCTAATTGCCCGCAACGAGGCTCTTTTTAGAGGAATCGACGCACAAGGCTATGAGCGCGTGATAGGGGATTTTTATCTAAATATCCTAACTCCTACAGAAGCGATCCTCTCGCTCAATCAAAAACCCCGCAAACAGCGCAAAAAGCACCAACACCCTACACTTGCGATTGATGAACTTCGCACGGGGGATTACGTCGTGCATAAAGATTATGGCGTCGGTATTTTTAAGGGAATCGTGCAAGAGCGTATTTTAGGTGCTTTGAGGGATTTTATCCTCCTCTCTTATCAGGGTGAAGATAAGCTGCTTCTACCCGTTGAGAATCTTGATTATATTGACCGATACGTTGCGGATAGCGGCACGATTCCCGCCGTGGATCGTTTAGGTAAGGGGAGTTTTGCGAAGCTTAAGGAAAAGGTGCGCGCAAAGCTCCTTGAGATGGCGAGTGAGATCGTCGCTCTTGCGGCTAAACGTGAGCTCATACAGGGGTGCACTATTGCGAGCGATTCTGCGGAACTGGAGATTTTCAGGCACTCTAGCGGCTTTTCATACACCAAAGATCAAGAACAGAGCGTAGCGGAGATTTTTGCTGATTTAGGTAGCGGGAAAGTGATGGATCGCCTGCTTAGCGGTGATGTGGGATTTGGGAAGACTGAAGTAGCGATGAATGCGATTCTTGCAACGGTGTTAAATGGCTTTCAAGCGGCTTTAGTTGCACCCACTACGCTACTGGCGCATCAACATTTTAAGACCCTTTCAGCGCGCTTTGAAAATCAGAGAATCCGTCTTGCACGACTGGATCGATTCTTGAGCACTAAAGAGCGTCAAAGTCTCATGAATGCACTATTAGATGGGAGTGTTGATGTGGTCGTGGGGACGCACGCGATCCTCTCAGCGCAGTTTAAAAATCTCGCTCTGATTGTCATTGATGAGGAGCATAAATTCGGCGTAAAGCAAAAGGAGAGAATCAAGACCCTTGCGCAAGACGTCCATATGCTCTCCATGAGTGCGACGCCGATTCCTCGCACACTTAACATGGCTCTTTCGCAGATTAAAGGCATGAGCACGCTTATGACACCGCCTTATGAGAAGCTTCCCGTGCGCACTTTTGTCAAAGAATACAACGATTCCCTGCTTAAAGAGGTCATGAGCAGAGAACTAAGGCGTGGCGGGCAGATTTTTTATATTCATAATAATATTGCCACGATTCAATTATGCAAAAAGGAGCTCGCTGCGCTTTTACCCGCGCTAAAAATCGCGGTGCTTCACTCGCAGATTCCTCAAAAGGAGAGCGAAGATATTATGCTTGATTTTGAGAAAGGAGAGTATCAGCTACTTCTCTCAACCTCTATCATCGAGTCGGGAATCCACCTGCCCAATGCCAATACGATCATCGTCGATTCCGCAGATCGCTTTGGGATTGCTGATTTGCACCAATTACGCGGACGGGTAGGGCGCGGAAGCAGGGAGGGATTTTGCTATTTTCTCATTCGCGATAGGGAATCGCTCACACCCGAGTCTAAAAAGCGTCTTTTAGCCCTTGAGAGCAACTCATTTCTAGGTAGTGGCTCGGTGCTCGCGTATCATGACCTTGAGATTCGCGGGGGTGGGAATCTGCTCGGAGAGGCGCAGAGCGGGCATATTAAGGGAATCGGATATGCGCTGTATCTCAAAATGCTCGAGGAGGCGATCCATTCGCTTAGCTCCGGCGGCGTGAATGAGCGTGAGGACGTCGATTTGAAGCTCACTATCAGCGCGTTTCTCTCACCTGAGCTTATCGGGAGCGACCGCTTGCGTCTGGAGCTCTATCGTCGGCTCTCGCACGCCAAAGAGATGGGTGAAGTGCATGAGATTGAGGTGGAGATTTACGATCGCTTTGGCAAGCCAGACCTCTACACGCGCCAGTTTTTGGAGCTCATTAGGATTAAAATCCTTGCGCTAAAAAATGGAATCAAAACCATTACAAACTACCAGCAGAACGTCACATTCATCTATCAAAATGGCGACAAAAAGAGCCTCGTTGCAAAAAGTCGCGATGAGGAGGATTTGCTTATGGCGATTTTAGGTGAATTACAAGGGAAATGCGCGTGAGAATTGGCTTTATCGGGGATATTGTGGGCAAACCCGGACGGAAAATGATTGCCCATCATCTGCCTAGTATCAAGGAATCTGAGCGGCTTGATTTTGTGATTGCAAATGCGGAAAATGCAAGTCATGGCTTTGGAACGACGATAAAATGCGCAGAAGAGCTCTTTAGCGCAGGGGTCGATCTTCTAACCGGCGGGAATCATACGTGGGATAAGCGGGAGATTACCACGCTCCTAACACAGGAATCGCCACGTGTTTTGCGCCCACACAACTATCCTTTGGGTGTGGCAGGTAGTGGCGTGGGAATCCGTGAGGTGCGCGCTCAGAAGCTCGCGGTGCTCAATCTCATGGGGCACTTTGCGATGCCTTATGTGGATAATGCCTTTTTGTGTGCTCAAAATAGTGTGCGAGAATTGCGGGAATCGGGGATTAGGCACATTGTCGTTGATTTTCATGCTGAGGCGACGAGCGAGAAGCGTGGCATGTTTTGGCTACTTGTAGGTAGCGTAAGCGCGGTGCTTGGGACGCACACGCATGTGGGGACTGATGATTTGGAGATTAGCGAGGGGACGCTGGGCGTGAGCGATGTGGGGGCGAGCGGCTGCATGGACGGAATCATCGGCATGGATAGGCACGCGCCTTTGGAGCGATTCCTCACGGGTATGCCCGCAAAGCTTGAGATTCCTAGTCAATGTCGCTCGATTCTTCAGATGATTATTTTGGAGCTCAACAATGAGGGGCGATGTGTGGAGGCGTATAAGATTAGGGCGGTGGATAATCATGCACCTTGCAAGACGATAGAGGCATTCATATATTAATAGTATGAAAAATCTTATAGTGTATGGAGATATTCATGGTTGCTTTGATGAGCTTGTATCTCTTCGCAAAAAGATTGCTCCTGGTTTTGGCGATGTCGAAGTGTGCGTCGGAGATGTAATCACCAAAGGCACTCATTCGATTAAAGTCCTTGATTATCTCATCTCTTGCAATATTCTATCAGTTTTAGGCAATCACGAATCCAAGATCATTCGCTACCTAAAACAGCGAGAGAAAAAGAGAATCAAAGGGGAGAAAATCTCGCTTAATAGTGATGAAAAAAATATAGTTAATAGTTTAAATGATAAACATATTCATTATTTAAATTCTATGCCACTTTTTCTAAAGTTTAAAAATATTGTTATTTTGCATGGGGGATTACAAAATCACATGAGCCTTGAACATCTCTCAAAAAGCGATACAAGAAGGATTTTGCGTATGCGCTATTTAAATAAACAAGAGAAGTTCCTAAAGCGTGGGGAAGAGTGTGAAAGCTCGCATTTTTGGGCAGATGTGTATCGAGGAGGCGAGGGGTTTGTTGTCTATGGGCACACACCTTTTAGCGCGCCTAGAATAAGTCTATTTGCGCTAGGAATCGACACGGGATGCGTCTATGGGAATCGCCTCAGCGCGGTGGTTTTTGAGGATTGTGAAGTGCCTGAGCGATATAAAATTTTTCAAGTGGATTGCGCATTTTAGGGCAGGGTGTTAGGGTGTATTAGGTGGCGATTCCCATACAAAACAAAGCGCGTGGTCATGCGTTAAAATATAAAAGCAGGTAGGCAAAATAGAGGAGGGCGCGGTATGGAGGCGTTGTTTAGGAGGGTTGCGGAGCTGGATGAGGCAGCAAGGGTAAAGCTGGGAATCCCGCCAGAAATTTTAATGGAAAATGCCACACGGAGTTTGGCTGAGGCGATTAGGGCGCGATTCCCCGCTTCAAGTAGCGTGCAAATTATTGCAGGGAGTGGCGATAACGGAGCTGATGGAATCGCGCTGGCTCGCATGTTGGCGGGAGATTATCGCATACGCCTCATCATGCCCTTTGGGGTGAGGAGCGAGCTTGGGAAGCTACAACTCGCGCGGGCACGAGCATGCGAGATAGAGGAGGGCGAGGAGCTGCTGGAGAAGAGCGATGTGCTTATTGATGCACTTTTTGGCTCGGGGCTCTCTCGCCCTTTGGATTGCGCCGCGCTAGAGATCCTGCACGCGATGAATACCACGAAGAGCTACAAAATCGCTTGTGATATTCCTAGCGGGATTAATCCTAAGGGAAACGCCGATCCCGAGGCTTTCAGAGCAGATTTGACGTGCGTTATGGGCGCGATTCCCGAGGCGATTGTTAATGATGGAGCCAAAGAGTTTATCGGCGAGCTCATCGTGGGGAATCTAGGAATCGCCCGCGCACTGTATGAGAAGCTCGCGCGCCCCAGCGCCTATCTTTTGGAGGCTCACGATATTTGCCTCCCGCACCGCCTGCACGCGAATACACACAAAGGGAGCTACGGGCATGTTGCGGTGGTGGCGGGCGAGCAGAGTGGGGCGAGCGTGCTGAGTGCGCTCTCTGCGCTGAATTTTGGCACAGGGCTTGTGAGTCTCGTAGGGGAGGTGGAGAATGCGCCTCATGAGCTCATGAAAAAGCGTGCGATTCCTGAAAATACGAGTGCAATCGCGTGCGGTATGGGGCTTGGCGCACGGGAAATTCCCGAGGAAATTTATGCGATTCCTAGTGTGATTGATGCAGATATGTTTCATCGCTCCGAACTAATTAGACTTTTAAAGCAAAATCAAAATCTCATTCTTACGCCCCATGCAAGAGAATTTGCCTCGCTTTTGGAGCGGACAAATCTAGCCACAGTGAGCGCAAGCGAGGTGCAAAAAGATCGCTTCGCTCTGGTGCGGAAATTTGCAAAGGCTTATCCACATGCCACGCTTGTGCTAAAAGGGGCAAATCCGCTCATTGCGCAAAATGAGAAGCTTTATGTCAATCCGCTTGGGAATCAAGCCCTCGCTAAAGGCGGTAGTGGCGATGTTTTATCAGGAATCATCGCTGCTTTGCTCGCACAAGGGTATGCTCCGCTTGAGGCGGCGATTCACGGCTCTTTAGCGCATACGCTGGTGGCAAGAAAGGTCAATAAGGCGGATTACGCGCTCACACCACTTGATCTTGTGAATGCGCTGGGAAACCTTTAAAAACGGGCTTCAATCGCTATTTAATCGCTCCACAAGAACGAGCGTGCTATAAGGTTTCATTTTGACAAAAAGGCTTTAGATATGGAAGATTTATTGAGAATTGGAAAACATCAATTCAAAAGTCGTCTCATCGTGGGAAGTGGGAAATATCGCGATTTTAAGACGACTTTGGAAGCCACACGGGAATCGGAGGCGGAGATTATCACCGTGGCGGTGCGCAGGGTCAATATCACTAATCCTAATGAGGAAAATTTAATGGATTATTTTAAGGATTCCTCGGTGCGATTCCTGCCAAACTCCGCTGGATGCATGAGTGCAGAGGAGGCGATTACGCTCTTTCGCCTAACCCGTGAGGCGATCGGGATTGATTTTATTAAGCTTGAGATTATCGGCGATACGCAAAAGACGCTCTATCCTGATGTGCTTGAGACGCTAAAAGCGTGTGAAATCCTCGCCAAAGAGGGATTTTGTGTGCTTGCATACACAAACGACGATCCGATTGTGGCAAAGCATCTTGAGAGTGCCGGAGCGAATGCGATTATGCCCTTAGCCGCGCCCATTGGAAGCGGTCTTGGAATCCAAAATCGCTATAACATTGCTTTTATTAAAGACGCCATTAAAGTGCCTCTCATCGTCGATGCGGGTGTGGGCTGTGCGAGTGATGCGGCGATTGCCATGGAGCTTGGGGCGGACGCGGTGCTGACCAACACTGCCATCGCACAGGCGCAAAATCCGCTACTTATGGCGCGTGCGATGAGAGATGCTGTGCGAGCAGGGCGGGCAAGCTATCTTGCGGGGAGGATTCCCAAAAAGCCCTACGCGAGTGCGAGCTCACCACTTGAAGGCATGAGCGAGCTTTGTTAACCTCAAGAAACAACGCATGAAAAAGGTAAATATTGTAGGATTTGAGGGACTTACGCAGGAATCTGCCTAGCGTAAAGGACGCGCTTCTACGCGCTTTTTAGAGGAAGCTCCGTCAAAGAAGCTTCCTTGCTTTATTTTTTTGGGGCATTGTTTCCTCGACCGCCACCGCTTGGGTTGCCAGTGCCAGAGGGGAATCCTGCTCCATTTGGATTACTCGTTGGATTACCTCTTCCCATAATAAACCT
>JBQMYQ010000040.1:0-15319 GCA_052173415.1 Wolinella sp. | reverse complement strand
AAAAGTGATTTTTTCATTTTACCCCAAGCGGCTCAGTGAGCCGTCAGCCTAACATAGTTTGTTGTTATAATATTAATATTTTGCGGATGAGGTTCTAGAAATTTCTTAATAAGTTTTAAAACTCCGTTATATTTATCTCTATTAGATAGTAAATCAGAAAGAATTTTCCTATCCGCTTCATTTATTATATCCCAAATAATTTGACGAATTTTAGGTAAAATTTTTAGATATTTTTCTTTACCAAGTTCTTCTTCCAAATTATTGTTACTGCCGTCAAAGTCTTTAACTTTTTCACTCAACATCTTATTGAGATCCTGCATTGAAGGCAACCCAAACGGTATTGTTGCACCGGAACCCCAAATTATTACCGGCGGCTTTTCCAACATTTCCTGTATGGTACAAAAAGCAGAGCTTTTATCGCTTTCCATTTATTCCCTCCTCACTATACTTCCTTCGCCTCATCTTCTGAGAGCTACATAGCTTATACTACAAGCGTCCACCTGCTTGTCAATAACTGCAGCTTATTGTCTCAAGAGCTCTTATCCTCATCAGAGGATGCTTGTCGCAGCCTGCTTTGAGTTTCGAGAATTCGGCCGGCAGAGTAACGGGTGAAGCACGACCTTTGCTGAAGGCCAATACAGATGGTATTGCAAGCCACAGTTCTTTGTTTATTTGAAAGTTGTTTTCTTTTGGACTGAACAACAAATAGTGCCCGAGAAGCATAAAAACGAGTTTTTAGTATAGCAAAATCCTGGGAATAAAGTCCTTCCTTGCGAAATAGTTTTCTTATCTCTTTCTCTTGTGAATACAACAATTACGGTTTATCAGGTATTTTATATTTTATTTTTTGCTTTATATTTATGAGAATGACTGAAAAGATTCAAGAAATTTGATAGCTCTTGATTGCTAAATTTTGCGCAGATAAGTAATATACTTGTTATTAAGCTTGCAAGCATATCTGTAGAGATAAATCTGTGTGATACGGTTTTATGTATAAATGTTGCCCTGTTTCCAAAAAGCCACGATGCCATGTATTATAAAGCATTCATCAGGAGTTCCTGCAATTCCAATGCTAATCATTTTTTCAAAAACAGCAGTATCGGCTGCCTGTATGCTATGTAATACTGCTGCAATCTTAGGATTCAAAAACCAAATATAACCATCAGAACCCATTGATCTAAAAGATCTACTACGGCTTAGCGGGAATCGGACGACAATTAGAAACGTTTAAACTCACAAAAAAAGGAGGGATTCCCAAAAAGAAAATCAAACTAGAGAATTATTTTAGAACGAAGCAATGTGGCCGGGAGAGAGGGATTCGAACCCCCGGAGGCTCTCACCTCAACGGTTTTCAAGACCGCCGCTTTAAACCACTCAGCCATCTCCCGATCGGATAGAGGTTACAAATTTGGAGGCGACACCCAGATTTGAACTGGGGATCAAGGCTTTGCAGGCCCATGCCTTACCACTTGGCTATGTCGCCGTGAAACTAGAGCTATGGTGCCCGGAGCCGGATTTGAACCGGCACGGACGCAATGTCCGAGGGATTTTAAGTCCCTTGTGTCTACCGATTTCACCACCCGGGCATGGAACTCTCAAAAATCGTCTGCAAAAACAACAAGACAACTTCAGAGAATTTCAAGTGGGGCAAACGAAGTGGAGCGGGAGACGGGGATCGAACCCGCGACCCCGACCTTGGCAAGGTCGTGCTCTACCACTGAGCTACTCCCGCACTACCGATCTAAAGGGTGGGATTATATCAGCAAAAACTTAAAAATAAAGATAAAAAAACAAGAGATCCAAAATAATCGGCACGATAGCGAGAATCGCACCTAAGGTAAGCCTCTAGAAAAGCTTTGGACGCACAATCTAGGATTCTAGGCTCTCATCGCGATATTCATGCAGCTCGTATTCGAGATTGTGTGCCAACAGTAGCGCGTCAATCTGCGCTTGTTGCGCGTCCCAAAAATAGAGTGCGATTCCGCAATCACTGGAGAATTCCCGTGGCGTGGGCGTGAGTTTGGTGCGGATTCCTGCACTTTTTAGCAATTTTTCACACTTAAATACCGTCTGCGTAGTAAAAAGCAAAATATATCCGCTCATGCGCACCCTTATCTTATCTGCACAGTTTTTTGATGGCTTCTAACGTTTTTTCAATCTCGCTATGGGTCGTGAAAATGCCCGGTGATAGGCGCACTGCACCGCTTTTTAGCGTGCCATAGAGGCGATGAGTGCTTGGCGAGCAGTGCAACGAAGCCCGCGTAAGTATGCCATACTCGCTATCTAGGCGTTGTGCGAGGGTTGAGACGCTGAGATTACGCGAGAAAAAAGAGATGTTTGCAATGCGATCATAATTGCTAGGAATCTCCAAAATCTCCACCCCGCTAATCTCTCTAAGCCCGCACTCTAGGGCTTCACGAAGTTCTAGCTCGTGTTTGTGTATCTGCGCGATTCCTCGCGAGCTAATCCACGCGATTCCCGCATTTAGCGCAGCGATCCCATGCCCATTTAGCGTGCCACACTCAAACTTATCAGGCAAAATGAGTGGCTGTTCCTCCAGCTCGCTACGACTTCCCGTCCCGCCCTGCATTATCGGTGAGAGCTCGCTAATATCAACCCTTGGATGGAGTGCGAAAAAGCCACTTCCTTGAATCCCCATTAGTCCCTTGTGTCCGCTCGCACAAAGAAAATCAACCCCCAAATCCTGCATATCTATCTCGAGGATTCCCGCGCTTTGAGCCGCATCAAGCATAAAATACGCCCCTGCTTCATGGGCAATCTTTGCGATCTCTTTAATCGGAAGCACTGCTCCGGTGACGTTATTTGCGTGCGTTGAGACGATGAGCTTCGCGCCGGGAGCCAGTGCCTTAAGCGAAGCGAGGTCAATCTCGCCTAAGGAATCGTGTGCAAAAACCTCCATGCCAATCCCTCTGCTCGCCTTGAGGGCGTTTAGCGGACGCATGACGGAGTTGTGTTCCAGCGGCGAAACAAGCACCCTATCCCCGCGCTTGAGCAGCCCATACAAAATCGAATTGATCGCGTGTGTAGCGTTGTGCGTGAAGATAATCCTCGAGGAATCGGGGTTGTTAATGAGCGCAGCAATCGCCTCACGCGCCTCAAAGACAATCCGCCCCGCATTAATAGAGAGCGAATGTCCCGAGCGTCCCGCGCTCGCGCCAATTCCCTGCAGGAATCCAAGCACTGCCTCAGCGACTTGCGGAGGCTTTGGGAAGGTCGTCGCCGCGTTGTCGAGGTAGATCATCGCTTGATTCTTATTACGATGCTCCCATCTTCGGATTCTTGAGCGGTGATCGCGTATCCATGGCTTTGTGCGAGGCGTTTGGTGTTTTCCTGTGCAGCACCGCAATCTACGATGATTTCAATCTCATTTTGACCCGCGTCAATCGCCTTTTTTAGCTCGATGACCGGCTGAGGGCATGAGAGCCCGCGCAAATCGATTCTCTCCATAAAAGCTCCTTTTTAGATTTTTTCTCGTGCGCTAAAGCCGAGTGCTAGGCAGAAGAGGATTCCCAGCACAAGCGCGTATGGGGCAGAGGGTGTGATTCCCGCGGGTGAAGCAGCGAGTGCGAAATTGTGCGCGAATGCCGCTCCAGCGACCATTCCGATGATAAATACACCTGCGTCATTATCGCCCTCGCCTGAGAGGATTAGCTGCCGTCCGGGGCAACCACCTGCAAGCGTAAATGCAAGTCCGCTAAGCAGCATACCTAGGAAGTTCCATACTGTTTGATTGTGTGCGATGGGCTGATTGATGAAGCCAAGATGGAATTGACCCAGTGCGATATTGGTGATGAGTGCGGCGACAAAAAGCGCGAGCACGCCCTGTAAAATGTGCGTATCCCGCACAAGGACGGTATCTCGCACCGCGGCAATCGTGCAAAAGCGCGAACGTTGCGCGAAGATTCCTATGACTAGCCCCGCAAGTAGCGAGATAATAATGCTCGCATGCATGCTGCCCGGACCTTTTTGCGAGAAAAATATGGGCGCGTTTTCACCAAATTTCACTCCGCTAAGCAGGAAAAACAGCAATCCCAAAACCAGCATAGGTGTGATAAAAGCGGAGAATTTTGGCATAGTTCTTGCTCGCCCAAGAGTGAAACCGCGCTTTAGGAAGTAGATTCCTATTAGGATTCCCACGATGAGTCCGAGGATTCCCGCAATTGCGCTTAGATCGCCCCCGCCTAAACGCAACCACGCCCTCCACGGGCACCCTAGGAAGACAAGCGCGCCAATCATGGCAAAAGCCCCTAAGAAAAATCTTACAAGTGGCGCAGAGCCACCCCGCGAGCGAAATTCTTTAAAAAACATCGACGCACCCAGCGCGCCAAGCACAAGTCCGAGAATCTCAGGGCGGATATATTGCACCACGCCCGCACGATGCAGCCCCAGCGCACCTGCGATGTCTCGCAAGAAGCATGCGCCACAAAAGCCCATGTTGCCGGGATTCCCTAGATAAACAAGCAGGGGCGCAAGCACACCGACAATGACCCCCGTAATGATGGGAAGTTTAGCTATTTTCATGATATTCCTTTCTCTGAAATTAATTTAAGAGCTCTTGACATGGGGAATCTAGGCGCGATTCCTGCGTTAGCATTTGAGCTTTTCCTTGTTTAGGATTAAGCTGATTGTATTTTGCGCGAAAGGTTGTGAGGCAATGTTGCGTAAAAAAGCGAAGCATGCAGATTCCCAGTCAGTCAGTGTATCGCTAAACTTAGCGCTAGTAAAGAGGGGCGAAATATAAAAAATAAATGCTTAATGTTTCTTTACAAGATCATTGCACCTGCCACACCGAAAACAAGCAGGGGCGTGCTGTAAAAGATAAAAGTCGGCACGCACGTATCCCGTATGTGGTCGTGTTGGGCGTCCATGTTGAGTCCCGCGGTGGGTGCGAGCGTGCTGTCCGAAGCGGGCGATCCTGCGTCTCCGAGAGCAGCAGCGATCCCTATTAGCAGAATAATCGCGGGTGTGCTAAAACCAAGCTCCAGTGCAAGCGGGCAGTAGATTGCCGCGATGATGGGAATCGTCCCAAATGATGTCCCGATTCCCATAGTTACGAGCAATCCCACAAGCAACATCAAAATCGCCCCGCCAAGCTTGCCTCCGGCGATTCCCGCGACAGTGCTGACAAGCTCGCTCACTGCGCCACTTTCACGCAGGATACTGCCATATCCCGCGGCGACGAGCATGACAAAAGCGATAAATGCCATCATTTTCATGCCCCCCTCCATCACACTATCGATTTTTTTCCACTGGATTCCCCCAAATATAATCATCGTAATGAGCCCTGCAAGCCCGCCAAGAGGGAGCGAACTGGTATTTAGCTGCACAATAAAAGCGACCAAAGCTCCCGCGAGAGTCGCCCATTCGCGTTGCCCCATACTTGCCTCTTCCTTGCTTACTTCACACGCATAGGAATCGCGATATTCCCGTGGCTTGCGATAAAAAACTAACACTGCAAGGAGCAATCCGCTTAACATCGCTACTCCGCCGATCCACATTACGCTTGAGATGTCGCTAATCTCTACGGGAATCCCATTTTGCCCCATCTGATCGCGGATAATCGTGTGGAAAATGAGCCCAAACCCGACTGAGAGCGAGACATAGGGGGCTTTTAGCCCAAACGTGAGCGCGCACGCAACGGCACGTCGATCGATTTTTAGGCGATTCATGATGGGAATTAGAGGCGGGATAAGAATCGGGATAAATGCGATATGCACGGGGATTAGATTTTGCGAGAGGCAGGCGATCGCAGCGATAATGAGCGTGAAAATCGTGGCTTTGTTGGTAATCGTGCTCAGGATTCCCCGAATGAGGAAGGTCGTTAAATGTGTCTGACTAATCGCAGTAGCAAGCGCGCCAAGGAGAATATAGCTGAGTGCGGTTTCAAGATTCCCCTGCATGCCATTAATGAGAATCTTAATTGCTTCGCTCGCGCCCATGCCCGAGAGTAGCCCCGCTGTGAGCGCGGAGATGAGGATTGCAAGCAGGACGTTAAAACGCAACAGGCACAGCAACGCCATAAGCAAGACGGAGAGTAGCACGGGGTTTGTGAGCAGCATTGATATTCCTTAATTTGGCATGAAAAAGAGAGGGCATTATACCTAATATAAATTTAGGGCTTTGGGTATAATCAAAGCCCTAAATTTTCCCATTTTTATCCTAATTCAAGGCACAAAGATGAGAAGCAGCGTCATCAAAGAGGGCTATACACGTGCGCCACACAGGAGCTTGTTGCGCGCTACGGGGCTAAAGGATGAGGATTTTACAAAGCCGTTTGTGGGAATCGCCAATAGTTTTATCGAGATTATCCCCGGGCACTTTTTCCTAAACCGATATGCTGAGATTTTGAAAGATGAAATCCGCAAAAACGGCTGTGTTCCTTTTGAATTTAACTGTATCGGTGTCGATGATGGGATCGCTATGGGGCATGAGGGCATGCTCTATTCTTTGCCAAGCCGTGAGATTATCGCCAATTCCATCGAAACCGTGATGAATGCCCATAGCCTTGATGCGCTCGTGTGTATGCCAAACTGCGACAAAATCGTGCCCGGCATGGTCATGGGGGCATTGCGCGTGAATGTCCCGACACTGTTTGTGAGTGGCGGTCCCATGAGGAAAGGCTATACAAAAGATGGAGAATCCATCGATCTTTCTACGGTTTTTGAAGCGGTGGGGAAATTCCAGACGAATAAAATTGATGAAAAAGAGCTCAAAGAGATTGAGTGCAACGCCTGTCCGAGTGGCGGATCATGCTCTGGAATGTTCACGGCAAATTCGATGAATACGCTTTGCGAAGCGATGGGAATCGCGCTAAGTGGCAATGGCACGATCCTAGCACTCACTCCCGAGCGCGAAGAGCTTGTGCGTAGGGCGGGGCGTAGGATTTGTGAGATCGCGCTTGATGAGCGGTTTAATATTCGCAATATTCTAAACAAACAAGCGATACAAAACGCACTCGTGGTCGATATGGCGATGGGCGGGAGCAGCAATACCGTGCTACACATGCTAGCCATCGCGCGCGAGGCGGGAATCGCGCTTGATATTGCAAAGCTCAATGAGATCAGTCAAAGTATCGCTCATATCGCAAAAATCAGCCCGAGTCTGCCCCATATCCATATGGAAGATATTGAGCGAGCAGGAGGGATTAATGCCGTGATTAAGGAGATTTCGCGTCGCGATCACGGGCTCTTGGAGCTTGGGAATCTAACGGTGAGCGGCGAGAGTTTGGGCGAGCGCGTGGGGGCGAGCGAGATTAGAGATGAGAGTGTGATTCATCGACTTGAGAATGCCTATTCGCAGGTGGGTGGGCTGGCGATTTTGTTTGGGAATCTCGCAAAGCAGGGGTGTGTCATCAAAACCGCGGGAATCATCGGGGAGAGGCGATTTAAGGGCAAAGCGGTCTGTTTTGATAGCCAAGATGAAGCCATCGCAGGAATCTCAAGCGGCAGGGTGCAAAAAGGCGATGTGGTGGTGATCCGCTACGAAGGACCTCGCGGCGGACCTGGTATGCAGGAGATGTTAAGCCCCACGAGCCTCATCATGGGGCGCGGACTGGGCGCAGATGTGGCGCTCATCACCGATGGGCGTTTTAGCGGGGCGACGAGGGGGCTGTGTATCGGGCATGTGAGCCCGGAAGCGCACGAGGGCGGCATGATAGGGCTACTAAAAGATGGCGATGTGATTGAGATTGATGTGGATAAATATGCAATCAACGTGCTTTTAGATGACGCTGAAATCAAGCGACGCAGGGCAAACTTTGCCCCTGTGGATAAGAAGCTCACAAGTCGCTGGCTACGGCAGTATCAAAAGCTTGTCACGAATGCAAGTAATGGGGCGATTCTTGAAGCGTGAAATTTTTTCTTATAAAGATCGGGTTGTTTTGACGCAGGCTGATGTGCTTTGTAAAGATTCTATCCAGTTTGCTAGTGTTGATTTAATCGTGACTTCTCCTCCCTATAATGTTGGCATTGAGTATGGCTCAAACGACGATTCTAATAGCTATGAGAGCTACTTGAAATTTTCCAAAATTTGGATGAAAAATTGTTTTTTGTGGGCTAAAGATGAGTGCAGATTCCTGCTAAATGTGCCACTTGATAAGAATAAAGGTGGCGCGCAAAGCGTAGGTGCTGATCTTATCAAGATTGCAAAGGAGGCTGGCTGGAGCTACCACAGCACAATTGTTTGGAATGAAGGAAACGTATCGAGGCGAACAGCATGGGGCTCGTGGCTATCAGCATCTGCACCTTATGTGATTGCACCGGTTGAGCTGATAGTCATTTTTTATAAAAAAAATTGGAAGAAAACGGGTGGAAGCAAAATTTCAGACATAAATAAAGAAGACTTTATGGCTTGGACAAATGGACTTTGGAGCTTTAATGGAGAGAGTAAAAAGCGTATCGGGCATCCCGCGCCCTTTCCAAGAGAGTTGCCAAAGAGGTGTATAAAATTATTTAGCTATGTTGATGATGTTGTTTTAGATCCATTTTGTGGAAGTGGAACGACCATGATAGAGGCTTTTTTGAATAATCGAAAATTTGTAGGTATTGATATTGATGAGGGCTATTGTGAGCTAGCCAAAAAACGCTTTTTGGACACAATCAATAAAGAAAAGGGACTGGTATGAATAGCAAAGAAATCTCGCAGCTTGATTTAGTGATGGAGTATTTTAGAGCGCATCCAAATAGGGACATTCCCCATCCGGAGGCTGTTGATTGGCTAACAAAAGAGTATAAAAAGCGAACAGGTGAAGTTTTTAGGGATCCTGATCGTGGTATTCGTAGCTTGCACCAAAAGGGCTATTTGATCAAGGTTAGAAAGGGCGGTTATCGCTATGATCCCAATAATGTCGTATTGAGAGATGATTTGGAGGATTTTACGCCTAGCCTTAAGAGAAAGATTTTGGAGCGCGATGGTTATAAATGCGTTATTTGCGGGCTTGGGTTAAAAGAGGGCGTGGAGCTTCATGTCGATCATATAAAGCCAAAAGAGCTTGGTGGTAAAGCAACTTTTGAAAATGGGCAGACTTTATGTGCTAAACACAACTTTTTGAAGAAAAATTTAAAGCAGACAGAAACGGGTAAGAAGATGTTTATACAGATGTTAGAAACTGCGAAAAAAGAGGGCGAAACTAGGCTTATAAAGTTTATCGAAGATGTTTTGGAAGTGTATGAGAGGCACAACATGAATGGACATATCAGATGGAATAAATAGCCTAGGATATGCGTTGCCAGTGATTTTGGAGGCATAAGAAATCCCCTTTTGGTAAAATGACACTTAAAATTTCAAAAGAGCAGGCACAAAAGGCAGGCGGGAGATGGCGATGGAGTGCGTGATTCCCGTTTATTCAAAGAGAAGGCAATGAAAAACAAAAAAGAAGTTACATTTATTGACCTTTTTGCAGGAGTGGGTGGATTCGCCCTCGCGATGAAAATAGCGGGGGGGGGGGGCATACTCGTTGCTTATTTGCGAGTGAAATAGATAAGTTTGCACAACAAACGTATGAACTAAACCATAAACTGTATCCTTTTGGCGATATTACTAAGCGCGAGACTAAAGATAAGATTCCCAGCGAATTTGATGTTTTGTGCGGTGGGTTTCCTTGTCAAGCTTTTTCTGTGGCTGGCTACCAAAGGGGTTTTGAAGATACGAGAGGGACGCTATTTTTTGAGATTTTAGAGATCGCAAACAAGCATAAACCTAAAGTTTTGTTTTTGGAAAATGTTAAAAATCTCAAGAATCACGACAAAGGAAAGACCTTTAGGATTATCAAGCAGTCGCTAGAGAGCATAGGTTATGTTGTGTATAGCGAAGTATTAAATTCTGCAACTCACGCCAATATACCGCAAAATCGAGAGCGAATTTTTATCGTTGCCTTTAAAGAAGCAAAGGTAATCAATCATGCTGACTTTAGATTCCCCGTCCCCATTAAGCTTACTAAAACTATTAATGATTTATTGGACAGAGAGCGACAAGATGAGCGTTATTACTATACTCCAGAGAAAAATAAATTTTTATATGATGAACTAGATAGAGCGATACAAAATCCCAACACGCTCTATCAGTGGAGGCGACATTACGTAAGAGAGAATCGCTCAAATCTATGCCCCACGCTGACAGCCAATATGGGAATGGGCGGGCATAATGTGCCGATATTTCGAGATAAGTTTGGAATTAGGAAACTCACACCTAAGGAGTGTTTTGCATTTCAGGGCTTTAGCGACATTAAGTTGCCCGAAATTGCTATCTCTAAGCTCTATATGCAAGCGGGAAACAGCATAACACTGCCACTGGTGGCAAGAATCGCCAAAGAGATTCTTAGAATTATACGATGATCCATTTTGCTACATACGATACAGAACAGAGTAGAGAATATCTTGAGCTACTAGGTATCATGGGATCGTTATCAAGGCTATTTAGCGATAGTGAGATTCCCTTTATTTATTATAGATTTGCTGAGAATATTTTTTGCAAATGTTTTAAAGCAGAGAATTTAAGCAGAAGCGATACGGCTTTTGATGCGAGGATTAACGAGCTTGGCATAGGATTAAAAACATTTACTGTTAATGGAAATGGCTCAATAGAAAAAGTAGCGGAATTTAATGCGCTCGCGAGCGAGTTACAGTGTTTGGAATCAAAAGATTTGGCATTCAAGCTTGCGGAGTTGCGAAATGGGAGAATCGGGCTTGCCAAAAGAGTTTATGGAATAAAAGATAGCCTTTATCATATTGTTGCTAGAACTAAAGGGAAGTTGCTTCTTTTTGAAGCAGATTATGATGAGATTGATTTGTCAAATCTGCAGGCAATTAGCCCCACTAGAAGCGGGTTGAAGTTTAGCGATGGCAAAAATGAATATAGCTTTAATCGCTCAAAAAGCACGCTTTTTAGGAAATTTGAGCTTCCTGCCAATGCGTATGAAAAAGAGATAAAAATCGTCGATGATGTCTATTCGTTGATTGCTCGTTTAAGTGCTGAAAAGCTCAATCCATCACTAAGTAAAATCGCTGGAATCGACTATGTGGTATTGCCTCTTTACTCTACCAAGGGTAGCAAAAAGCTAATTAGTGAGAAAAGCAGCCTCAACATGTGGAATGCAGGGGGTAGAAAGAGAGATATAGGAGAAATGTATATTCAATATCCAGCGCTAGTCAGAGCGATAAATAGCTCATTTTTTCCGCCTAGAGATGAGGAGTTTTTCCTAAAAGCACCTAGTGGTGAAGTGTGGAGAGCCAAGATTTGCCAAGATAACTCAAAGGCCCTAATGACCAATCCAAATAAAGCAATTAGCGATTGGCTTTTGCGCAGGATTTTGGGACTCAAAGAGGGCGAGCTGGCTACCTACAAGAAGCTTGAATTGCTCGGATTTGATAGCGTGATCGTAAGCAAAGAAACCAACCACTACTCCATTGATATTATGCCTCTAGGCTCGTATGAAGCGTTTTTACAAATGCACATTGCCAGCCTAAAAGAGGGGTTGAAATCCTAGCTTTTTGCTAAAATGGTGTCCAAAGTTTAAAAAGGCAAATAAAAGAGATGGCGATAGAGTGTGTGATTCCCAGCGTTTATGATGACGCGTTTTTGCGAGATATTTTAGAGCGGGCGAAGCGGATTGCCATAGTCGGACTTTCGCCCGATGAGAGCAAGGATTCCCACAAAGTGGCGCGATATTTGCTGGAGTGGGGCTTTGATGTGATTCCCGTCTATCCTAAAGAGGAGCGTATTTTGGGGCAGCGCGTTTATAGGAATCTAGCCGAGATTCCCGACTTTATTGATATTGTCGATGTGTTTCGCAAAAGCGAAGCGATGAGCGCGGTGGCAAAGGAAGCCAAAGAGCGTGGGGGAATCGGCGCGCTCTGGGGGCAGCTTGGGGTTTGCAACTCCGAAGCAGAGCGGATTTTGCAGGGCACAGGGATAAAAATCGTGCAAAATCTCTGCACCAAAATCGAGCATAAGAGGTTGTTTGGCGCATGATTCCTCTATCAAAATTCATCGAGGCGCATGAGCGCGTGAAAAGGGTGATTCAAAAGACAAAACTCGCCTATGCGCCGAGGCTGAGCGAAATAAGCGGGGCGAATATTTATCTCAAAAAGGAGAATTTGCAGCATACGGGCGCGTATAAATTGCGCGGTGCATATAATAAAATCTCCTCGCTCGCCTCAAAGGAGCGTGCAGAGGGGGTGATTGCTGCGAGTGCAGGGAATCACGCTCAAGGGGTCGCATACAGTGCGCGGGAGTTTGGAATCCGCGCGGTAATCGTCATGCCCGAGGCGACACCGCTACTTAAAGTGAGTGGTGTGAAGCGATTGGGTGCGGAGGTGATTTTAGCGGGCGATAATTATGACGAAGCCTATGCGCATGCGATGAAGCTCGCGCAATCCGAGAGACTTTGCTTTCTCCATCCTTTCGCCGATGATGAGGTAATTGCGGGGCAAGGGACGGTTGCGCTAGAGATCATTGAGGATAAGCGCGACATCAATACTGTGGTGCTTCCAGTTGGCGGCGGCGGGCTTATTTCGGGCGTGGCGGCGGTCTATAAACAGATGTTGCCAAACGTGCGAATCATAGGTGTAACTGCCAAGGGCGCGCCTGCGATGCACGATTCCTACCATGCGCGAGAGATTGTTGCGGTGAAGGGGGTAAAGACGATTGCTGATGGGATCGCCGTCAGAGATGTCAATCCAAAGAATTTTGAATACATTTTGGAGTGCGTCGATGAGGTGGTGCAGGTCGATGATGAGGAGATTGCTAATGCAATTTTGTATCTTTTGGAAAATCAAAAGCTCGTCGTCGAGGGCGCGGGCGCAGCTAGTGTGGCGGCACTTCTGCACGAGAAATTTCCTATTCACGCGGGGGAGAATATCGCCCTTGTGTTAAGTGGTGGGAACATCGATGTAACTATGCTTAGTGTGATTATTGAGCGTGGTTTGTTGAAGTCAGAGCGCAAGATGAAAATCAGCGTCGTGCTCGTGGATAAGCCCGGGTCGCTCAAGGGGCTAAGCGATATTCTCTCAAAAGTGGGGGCAAATATCGTGCGTATCGATTATGATCGCACTTCTACATCGCTTGCTTATGGCGATGCGAACATCACGATTGCGCTGGAGACCAAAGGGGGCGAGCACCAAGAGGCGATCCGCCAAGAGCTGTGGAAGCACCACTACCGCTTCGTGGAGCTTGACTGACCTATGCGCTCGCTTGATCGTGCAGATGGAGGGTTTTTTATCATTTTGCTACTCTCTGTGCTGTCGCTTTTGTGGATGAATCGCTACTTAAGTGTGAGTATTTATGAGGCTAGGATCTACTTGCAAGAGGGGTTGGTTTCGTGGTTTTCGCACCTATTTGTCCCTATTTTTGGTTCGAATAATCTGGGAATCAAGCTCCCCTTTATTCTCTTGCACCTTTTTAATCTCGCGCTTTTTTATGAAGTTTCGCGACATACGCTTAAGCGTCCCGTCGATTCCCTCTTTAGCGTGGGAATCTTCGCACTTTTACCCGGGGTAAATGCTTCTGCCTTGTTTATTAGCAACAGCGCGCTTGTGATGAGCATCACACTTTTGGTGTGTTATTGGCATTTGAAATTTCGCACGATTCCCTACTGGGTGCTTGTGGGTGCGATTTTTATCGATTCCAACGCGATGGCGATTTTATTCCTCGCGCTCTTTTTTTATGCGATGAAGCGACGAGATAACACGCTTTTGCTTTTTGCACTTTTTGCTTTTGCGATGAATATGTATCTCACGGGAATTGAAGTTGGAGGCAGACCGCGAGGGCATTTTCTCGATACACTAGGAATCTTTGCGCTTCTGTTTTCGCCTTTTTTGTTTTTGTATTTTGTCTATTCGCTCTATCGGATTCTCGTCAAAGAAGAAAAGACACTATTGTGGTATATTGCTTTTGTTGCGCTTTTTTTCACGCTTTTGCTCTCGATACGTCAGAAGATCGAAATTCAAGAGCATGCACCTTTGGTGTTAATCGGATTGCCTCTTGTGGTGAAGGTGTTCTTTGAGGGGTTACGGGTGCGTTTGCCACGATTTAGGAAAAGCTATCGCGTGTGGTTTGTGATTGCAGTGAGTGCGCTATTTATTCATTGGCTGATTCTCATGACACATCCGCTCTTTTATCGATTCTTAAAGAATCCTAGGGAACATTTTGCTTACGGATTTCATATCGCAAATGAATTGGCAGAGGCATTGAAAGCGCGAGGCATTACGAAAATTAAGCTAAAAGATGAAACGATGATGGAACGTTTGGCTGTGTATGGCATTGAAAGAGGCGGAAAAGTGGAGCTAAAAAAGGCAGGTGGTGCGCATGCGAGGGGAGCGATTTCCATCGGTTACTTTGGGCATGAGATAGAGAGGTATTATATCTATGAGAAATAGACTTAGTTTCACGATGGTAGAGTTGGTTTTTGTGATCGCGGTGGTTGGCATACTTGCTGCGATGATTGCGCGCAGGGGAGATGATACCTCTTTGCTCTCTCAAGCACGCGATCAGATTATCTCGCATATTCGCTACGCACAATATCTTGCACTAACAGACGATCGATTTATCCCGAGTATGGATTTTATCCCTGATAGCGAGCCCTTGGCGTATAGAGAGGCGATGGTTAGGGATTGGCGCAACAGCATGTGGCGATTCCAGATACATGATTTGGGAGCCAATAGTAACAATAATTATAAGGGGGTAAGCTATTCCGTGTATAGTGAACGTCCCACGAGGAATGGCGTGTGGAAGAATCAGCCCCAAGGGCATTCAATCATCGCGCGCGATCCAATTAGTAATAAATGCCTCAGCTATATTAGCAAGAATAATCTCCCAAATGAGTGCAAAAACGACCGAGATAAGCGGCTGAGATTAAAAGATATATTTAACGTTGTGCGTATAGAAGTGAGCAGTCAGTGCGGACAGAACAAGACGAGCGAGACGATCTTTTTTGATGCATTAGGTGTGCCTTATTGTGGCTCGACAAAAGGTGGCAATAAACCTGTGAAGCTCACGGAAGACGTAAGGATTGTTATAAAGAGCGGAGATTTGCTATTAGAAGGTAAAGAAGCTGTCATTTGTGTTTTGTCACAAACAGGAGCGGTTCTTTATAAAGGCGAAGATGCTCAAACACTTTGCAGATGATCGTGGCGATTCCTCGCGCGATTCCTAGATTATTATCGGGAATCCTAGCATCGTGTATTAAGGTAAAGAGTGCTAAAGGAATTATAGTCATAACAAAAAATTAAAGCACGCGAAGCGTATTTATTATCTCCCCTTAAGCTTCCATGACTATAATTCCACTTCCATTTGTTGCGACGTC
>JBQMYQ010000039.1:0-16124 GCA_052173415.1 Wolinella sp. | reverse complement strand
GCTATCTCCATCTTTGCACTGCTTATCAAAGTCTTTAATCTCCTCTTGCGTGAAATCTGCAAACGTCAAACTTACCAATACCGCCAAACCTAAAGCAATCTTTCTCATCTTTTCCCCTTTTTTTAAGCTATTTTCGTGTAGCAAATAAGACAAACGATCAAAGCGACTAGCACCGCCGCTATCAAAAATGAGGCAACGATAATAAATGTCTTTGACTTTTTATCCAATGGTGCAGGACAATTATGCACCTTAAAGCACGCCCCATATCATGAAGCTAGAAATCATAATGAATGCAACAGCCCACTGGGGAGTTTGCACATCTAGGGCGATAGGTGCCATACTCGCGACCAAACCACTAAGGAGAGATAAGCCAATCTGCGTGTGAAGCTCATTCTCCTTCTCTACACTCTCTTTGATCGTGCTCTCTTCCGTGTTCTCTCTCTCCAAACTTGCTCCTTTGTAAAAAATTAAATAAATATTGTGCCCTCCTCTTAATAATTGATAAAATTAATATTATTTTAATTATGTGGGAGAGGAGGTGGGGGGGTTGAAAAGATGGGTTTTAGGGGGTTTTGGAGCCCCGTGCGATTTTGTGTATAATACACAACATGAGTAAAAGAGAGAAGCTCTTAAAAGAGATTGAAAAACGCGCCCACTAATGTGAGATTTGAGATTTTGGAGCGGTTGCTAAAGGAGAGTGGCTTTGTGCTAAAGAGCGTCAAAGGCTCTCATCATAGCTTCTCTAATGGCAAAATCCTTATCACTTTGCCCTATCATAAACCCATGAAGGCCTATTATGTCAAGGCGGTTTTAAAGGTAATCAAAGGGGATTAGAATGAAAAAGGACATCAATTACTACTTAAATTTGCCCTATAAAATAGAGCTAAATCAAATCCCGCAAGATGAGGGCGGGGGGTTTTGCGCGAGAATGCCTGAGTTTGAGGGGGTAGCGTTTTTTTATGGCGATGGAGCGAGTAAAGGCGAGGCGTTAGATGAGCTGGAGGGAGCGTTTAGAGCGAGCTTGGAGGTGCTTTTGAGAGAGAGGGCGTATATCCCTGAGCCAAATAGCGACGAAAGACACGTGAGAGTGAATATCAGCTTGCCTAAATCTCTACTCCTTGCTATCGATGCAATTGGCCCTAATCGCTCCAAATTCCTAACCGAAGCGGCGCGCTTAAGGCTTGATAGTTTAGGCTAGTCTTGATAAGAATACGCGCGGGCGAATCAATATACCCTAACAATCGCCCTGAGCACACCGACGATACGAAGCGATTCTAGTGCGTCGTCCTTTAGCTCGAAGCTAGGCAAGAATCACGCGATTTTTTCCCTCATTTTTCGCCTTATAGAGCGCGTCATCAACCTTATTTAAAAGTGTGTCAAAGTCCATACCCACATGAAATTCACTCACGCCAAAGCTACACGTTACGCCAAATCGCTCATCAAAAACATGCTCCTGTATGCCCAGTCGCAGTCGCTCAGCGACAGCAAACGCCACGTCGATCTTGGTCTTGGGAAGCCACAGAATAAACTCCTCTCCGCCCCATCGACCTACCACATGCCCTTATTGATCGTGTCCTCTGCCAAGTGTGCAAGCTCCTTGAGCACCTTATCACCCATGCCATGACCACAAGAATCGTTAATATGCTTGAAGTTGTCAATATCAAACAGCACGAGCGAGAATCCGCCCTTTTTACCGCCCTTAATCTCACCTTTAATAAGCTTTTCAAGATTCCTGCGATTTGCAATCTGCGTGAGATGGTCATAGAGGCTCATATGCTCAAGTTCGCGGTTGTTTTCTAACAACTTGTCTTCATAAAATCGCGTCTCTTTTCTGTATCGCTTGTAGCCAAAATAGAGCACCAAAAACCACAGCAGGATTCCCAAAAATAGCGAGAGCTTCTTAATCGTAAATGCGCGATCCATATAGTATTCAATACTCCGATCCACAAGCAAAAGCCCTATGCTGTCGCCGTGAATATCCTGCAACTCCGCCCCTTTGAAAATCACGTGATGATCGCCATTATCCACCACTTTATAGAGATAATTATTTAAAAAATTCTCCCACTCATTTTTGTTTGCAAATTTTTCACAACCCTTGTAAAAGATGTAATCTCCGTATTCATAGACACTCCACAGCTCATGCGTTGGATTACGATCCAAAAATAACTTCAGCTTATCTTTACGAAGCAAAATCGCACTATCGACACCTAGTTTCTCTAGCAAAGAGCGTGAAAATATATCAAGTCCTAGACCAAATTCCAGCACTCCGATCATCAAAAGACCATCATACATGGGGATTCCCATACGATAGCCAAGCCCCCATATTTCCCGATCTCCACAGCACTCACATGGGCTCACCCGTGCGGCTGATATAAGCGATAAGCTTCCATTTATGAACAAGATCATCACTAAAGTCATTGAGATGGTGAAGGCGCAAAAAACTCTTGTTGTCGGGCGTATAAAAATGCATAACCTCTAATTCTGAATCTCGCGCTTTAAGGATCTTGAAAATCGGAAGCGCAACATGCATGAGAGCTTCTCTGTCCCGATCTCACAAGGAGCTGACAATCTCCTTGTGCGTATGAATATGCTCTCCAATCATACGATAAAGCTCATTAATACGCTTCAAAAGCTGCACACTACTCCACTCGATACGACCCTTAGCTCAAGGGCGATCGTATCCAATATCAGCATATGATACGTATGAAAAAAGTAAAAAAATACGCAAACCAAAATCGTGATAATGCCCATCAAGAACATCATCACAGGCTTGGCTAATCTCTTGCGCGCTAATCCATCTAAGAGCTACTTCTTACGCTCGATATGTTCAATATTGAGCTTCACAAAGCGGTAACCTATATAAATGACCGCGGGCCACATCACAATCCATATCAATGCATGCGTATAATCCACCATCTCCAAAACTCCTTACTGTTTCATAGCTCTAGGAAAGCAAATATCGATCCGCTCTAAATCCCCACTGCACCACACTTTTAATACAGATGAGAATCGCCCTTCATCTCCTCTTGTGTAATCTTTTTGCGATCCATCGCTCTCCACACATAGGCAATATACCCGAGCACAAAAGGCGTCACCAGCGAGACATAGCTCATCACACTCAGTGTGTAGTGGCTTGATGAAGCGTTGGCAATTGTGAGCGAAGAATTGATATGCGTGAGCGAGGGATAAAACGCGCTGTGATTAAGCCCAGTGATAAGAAACAGGCTCATGGCCACAAGCACGCTCCCAACGCCAAAAGCGAAGATCCCGCGACGACTTTTAGTGAAAATACCGAGGTAGATTCCCGCCAAAACAGCGAGGATTCCCGCCACTAGCAGGATTGCTACATGCGGAAGCGCGAGAAGATTTTTGGCATATTTGTAGGGCTCGATACTCACAATACCGCTTGTATCGTAGCTCCATCCCTCTTTGGTGAGAATCCAAAAGAGGAATCCAAGGAAAAAGGGCAAAAAATAGAGCGTGTTTCGAAGCACAATCTTGCGCGCTTTATTTATAATCGCGTGCTCATCGATATTATTGATAAAATAGAGCGCGCCGCCGATTCTTGATAGAAGCAAAAGGGCAATCCCCAAAAGGAAATTTTGAGGAACTAAAAGAGCCTCCAATCCGCGATAGGGCGTCTGCCAGAGCGGGAAATTATTCTCGCTTAGTGCAAACGCGCTACCACTAAAAAATGTGCTTACCGCCGCACCAATGAGCACGCTCCCGCCAACCCCATTGATATACAAAAAAGCCTCATAGGTGCGCTGACCGAGGAAATTACCGGGCTTTGTGCGGTATTCATAGCTCACCGCCTGCACGATGAAGCAAAACAAAATCGCCAGCCACACCCAATACGCCCCGCCGAAACTCGTCGCATAAAATAGTGGAAACGCCGCGAAGCACGCCCCACCAAACATCACAAGCGTCGTAAAGGTCAGCTCCCATTTGCGCCCTAGAGAGTTGATGATTGCGCTTTTTTTCAGCTCATCTTCGCCCAGCTCATAAAGTAGCGTCTGCCCGCCCTGCACGAACATCATAAAGACCAAAAGCCCGCCAAGCAGACTTACAATGCACCACCAATAAATCTGCAACGCCTCAAGACTCCATGTCTCAAACATGCTTACCTCCTTCAAATCCTAGGCGAATCTGCTTAAGCATAATTTTCACCTCCGCAACCAAAAGCGCAGTAAAAAGCACCGCAAAAAGCACAAAAGAGATTTTGACATTCACACTTGAGAGGTTTGTAGCGGCGATTCCCACAGGCATGAGATCTTGGATTGCCCATGGCTGGCGACCCACTTCAGCGACGATCCAGCCCGCTTCAGCCGCGATGTATCCTAGCGGAATCGAGAGCAAGCACAGCCACAGCCATAGCCTGAAACGCTCAATATCATTCGCCACACTTAGGTAGAGCACGACCACAAATAGCACGACAAACCACGATCCAAGCGCGACCATAATGTGAAAACTATAAAACGTAAGAGCCACGGGCGGGACGGTATCTTCGGGCTTTTGCAGATGACCGTAGCCAAAATTTTGCATATTCTCTTTCAAGATTAGGAGCGATTCTTCCATCGCGCGGGAATCTTGAAGCTTTTTTGCCTCTTGATAATTCTTCAGTGCATCAACAGCCTTTTTGCCACTCTCTATACGCTCGCCTGCGCTTGGGATTCCCCGCTCTGTATCACCATAGACAAGCTCATTTATACCCGGGACAAAAGCGTTAAGACTGCGATGTCCTAGAAGTGAAAGCGCATAGGGAATCTCCACATCAAAGAGGAAAGCTTCTTTATCATCGCCGATTTTTTTATTCGGATTGAGGATACCAAACGCCACGATTCCCGCCTGATGTTCGCCTGTATAGATTCCCTCCATGGCAGCGAGTTTCATGGGCTGCTTTTGCGCCACTTGATACGCACTCTCATCGCCACTAAAGACTAGAAACAGCGAAGTTACAAGTCCAAAGCTTGCGCCCACAATGAGGCTCTTTTTTGCCATGATGAAATCGCGCTTTTTAAGAATAAACCACGCACTTACACCCATGACAAACAGCCCGCCGATCACGTATCCGCTCGAGACGGTGTGGAGGAATTTTGAAACCGCTACGGGCGAGAGCGCGACATCAAAGAAATTCGTCATCTCATTGCGTGCCGTATCAGGGTTGAAGCTCGTTCCGATGGGATATTGCATCCAGCCATTTGCCACGAGAATCCAAAACGCGCTCAAATTGCTACCAATCGCCACAAGCCACGTGGAGAGCAGGTGAAAGCCCTTAGAGACCTTATCCCAGCCAAAAAACATCACGGCAAAAAAGGTCGCCTCCAAGAAAAACGCCACAAGCCCCTCAACTGCGAGTGGTGCACCGAATATATCACCCACGAACCACGAATAATTCGCCCAGTTCGTGCCAAATTCAAACTCCATGATGATCCCCGTCGCCACGCCGATAGCGAAGTTAATCCCAAAGAGTGCCATCCAAAATCGGGTAATTTTCTTCCACTCCTCATTGCCACTTTTGACGTAAATCGTCTCCATGATTGCGAGGATAAAGGAGAGTCCCAAGGTTAGGGGCACAAACAAAAAATGATAAATCGCCGTCAGCGCAAACTGCGCCCGAGACCAATCCACGCTCGCTAGATCTTCCACGTTACCTCCCTTTAGTGAGATTTTTTAGAACAAATTCTGACTTCTCTTCCGCGCTCTCAAACATGCTTCCAAGCGTCGTGTCGAACACAAAACCCCTTAATACAACAAACATCACAAAAAGCTTAATGAAAATGAGTTTCCAAAGTGTTTGACCTACTTTTAGATTCCTAAACCCATCACGATACATCTCATAAGCCCTGCGTAGCACGCACTTTCTCCTTCTATGTTTGAAACATGATTCCTCGCCAAACACAAACAAAATCCCGCACGAATTAGCTTTAGAGCGCAGAACCTGCAAAGTTCATGCGTGATCATAGTGTTTTATTTGTTAAAATTAACCAAAAAAGCGAAAAAATGCATAAAAATCACCGCTAAAAAACTTAAGTATTACTTAATCTAGGCTCGATTTCGAGACAAAACCTCGCCCAATTTACGGGGAATCATCACGCTTTTGTCCGCGCTCACGTTGATACAAAAGCTATTTTTCGTGTCATTACTGTGCGTGTGCCCATGGATATTAAGCGTGCACCCTGCTTCTTCATACAGTGCCTCAAGAATGCGCTTGCCCCGCTCGTAGCGTCTGTTCTCGGGATAGGAATCAAACACAGGAAAATGGCTAAAGAGAATGCGCTCCCCGCCAAAATCCGCAACGAGTGCATGGACAAACAATGCTTTGTAGAGCTCTTTGGACGAGAATCGCTTGTGCAAAGCTTTGAGAATCGCGCTGCTACTCCCCTTGGGTGTATCGATTTTGAAATGGATTCCCTTTAGGAGCTCAAAGCCCGCTGCATGGAGTTCTTTTAGATTATTAATGTCGTGATTCCCTAAAAGCACGTGCTTTTTGCCATTGAGACGATGGATATATCGTTTGCCATGCTTCCCGATCACATCGCCCAAATGCAACACATGATCTTTGGGCGAAACGACTAGATTCCAGCGTTTTAATGCCCACTCAAAAGGGTCGATTCCTGCAATCTCTTGCTCGGCTAATTGCACACGCAAAGGCTCTTTGACAAGAATCTTCTCATGCCCAAAATGGGTATCGGAGATAATGAACGTATCTTCGTTTAACCACGCTTTATTCATCACGCGCACTTACTTTTGCGCGAGTGGCAAGCGTATCTCAAATACCGCTCCATCATTCTCATTATGCGCACTTAATTTGCCATTCATATTTTTCTCGATAATCATCTTGGCGATTGAGAGTCCGATTCCCGTGCCTTTATCGCCTTTAGTCGAAAAATAGGACTCAAAGATCATCTTAAGCAAATCTGCGGGAATCCCGCCTCCATTATCCTCTATCCGTGCGCACGCATAATCGCTCTCTTGTGAGATTTTAACCTCGATTTTACCCATGATTTTATCGCCCTTAGCAATCCTAGATTCGATTGCATCTCGTGCGTTATTCATGATATTGAGCGTGACTTGTTTAAATTCGTTTGGATAGCCATACGCCACGATATTCCCCTCGCTCTCCTGCGTAATCCGCACGGAAATTTCGCTCTTAATTAGTTGAGATGAGAGGATTCTATACATCTCCGTGAGGGCTTCTTTGAGCGCGAAAGCTTGCTTGGATTTTGAAGGCAAGAAGAAATTCCTAAAATCCGTAATCGTCTGGCTCATGAATTCCACTTGCTTCATCGTATCGCCGATAAATTGATCCAATTCCTCTTCGTTTAATTCACCATAAATGAAGCTCTCCTTAAGCCCTTGGCACATCAGATAGATTGCATTTAGCGGCTGTTTCCACTGATGTGCGATCGCTCCGATCATCTCGCCCATGCTTGCGAGCTTACTCTGTTGCACGAGTAGATTCTCTTGGATTCTCCGCTCCTCTTCGAGCTTCAGACGCTCGGTAATATCCCGTGCGGAAATGTAGAGCATCTTCTGTTCCTCAAAAAAGAAACTCTGCACCGAAATCTCTACGGGAATCGTGCGGGAATTAGGCAGCAGGAATCGGCACTCAAATAGCGCACTATGCTCAAAAAGAAGCTTCCTAATCCCATGCTCAATCTCCTCGCGCCGATCCTCTTCAAGGAGCGAGCCAAAGCTACGATTCCCAAAATCATCAATAAGAGAATCAAACATCGCATACGCGCTCAAATTCGCCTCGATAATTACAATCTCGCGTCCATTTTCATCAAGCTTCGCGACAAAAATCCCTTCCCTAGCGCTATCAAAAAGTTGCTTGTATCGTCGCTCGCTATTAAGTCGTTCAGAAATCTCATGCTCCATCTGTTTCTCAAGCTGTTCGTTGAAAAACTCAAGTTGCTCTTTGCGCTCTTGTATCTCTTTTTGCGCCACAAAATCGACATTCACACATGTTTTAGATAAGCCAAAACGAAGAAATGCGAGCAAAAACGCAGGTAAAATGGACAAAATAAGCAGAAGGGAATCACGCCATTGCTGCACGATTCCTAGTGTTATGAATACAAAAAATACGATAGAGGTGGTGGCAAAAATCAAAATTTTACTTTTAGAGATTTTGCTCGTTTTGGAGATGAGCTCTTTTTTAAAGATGATTCCTAGCCATACATTTGAGAATAGAAGTAACAACAGAACAAGATCAACTGGAATAAGCATGAAAAACCTCTCCATTTTATATTTTTTACGCCGTAGCAAAGGGGGTTACAGAGCGTTGCGCTCACTTTTTTTAGCATCAAAACCGATCGCTTTTATGAGAGAAAAAGTTACTTTTTCAGCAGAAATCCTATCTCTTTTTCCTAGTTTATAAAATGTGGCGAAGCGATTTAAGCTCAATAAAGGTAAAATTACCCCGCTACCACAGAAGGCACACATTGTCACGTGGGTAAAATTATCAAAGACAAAAACATTTAAGGATAAGGAAGCCCTATGAAACTTGCATCAACTCTACTTCTCTCTGTTGCACTAGCGACGAGTGCTTTTGCGCAGAAGAGTTACACGATTAAATTCGCTCATGTTGTGGCTCCAGCCACTCCAAAGGGTAAAGCCGCTGATTTTTTCGCAAAGCGTCTTGAAGAGATTACCAATGGACAGATTAAGGTTCAGGTGTTTCCTAGCGCACAGCTCTATGATGATGACCGAGTATTTATGGCGATGAAAATGGGCAATGTCCAGATGGCGGCACCAAGCTTTTCAAAATTCACGCCACTTGCGCCCGAATTTCAGCTCTTTGACATGCCTTTTATATTCCGTGATACCGAGCACCTCCGTGCGGTTCTTGATGGAGAAGTGGGCGAGATTATCAAAAAAAAGATCGAAAAAAAGGGCTTTGTAGCACTTGATTACTGGGATGCGGGCTTTAAGCAGTTCTCCTCAAACAAAAAAGCTCTCATCGCTCCACAAGATGCAAAAGGACAGAAATTCCGTATCATGTCCTCAAAAGTGCTTGAGGAACAGACAAAGGTTATCGGTGGGAATCCGCAAGTCCTCCCTTTCTCCGAAGTCTATTCAGCCCTGCAACAAGGTGTCGTTGATGCGGCGGAGAATCCGCTCTCAAACTTCTATAACAGCAAATTCCACGAAGTTCAAGCCTCGCTGACCATCTCTAATCATGGCTATCTTGGGTATTTAGTCGTCGTGAGTGAGAAGTTTTGGAAAACTTTGAACGCGGATTTGCAAGAGAAGATCAAGCAGGCGATGAAAGAAGCGACGGAATTTGAACGCAAGGAAACGGCGGAAGATGAGGAGCGACTTCTCGCAAAGATCGAAGAATACGCAAAAAATACAGGCAAACTTAAAATCGAGAAGCTCTCACCTGAGCAAAAGGCTGAGTGGCAGAAGGTTATGGGAGCGATCTATCCTAAATTCTATGGAGTCGTTGGTAAAGATCTCATAGAAAAGACGATCGATACAAAGTAAAGGGATTCCCCGCTATATAAATTAAAGGTCTCAATTATGGGTAAAATTTTTTCTATTTTGGATCTTGGCATCGCGGCGATGAATCGAAATATCGCCGTTTTTGGTATCTGTGCTGGGGTTCTTTTGGCTTTTGTGAATGTGGTGCTGCGGTATCTTTTTAATACCAGCCTAGTGTGGGCAGGCGAAACGACGAACTATCTTTTTATTTGGTCGGCTCTTTTTGGTGCGGCGTATGGATTTAAGAAGGGAATCCACATCGCCGTTACATTGCTCATCGAGCAATTCCCCTCCCCCATGGCAAAAGCGTTTCTCATCATCGCAAATATCATCTCTTTTGTTTTTCTCGTCTTCATCGTCTATTTTGGACTGCAATATGTCCTGCTTGTCAGGGAGATGGAATTTATCAGTGTCGATCTTGACATTCCGCAGTGGATTCCTATGGTGGCTCTACCCCTTGCCTTTTTGGGTGCGAGCTACCGAGCGGGAGAGAAGATCTATGAGCTCTCGTTGCACCCTGCTGATACGATTATTAAAAATGCGGCAGATGAGATTATCCACGATTCCGTGGTGAAAGAATAGTGAAGGATTAGGCGTGAGTATTACATTTCTGTTTGTCTCTCTGTTTGGACTGATACTAATTGGCGTGCCTGTCGCTGTCGCACTTGGCACAAGCACCGTGCTATCGATGTTGCTCTTTACCGAGCTGGATCCGATGTCTATCCCTCAGCTCATTTTTGATGGCATTAATAAATTCTCCCTGATGGCGATTCCCATGTTTATCCTCGCGGGGAATCTCCTAAGCAAAGGCAGCTCCGCACAGCGTATTATTGACTTTGCAAAATCCATGGTCGGACATCTTCCCGGTGGTCTTCCCATGAGTGCGATTTTTGCTTGTATTATCTTTGCTGCAGTCAGTGGAAGCTCGCCTGCAACCGTCGTGGCGATTGGCTCGATTATGTTTGTTGCGATTAAAGACGCGGGTTACCCCGCAAGCTACGCCGTAGGGGGAATCACGACCGCAGGGAGCCTAGGAATCCTGATTCCGCCCTCGATTGTCATGATTGTTTATGGGGTTACCGCGGAGGAATCCATCGGCAAACTCTTCATGGCAGGGGTGATTCCCGGGTTTATGATTGGCACGATGATGATGTTGCAGACTTATATTGGGGCAAAACGCCTTGGATTTAGCGCGACCACGCCCGCACCCTTTAAAGAGCGATTGCATAAATTCGGCAAATCCTTTTGGGCGTTGATGATTATTTTTGTCGTCATCGGGGGAATCTACGGCGGTATTTTTACCCCCACGGAAGCCGCCGCTGTGAGCGCAGTTTATGCGTTTTTCATCTCCTATTTTGTCTATAAAGATATAAAATTCAAAGATCTTTATAAAATCTTGCTCGATTCCGCCATGACCACATCAATGATCTTCTTTATCATCGCGAACGCCGTTGTTTTCGCCCATTTTTTAACAAGCGAGCAGATTCCACAAACAATCGCGCAAAGTATCATTGATAACAACGTCGGCAAGATTGGATTCCTGGTGCTTGTGAATATTTTGCTCTTCATCATGGGGCAATTTATGGAGCCCTCAAGCGTCGTCATGATTATGACGCCACTACTTTTACCCATCGCCACTCAGCTCGGAATCGACCCAATCCACTTTGGTATTATCATGATTGTGAATATGGAGCTTGGAATGATTACGCCCCCAGTCGGGCTCAATCTCTTTGTCGCGAGCGGGCTTACGGGCATAAATCTCAAAGACGTCGTCATCGCATCGCTCCCATGGACGCTCACGCTTTTTGCCGGATTGCTCCTAGTTACCTATATCCCCGCAATCTCCCTGTGGCTCCCTAGTATCGTGTTTGGCACTTCATATTAAGCTTCCCTCTTTAGGGGGCTTTTTTGAGTATCATCTATTTTTTGGGCGATTCCCCGCTTGGCGTCTTCCACTGCCTCAAAGAGCACCTTTACGTCGTCCTGCCGTTTTTGGGAATCCTCGCCCTAATCTTTGTTATCCATCTCAAACACTACGCAAAAAAAGGATAATTTTACACTATTTTGAGCTATTTTAAAGGGTGCTCATTACCCCGATTCCTGCCATGTCTCCATTTTGCAGGAATCCCGCACACAAGCAAGCTCGCACACTCTTTTTATTTTGTTTATATACATTTTCGTTACAATAGTTAAGCTTATATACCAAAGTAAGGAGTTGCACTACATGGATATAAAAAACTTTAACCAGCTAGAGAAAGCAACACAATTTAGCCAAAAAGAGGTGATGAAGCTCGGCTTGGCGGTGCTTTTTATCCTCTTTAGCGCCGCACTTGCGTATATGAGCTCTCTTCACATTACGGGCAATGTCATGATTCTTATCTTTGCTGCGATGGTCGGAGGCTACATGGCGATTAATATCGGTGCGAACGATGTAGCCAACAACGTCGGACCTGCGGTAGGCTCAAGAGCTCTAACGATGGGTGGGGCGATTCTCATTGCAGCAATTTGTGAAGCAAGTGGTGCGATCATCGCAGGGAACGATGTTGTAAATACGATCCGCTCAGAGATTATCGCCAAAAGCGTCCTTGAAAATAGAGAAACTTTCACTCTTATCATGCTCTCTGCGCTCATCTCTGGGGCGTTGTGGCTTCACCTTGCCACCGCAGTGGGCGCGCCTGTATCGACGACGCATTCCATTGTAGGGGCGATCATGGGCGCGGGAATCGTCGCGGGAGGCGTGGGGGTCGTCAATTGGATTGAGCTTGCGCGGATTGCCTCAAGCTGGATTATCTCGCCGCTTCTTGGAGGCATGGTCGCTGCGCTTTTCCTCTTTATCATCAAGCATGCCATTACCTATCAGCAAGACAAAATCAACGCTGCACGGAGGGTCGTGCCATGGCTACTTTTCATCATGAGCGGGACATTTTCGCTCTACCTCATCACCAAAGGCTTGAGCCGTGTCATTTCCTTGCCCCTCTCGGTGGGAATCCTCCTTAGCCTCACCATCGCGCTTCCTGTTTTTGCCCTATCTTACCCTCTCATCAAGAAAATCTCAGGAAGTATGCAAAACACCAAAGAGGAGATCAATCGCTTTTTCACGATTCCTCTGATTTTCGCCGCAGCACTCCTTAGCTTCGCACACGGAACCAACGATGTAGCCAACGCTATTGGACCACTTGCCGCCATCAGCGAATCTCTAAGCAGAGAACCTCTAGGAGGCGAAGGTGTGCCTTTATGGATTATGATTATCGGCGGGGCAGGAATCTCCTTTGGACTCGCGCTCTATGGACCTAAACTCATTAAAACCGTCGGGAGCGAGATTACCGATTTAGATCAGATTCGTGCCTTTTGCATCGCGATGTCCGCTGCGCTCACAGTTTTAGTCGCATCAGGGTTCGGACTTCCCGTGAGCTCCACACACATTGCTGTTGGTGCAGTTTTTGGCGTAGGATTCCTGCGCGAGCACCTCAAAAAACGCTACTACGACATGGAGCAGCAAATCATTGAAGCACACCAAGGAGGAAGTGTGGCAAAAATTCAGGAATTTTTAATTCGATTCCGCAGGGCTTCTGTGCGCCAAAAAGGCATGATGCTAAAAGGGCTAAAACGCAAAGTTGCTCTCGGACAACTCGGATATGACCTTCCCAAATTCAACAAAAAAGAGAAAAAACAGCTACAAAAAGTCTATAAAGAAGAGCTCGTCAAACGCTCCGCACTCAATAAAATCATCGCCACATGGGTTATTACCGTCCCCATCGCGGCACTCCTGAGTGCTGGGATTTTCGCCCTATTGCGCCTGCTCTCAATCCCTCTGTAGGCACTCTTTTAGAGCCTTATAAAGCGCTTCATAATCGCCCTTTGCGATGAGCCCTTCTGCGCCGAGGCTCTTCACTTTATCTAACACGCCCTGATTAGACATGGAGCTATACACCCATACAGGAAGCTTCTCTAAGGAGTGCTCGCCACGGAGATACAAAAGCACCTGATAGCCATCAGCCCTAGGCATCTCTAAATCCGTGAGAATCGCGCCGATTCCGCTGTTTCCCTCCTTTTTGAGCGTCTCAATCAACTCCAATCCATCGCCAAAAAATCTCGCCTTAATCTTAAGGGAATCCAAAAACATCCGCAAAAGCTCGCGCGCACTCATGCTGTCCTCAGCAACCCACAGCTCCTTATCGCACACTAAGGGCGGATACTCTGCATCTTGTTCTTGTAGTAGCGCACACTCCTCAAGCAGTCGCTCAATGTCTAGCACAAGCACACTCTCCTTGCGCCCAAAAATCTCCACAATCGCACTGTAAGTAAATGCCCCGCCCGCTTCGATTCCGCACTTTTGGAGGGAATCTGTGGGGACATTGTGAATATTCTCAATCTCCAAAATAGGGAACGCGAGGCTCTGTTTATTGTATTCACAGACAAGATATATCCGCTCTTTCTTCTCATTTTGTGGCAGTCCAAGCCACTCTCTTAAGCCAAGCACGGGAATCGCCCGCCCTTGATACTCAACAAACCCCATAAGATAATCGCTCGCTTCGCTGCAACGCAAGAGTTTGTAACGCCGAATATCCTCAAAAGAGAGAATTTTTGAGACATTAATCCCGTAATACCGCCCATCACCGAGCGTGAAAATGGCAAGCTGCATGATGTTATAAAGATGCGTTTTAGCGCGTTTTTCCACGCATTGCTTAAGCCTAGACATGCGACCCCTTTACTAAAGCAAAATCGACCATTTGGGAATCCTAGCGCATAAAGCCTCGCAACTCGCCGATTCTTTGCAAGCGACTTCTAAGTTGCCTTGATAAATCCTGCGCTTCGCACGAGTAAATGCGTCAGCACAAGGGCAAAAAGCGCAAGAATCACACCGATTAGACCGATGTTTGAGAGCCCAAAAAAGAGGCTGATATAGTGCCCCAAGAAAGCTCCTGTGCCAATTCCCACGTTATAGAGAGAGGAGTAGATCGAGCTTCCCATATCGGTGCAATCAGAGGCAAAATCCAAAACTTTAGCTAGCATGGCAAGGCTCAAAGCAGCGATCCCCACACCCCAAAACAGCGCAAGAATCGCAACAGCCGCAGGCGAAAAAAGCAGAAATTTCAATAGCGCCATCGAGCAAATGATGAGCCCCACGCAGAGGTAAAAGAATTCGCGGGCAAATCGCGCAAAATAGCGACCAAACAGATAGGCACTCAAAAATCCTGCCGCGCCATAAAGGCTCAAAACAAGCGTCACATAAAAGGGTGAGAATCCGCCCAGCTGCACCATCACGGGCTCGATGTAGCTGTATGCGATGAAGTGCGCCGTGATGATTGTGGCGGTCAATGAGTAGAGCAAAAGCAGGCTTTTGCGCCTAAGAAGCGAAGGAAGCGTGCTTAATGAGCCGCTATTGACGCTTTCTAGGCGCGGCAGACTTTTTGCGAGAATCAACATGACAATAAGGGCAAAAATCCCGATAAATAGGAAGCTCAAACGCCATCCGTAAGTATCGCCGACCACACGTCCCAACGGGATTCCTAGCACCATGGCAAGCACCGTGCCAAGGCTTAAAAACCCAAGTGCGCGATTCTCCATGCCTTTGGGGGCAATTCTCACCGCGAGGGCTGCGGTAATCGACCAAAATATCGCATGGGAAAGGGCAATGGCAAGGCGACTTAGGAGCAAAATTCCAAAGCTCTGCGAAAGAAATGAAAGCAAGTGCCCCGCTACAAAAACGACAAAAAGCCCCAAAAGAAGCCGCTTGCGCTCAAAATTGCGGGTCAAAAGCATCAGCGGAAGCGAGAGCGTCGCCACAATCCACGCATAAATGGTCAGCACGATTCCTACGCGCGTGGGCGAAAGCTCAAAACTCGCCCCAATATCGCTAAGCAACGCAATGGGGATAAACTCCGTGGTGTTAAAAATGAATGCACCAAAAGCAAGGGCAATCACTCCGAGCGAAGATGAGCGCGCAGGCATGCAAACCCTCTAAAAACTCGGAAAATAAGAAGCCCTCAAGACATTCCCCCACGTCTTTTCATGTTGTCTTCGAGGCGATGGGCAAGAAGCGAGAGTGAAGAGGTAATGGCAAAATACATAATCGCCACGACGATCCACGTCTCAAAGGGAGAAAAGGTGTTGGCGACCATTTCGCGCCCGACTTTGGTAAGATCCGTAACCGAAATCACGGACACAAGCGAGGAATCCTTAATAAGCGCAATCATCTCGCCCGTGAGCGAGGGTAGGGAGCGTTTGAGCGCCTGAGGTATGATGATGAGTGTCATGGTCTGAAAATAGTTCATTCCAAGCGAGAGAGCCGCCTCCTGCTGCCCTTTATCAATCGACTGGATCGCTCCGCGAAGCACCTCAGCAATATACGCACCATAAAATATCGCTAGCGAAATCGCACCCGCATAAAAGCTGTCAATCTCAAAAATTGTCGCAATGATAAAGTAAAAGATAAAGATCTGCACCAAAAGGGGCGTCCCGCGAATCACTTCGATGTAAATGGTCGCAATCGTGCGGAAGACTTGAATTTTGGAAATCTTCATAAGAGCAAGCAACGCCCCGATAAAAAAGGCAATCACGCCGGCTAGAAGCGACACCTTAATCGTCATCAAAAGCCCGCGCACCAAAGGTCCTGCGCGATATTCACTCTTTCG
>JBQMYQ010000038.1:0-16250 GCA_052173415.1 Wolinella sp. | reverse complement strand
TAGAGCACTTCATGGCGTCGGGTAGGCTACCCGTTGCCCTCTCTTAGTCTTAAAGCACGCTTAAGCAATCCCGCGCCCTTAAGGACGTTTAAGCTTCTGCCGTGCTCTCAAAACTTTCCATTCGCCCGCGTCCCTTTTTGAAACCCTCCGCGCCTTTGAAGCTCCAATCCTGCCCGTGGATAGCCTGCTCGCTCCTGCCTCTTTGAAGCTCCTCCGAGCGCAAAGCTCCTCACCCTCAAATCCCCGCGCTCGCTCCATTCATCTCATGCCCAAGTACGCAAGCCATCACTCTCAAGCAGACAAAATTAACCACCCCGAGCGCGAAACCCTCCGAGCGCACTCACTCGGGCGCGTTTTCCCCGCTCTCTAGTGGATTCCCGCCTCTGCGCTTCTCTTATGCGCCATTAATCCCCAATCCCGCCACCTGCTTTTATTGCGCCCTCGCGTGCATGCCGATAAGCTCTGATTCCCCGCGCCATTGCTTGCCCTCGCGCCCTCATCGATGAGCCTATGTCGCTTCCTTTTGCGCCCTCAAATCCCCTGCGTCCGTTTGCCTCGCTCGTCTCTCGCTCCTGCCAAGCAATCCCGCCTACTCCCTCTTTACCCTCGCTTGCCATTGCTCGCTCCTGTGTTTTTGCAAAACCTGCAAAAGTTTTTAAAATCCCAAAGAACCCCGCGCTTTTACATCAAAACCCCCGAAAAACCCTTTTCTTTATCTCGCTTTTAAGGTAAGCACGCGGGCGAGAAAATGAAAATTTTTCTCTGTGGCGCGTGCAGGGGTGTAAGAGGGCGCGCAAAAATAGCGCATGTGGCGCGGGGCTTAAGCACCCGAGCGTGAAGCAAGAGAGACGAAACGCTATGGCAATAAGTCGCTTGAGCTCGCGCGATGTGGCGCGGGGAAGTGGTAGATGAAAGCTAAAGGAGGTTAGGATGCGTAAAGGTTTTGATGTGGCGAGAGAAGAGCCTAGATTCCTAAAAATGGGCGCGCGAGGGTCAATAGGAAAATCGGTTGAGGGATTAAGGGCGAAGCGAAACAGAAGCAAAAAAGAGCGAATACTTTAAATGTGTAGCTTACGAGATAATCCGCAATGGCTAAATGGTGGTGTAAAATAGCAGGTTAAGCCCCGTTTAAAAGGGTGTCCAATACTATTTTATAAAATTTTTAAAGGAAAGAATTGCTGGAGCTTATATCTTCTACGGTGCGAAATATCGGGCTAGGGATTTTTGTCAATGGCGCGTTTGCATTGCAATTTACCGAAGCAGGAGAGCGCGCTTATGGCGCAATCTTTGAAGGTATTGTAGTTATGCTTCTAGCAGGTTATGCAGAGCTGAGAACAAGGAGAAAAGATGGATAAGTTATTGATTTTTGGTGGCGTGATGGTCGTTATCTCTGCGTTTCTTGCTGTTTATGCGCATTTTAAAGCAAAAAAGCCTAAGCAGTCATGCCCTAAAACCCCTAATCTAGCGTGATTCTCTAGCTTTCTGTGCAAAAAGTGGGCGCAAGTAAAAAAAGAGCCTTTCATGATTATCAATGCGGTCATTAAAAAAGATGAATTTGGCTATTTTGCCTATGCTCCAGCCCTAGAAGGGTGTGTATCGCAAGGAAAAACTTATGAGGAAGCAATCCAAAATATCAAGGAAGCAGTGGGGCTCTATTTGGAGAGCCTAACGCGTCCATGAGAAGCCCAAATCACGCAGATAAAAAAAGCCTCAAAAAGGCTTATGAACTATTTGAGAGCGGGGCAATTGATGATATTGAGGTGGGTTCTTTAAAAGGGTTGTGCGATATTCATAGATTCCTCTTTGATGGGATTTATGACTTTGCAGGCAAGATTAGAGAGGTCAATATCTCTAAAGGAGACTTTAGATTTGCTAACTCCTTATACTTAGAGGATATTTTGCCAAAGATTGAAAAGATGGCAGAGGGGAGCTTTGAGCAGATTATAGAAAAGTATGTTGAGATGAATATTGCACACCCGTTTTTAGAGGGAAACGGCAGAGCCTTGCGAATATGGCTGGACATGATGTTAAAAGCGAGGCTAAAGGCAGTGGTAGATTGGCGCAATGTGGATAAGGTGCGATATTTGCAAGCAATGGAGCGAAGCCCTGTTAATGACCTTGAAATCAAGGTGCTTTTAGAGGCAAATCTTACCGATAAGGTTAGCGATAGAGAGGTTATTTTTAAGGGCATAGAGCAGTCTTATTATTATGAGTGCTAGAGTAGTGCCGTTCTGTTGTGCTTTTTAGGCGTTTATCTGCCTTAATGCGCGTGAGTTTTATCTTGCAGGAAAAAGGTGGCAGACTCGAAGTGCCCCCATTAAAGATAACGGGGAATCTATCTGCCGAATGACGGAATGATTTTGCGATTTTTTATAGATTTTTTTCTTAAACTTATGCGTGTGTTACAATGTCGCTATCCCCAATTGCAACGGATAGCAATAGATGAGTAAGTTTTCCCAATAAAGAAGCATGCTAGAATAGTGCCCAAATAGAAGCAAGGAATAAATCATGAAAGCTTTAGATGTTGCTGGCTATGTAGTCACAAAATGCATCAACGATAATAAACCTATCAGCAATTTGCAATTACAAAAGATACTCTACTATATTCAACATGAGATACTTAAAAAACATGATATAGCACTGATTGATGAGGATTTTCAGGCGTGGAAGTTCGGACCCGCTATTCCTATCGTCTATTATGAATACTCCTATTGTGGGGCGTCTAAGATACATCAAAAACTAAACAACTTCGAGGACGTCGAATTTGAGCTAGAAGAGCTTTTAGAATATATCGACCCCATTATCGAAGAGAAGAGAGAGATTGACCCATGGGGGCTGGTTGATGAGACCCATAAGCCGGGAAAAGCGTGGGCGGTTGTATTTAAAGAGGGCAAGGGCTTTATGAATATTATCCCCAAAGAGCAGATAAAAAATGCTGCCTTCTGAGCTGGATTCTCTTTTAGATAACGACCATAAAATTATCAATGAGGTTCTTTTCTCTTTGGCAAAAAGGGGAGCCCTTGACAAAAACGGAGAATATAGACTTAAGGGGAATCTAGAAAAGTTAATCTCTATATACAATCAAAAGGACTTTAGGCATAAATACTCCATGCTCTATCTAAGCCTGACAAGAATAGAGCAATCCAGTCAAATGACCTTAGATGATTTAATGGCGGGATTGCAGGCTTTGAGTGAATATGTGCAAGGATTGCCTGATAAAACTAAAGGTGCTACCTTTTTGCCCAAATTTTCAAAACTCTATGACCATATAGACTTAGAAATCCGTCATATCAAATATCTTGGAGAGATGCAAAGCAGAAGTCAAATAGAGAGAGAAGAGCAGTTTAGAGGTATAAAAGAACGGATGGAAAAAGAGTCCGAAAAAGCCATCGTAAAAATAGCCTCTGTGGAGAAGAAGCTAGATTCCGCGCAAAAAGACCATATAGCTATCTTAGGGATTTTTGCCGCTATTATCATGACATCCTTTGCTAGCTTCTCTCTCCCCTCTGCTATATTTGCTACGATAGACAAAAGCAACTTTTTCTTACTTATTGTTGTTGTCTGCTTCGTTGTGCTATTTGTAATGAATATTTTACATAGCTTATATGAATTTCTTAAGGATATGCACTTTGGCGAGCAGAGAGAAAAAACTCAATGGACGCCTATCTTCATGCTTAACATATTTGTCGGTATCCTTATTGTTATATTGGTCTATCTAGCTTAACCCCCCCCTCGCTCTCCCCATCTCCTCTCTTCCCTCTCCTACTTTTTTGAGTGCGTCTGCCTTGATTCTTGCAATCTCCGCCTTAAGCTTCTCAAGCTCTAGTTTTGCTCGCTCTAGCTCCAGCTCTTGTGCAGGATTTCCTTGCTGTGCTTGCTCTTTTTGTGCTCCTAAAAGCTCCTCGATGTCTCTTGCCACTGCGCTGTCGGTATCACGAAGCATCAGTGGAATAAGCGGCTCAGCGAGGCTTGGATTAAGCGGTAAAATAGTCTTAATAATCTCACCCCAGCTTTTCAGCATATCCTCACGCTTAGTTTTCACATGAGGCACGGTATGCAGACTAATATCATAAAAGCCTACATCAATTCTATTTTTCACACTGACGCGCCCATCTTGATTGATGATGAGATTCCCCGCCTCGTCTCGCTTACGCTCATTAATCGTAAAGTATCGCTCGCTGCTATCTCTCTCAGCAATCCTAAAGACCTGTTCTGCATCAAAATAGTGCGTAATAAGCATAATTGCGCGAGAAAATATCTCCTTATCAATCGCCTCACTTGCAAGCAGAAATCTCTGCAAGCTCACCACTCCTGCGTTATTCCTCTGCTCAATCGCGCTTCCGCTAAGCCTGCTAACCGCTAGCCCCAGTGTCTCATCATTCAGTCCACTTAGACGCTGTGCCGTCGCTCTAGCATCTGCAATCTTTGCACTGAGGGCGGCGATTTGAGGTTGGTTATTCATCACCTGCACCCGCTTACTTGCAATCGCTCCATCTTTGACGCGCACCACGGCATTATCGATATTGACATCAGTGGCAAACTGCTCGGCATCATCAACCGCCCCGGCTTCATAGAGAATCTTAGAGCTACCAATCATATTTGCCATGCGGTTTTCTGCAAAGTTGATAAAGTCAATCTGAGGCTTTAGATTCCTAAAAAAGCCATACCATGCATTCCCCTCTGTAGCATACTTTTGGATACAAAAGGGGTGAATCCCGCCCTTAAAGGGCTTTTTCTCATAGCTTAAGAGCACCTCAATATCGCCTAAGACATAGCGACTCCAAAAGCTCTCGCTCTTTTGGCGCTCTTTAATCCAAAACTCATAGATATTGACCCGTTTTCGATAGTTTGAGACATGATAGGTTCGCAAAGATTGCGCCTTTGCTCCAAAGGCTTCCAGTGCGTCCTCATAATCCATTCCCATGCACTTAATGAAATATTTCGCATCGCTTCCATCACTCTTGCGTGAAAAGGGGTCAAGCAAAAAGCTTGTAGGAGAGATACGGCTAATCTTAATCGCTTTCTCTTTTGTGCCAAAGCTATCAGAGGAATCTAGCTCCTTGACATAGATTTCCACTACCGCCAATCCAAGGAGCAAATCCGTATCGCTTGCGCGCTTCTCTCTAATATATTCAGGTGTATCGCTAATGCTTTTTAGCACATCACTTAGCACTTCAGCCTTTTGCCTATCCTCTCGCTGTCTGCCCACTACCACCATATCCTGACGTGCCATACTTTTATAGCCCTCAATCTTCTCCATAATCATCGCTAGGATATTCTCATGGATAGGGGGCTGTCCTCGCTCTGCTAGCACAGCAATCACATCACTAGGGAGCTGTTTGCCTGCATAATAGTCCCGAGCGATTTTAAACTCTTTAATAGAGTGCAGACTCCCGCTCTGTGCCAAAGCGAGCATATCCTTTAGCTCTTCGATACTTTTTTGTTTCATTATCTAGCTCCTTGTTTTTGTGCTACAATTATCCCGAGGCTTGGGGTAAATGTAAGTTGGGATATCATTTCCCATGCCAAGCCTCATATGAGGCACGGGATAAATGTAAGCCTGGATATCATTTCCAGCCCCAAAGCCTCTCATCGTTCCGCTCTCCTGTCGCTGTAGAATGTAATCACTCTCTCTGCTTGACCTGTTTTACTCTCTCGCTTTCCAATCACCACTCTAAACCTTACACCTTCATCATTGAAATAGGTATAGACGCTTTTGCTCCCTTTAATCTCTTTCTCTTGTGCGTTTCGCATAATTTCGCCTAGATTAAGCAGCTCCTCTTTGCTGACCCAGCCCCCGCGACTTGTATCGAGGTGCTTTTGAATATGCATTGCGCCAAAGCCTTTATCGGTGTCCGGATTCTCTCTCCCCTTTTCATACTTCAAAAAGTCCTCTACCACCTCTAAATCTTTGTAGATTCGGCTAGATTTCTTCTCATTAAACGTTACATTGTAGATTCCTCGCTGCTCCTTTTGCTTTAGCACTCTTGCTAGGCTCTCTAATGCGCCTTTAGGTAGCGCGTTTGCTAGCTTTTTAAGTCGCTCGCCACTAATCTTTCGCCCCGCGAGCGAGCCTAATCCCAATCCTAAAAGCACCAAAACAGAGGATTGATTCTCTAAAATAAACTCATCATCTCCTGCGGGGATAAAGCCTAGCAAAGGCGCAAGCACAAGAGCGTTAGCTTGCAAGATGGTTTCTTGTGCCTTTTCCCTGTCCAGCTCGCCATAAGAATTAGAAGAGATAAAAGGTGGCTCTTTGGCACTCTCTTCTTTTGCTACACTCAGATTCTGCGGAGTAGTTTTAGCTTTAGGCTTTTTCGCTCTTTTAAGCAAATCCCCATGCTTTTCTAATAAAAGCTTTTGTCCCTTGTTGATTAGCTCCAAAAACCTCTCTTCTCCGCCTTGTAAAAAGCGTTGCACTCCTGCGCTCTCATGCTCTAGGTTCTCTAGTAGCTCCTTTAGCTCTTTTTGGAAGAGATAGCGCGCTATAATCTCCCTTTGCGCATAGCCCTCCATATCATGCCCGCTTGCTAAAATATGACCGTTATCCACTTTAAATAGCGCAGCATAATCATCAGTAGCGTGTCCTAATCCCATTCCATCATCATATTTGGCGTGATAGTCTAGAAAATCTCGCAAGTTTCCGCTTTTAGTGCTCTGTTTATACTCATCGAGGAATCGATACAGAGGCTGTGTCTCTTTTTCTAAAAGCTTTTTTGCTTCTTTATCTAGCGCTCTATGCCTAACCTCCTCCACCACTAGAGAATCGCCCTCTATCCTTGAAACAACCTCTTTGCCCTCCCTAAAACTATGAATCTTTTGCACCCCATCGCTCTGTTTTGCAATCTGCGCTTCTGCTTTTGTAATGATATTCTTTACATCGCGCGCAAAGCTTCCAAAATCTTGCTCTTGCTTTCTAATGAGACTATTAGGAATCACCACGCCACCTTTTAGATACGGCAAATTGCGGGTCGTGTCTAGGTGCACGCTTTTACCCGATTGCTTTAGCTCTTCTAGAAGTGCAGGCGAAATACTAAGGCTAAAGTCGCTTCGGACTATCTCGCCCTCTTTTTCTAGCTCCACTCTAAAGGCATCGTCTATCTTTCTTTGTCGCTGCTCTTCCCGTTTTGCATTGGTCTCCTTCCATTTGCGCGTCCTTATGTGCTCATCTATATCCGCTTGCATGCGCTGAAGTCTTCGGAGCATCATTACTTTTACATAACTCCCGCCCTCCTCAAAAGGAAGTCTCTCGGGCGCTATTTTTTCTAATGTTTTAAAGAGTTTATCAAGCTCCTTTTCTCGCCTCTGCATTTCGCTCATGGGCAGTTTTTCCCACCGCGCAAGTTCAAAGTATCCCTCTGTGAAGCGCTCTTTTAGGTAATTGGAGAGTATTTTCTCTGCTCCTTTATCGAGCTCTTTTGTGGATTTGGGGATAACTGTTTTTTGTAAAGATAAAAACTCATCAAGCTCTAAAGGCTGCTTTGCGGAAGCTTTTTTTACCTCCTGCGCACTCTCTTTTAGTTTTGGATTCTTGAACTCCATGGGCTTGTTTATATTTCTGTCAGAATAGAAAGTTATAATTTTCTCCCTAGCGGAGGCAGGGTTTGGGTCTGTTCCGCTAGCTTCACCTATGACAACTCTAAACCTCACTTCTTCTTTGTCCCATTCATAAATCCTCGCGCCGTTTCTATCGATAAATGGCTCGCCGTGTGTTTTTAGAAAAGCACGCATATCCTCCCCGATATTTAATAGCTCCTCTTTAGTCACGTATCCTTTTTGAGTAGAATCGGATAGGTGCGTTATGCGGATATGTTTTGCTCCTGCGGTTCTTGAACCTTTGCTATATAGCAGTGCCTCCTCCACACTCTCTAAATCTTTGTGGATATAGGTCGCCTGCTTGTCGTTAAACGTAACGTTATAGATTCCTCGCTGCTCCTTTTGCTTGAGCTCCTCTGCACTCTTTATCGCACTCTCTTGCGTCTCTTTTACCGCGCTAGGTTTTAAATGCGCCTCGTTTTGCGCTATAATCTCGCTAGGAGGCGTGCTAGCCAAAGTAGGCTTTTTGGCTTCTTCACTAGGCAAGTCTGTCCTGCGCTTAGTGGTGCCCTCCCTTTTTTCAAAAGCTGTTAAAACCCAATTTCTTTTGTCCCCATCAAACTCTTTTCTAATTGCTATGAGATAATTGGAATCTGAGAGTTGTGCTCTATTCTCGCTTTCCTTGATAAGTGGTAAGCTCTCTGTGAGTTCTTTGAGTTTTTCTAAAACCTCAGGGTGAAATTTTTCAATTTTTGATAATCCATATCCATCGCTCTTTCCGCTTCCTGTTTTCCCCCAAACCAAATCAATATCGCCCAAATCATCACGATAAAATGCCCCGGCTACCTGCCCGCGCCGCTCTTTTAAAAGTTTTTCCACTGCGCCTTTTCCATCGTGATAAAACTCTGGAAAATTATCTCCAAAGGCTTCTAGAGCATTTTTGTCGGCTTGACTCGCTTTTTTAAATTCTATGGTTCTTTGGACGCGCTTAAGTGTGTCTTTAAAAAACCGCTCCATAGCCTCAAATGCCGTGCGTTGCCCCGCCTCGCTCTTGAAAGGGAGCTTATGGATAGGCGTTGAAGCAAGCCTCTTTAATATCTCTTCAAGCTCATGCGCTTTGCCCTCCAGCTTCGAAATACTTGCCCAAAAGTTTTGCGCTGAATTCGTGAAATAGCCACTATAAAAACGTTGGTCTATATACTCATTGCACAGTTTTTCCGCACGCGCACGTATCTTTTCTCCATCTTCAAGCCTTGAGTGCCTTTTTGAGGACAAAAACTCATCTATATTCTCTATACCCTCAGGTCTTGCGCGAAAATCCTCCTGTGCCGCTGTCTCTACTTTACTTGGCTCCTTTTGTGCTATACTTCCCTCGGGTATACCCTCAGTCCTGTTGGCGATAGACCGTTCGTCCTGTAAAAGCTTATTGTAGCGGAGCACTCCGAAGTTTGGGGACTGGTAAATTACTTCTACGTTTTCTAGCTTCCTTTTTATACTGTTGATTTTTTTAGGCGCATTACTGACCACTGTGATATGCGTGTCATAATCCCGCCCGATACTTGTGAAATATGCTTTTTTGTTGTGTTCTTTTGCAAAGATTAAAAAATCTCCCTCTTTAAATACCACGCTTGGATTTTCTAGCGTCTCCTTGATTATAGGTATATATCGCTCCCTTTTTCGCTCAATAACCTTTAAAAGGCTTCCTTTAGTCAGCTTAACCTCTCTATCGCCTAGCCTCTCTTTTAGTCCTGCAGGGAGTGTAGGCGTGTAGGTTTCATCAACGCTCTTTAGCCCGAAAGTTTTTAGCCATGCCTCCTTAGTCGCGTTTTGTATCTTTGTATCGGTATTGGCTATGCTCTCTCCACCACTTTTAGCCTCTTTTGCCTCAGAGGAAGTTGCCTGCACTCCACCCCCGCCGTTGTTGCCATCGTTTCCACTATCTCCACCACCTCTAGGATTGCTACCTCCATTTGGATTGCCGCCTCCACTAAATCCATCGCTTCCGTTTCCATCATCACCGCGTTTATATTCAATCTCTGCACGCTTTGCCTGCTCTTCAAACTCCTCTGCGCTTCTTAGGAATGCACGCAGATTCGCTCTAATCCCACGCTCTAAGTCCGGACTTTTTGCAATATGCTCTAGGTGCGCTCTAAAGCCTGTGTAGCTCTTTGCGCTTTGCGCGGCGATACTTAAATGGTGAAGCAGTGCAGGTTGGTCTCCGATAATAGGAAAGAGCCTAAAAGCGTTTTTGATAATGAAATTTGCCTTTTGGGTCGCAAGCCTTGCCATCGGGTCTTGGCTAATCCCTTGAGAGAGCTTTTTTTGCTCTTTAAAGCCTCCGATACTCTTAGCAATAGTGCTGTCATTGCCAATTAGTCGCTCAAGCTCGCCTAAGAGCTCATTAAATCCTCTTGCCTCAGCACTTTGAAATTGCACACCCTTTAGCGTGTTTAGAGCCTCTTTTAAATCAAGTGCACGCACGCTCTCGCCCACTAGCTCACTATTTTTTAGCACGCGCTCAATAAACTCAAGCTCGATTCCCGCTTGATTCTTTGGAGAAATTCGGGCTAAGAGCTCATTGACACTAGAGCCCTTTATGCTTGCGTTTTCGCTAGTCTCTAAAAATACCTTAAGAGCTTTGTTGATGACTGCTTCATCTCCTACATCGGGATTCTCCACGCGGTTTTTATACCAGCGAGATTCCTCGATTCCCTTCATCGCTTTATACTCTGCGACGCTTCTTTTATAGAGCTCTTTAGCCTCATGCTTTAGTGGCAACTGCTCTAAAATATCCTCCAATACCTCGCTTTCTAGGTAGCTCTTTGTCCTCCTTGCCGCCTCTCTTGCTTCAAAGAAGCTAGAGTTTTCAATCACTCTATTTAGCTCGATTCTTAGCTTGTTAATATCCTTAATGCTTAGCTCGCGCTCTAGCTCAAGCTGCTGCCATAGCCCTTTTAAGCGAGGCGGGAAATTCGCTCCCCATGCCTCCTCTTTAATCGTCGCCAAATCCTCTAAGAGCTCTCCAACTCTTTTATTATCCCTAAGCTTTGCACTTCTGCCCTCATACACACCTCCGAGCTCCTCTAACATATCGGAGAATGCGCGTTTAGTGTTGATGACATACTCTTTAGCCGCCCCTCGGATTCCTAACGCGTCTCCCTTCAGGCTCTCAAGCTCATGGAATATCTTCTCCGTATCGGTGTTAATAATGCGCTTTAGATTCTCTGCAGCCTTTGGTTCGCTTTTCACAACCGAGCCTAACATCTCTGCAAGGCGGGGATTGGCTCTAGCAAGGGTTAGGATTTTACTCTGTCCTTTTTGTATCTCATCGCTTAAGAGGTATCTATCAAGGAGCTCCACCGCCTCTTTAGCTCTGCTTGCCCCCGCTCTTAGCTTTGGATTTCTTAGCTCCTTACTTTTAGAATCTAAGAGATTTTTTGCAACCTCAAATGCCTCGCTCTTGCTTGTGCTCTCCAGTGTTGTGCCTCTTTTTTGCGCAAGAGCCAAGAGCTTTTCTGCCTCCTCCTTGCCTCCGACTTGCTTTTCTAGCTCACGCAACGCACCATTAATATTTTGCTTTCTTAGTGCTCCAATCACGGGCGAATAATCAATCACCTTACCAGAGAAGCGCGGGACGGATTGCACCGCTTTCATAATCGCTTCTCCGATTCCCACCCCTAGAGCTTCATTCCCCGCTCCACCTAAAATAGCCTTAGTGGTTCCCAGCGCACTCGGAGTCTCTCCTGCAATTTTGCTATTAAGCAGATAATCGCCTCCAGCTCCTGCTGCACTTCCCGCTACACCATAGGCAAATCCTTTTCCTGCTGCACTGCTCAAGGCAGCTCTTGCTGCACTCCCTGCTGCGGCTCTTGCACCAGCCCCCGCTGCAGCTGCTCCTAGACCCGCTAAAGAGGCTCCACCTGTAAAGGGAATCGCCGCAATGCTTGCTAGAGAGAGCCCAATCTCAAGTCCATTGCGCGCCAGAGCGTCCAAAAAGCTTGGCGTTACATCATGCACTGCTCCATCAATCTCCACGCCAAACTTTAATCCCCCACCTCGCTCTTGCATTACCTTAGGCTTATAGCCCATCTTAGAGACGCTAGAGGCGAAATAATTCAGTAGCTCTTGTTGCTTTTGCTTTTTGCTCTCCTGTGAATCAAAGAGCGGATTAAGTGCAAATGTCCCGTTATGAAGTGCCTCAAGCGCAGAAATCTCTCGCTTAAGCTTACTTAGATTCTTCTCCTGCTCATTGGGTGCTTTAGGCATTATGGGCATTTCATCAAGCATAACGCCTTTTTCTCTCTCCTCTCCGATAATAGAGCTCAAAATCTCATCGCCCGCTTTTTTGTAGTTATCAATCTCGCTTCCTTGCTGCTTAAGGACACTTTCTACATCAGGGGAGGGTGCAAGGTCAGTGGTAGGCTCGCTCTGCTCTAGTGCAGGGGTTTTCGCGGGATTTATCTCTTTGGGAGTGTTTTGGGATGCTTGTGCTCCGCGCTCGGGCAGGGCGGAATTTGCCTCCATAAGCCCCTGCGCGGGCTCGGGCAAAGTAGCCCCTGTCTGCAAAGAATCGCCCTCTGAAGCTTGCGCTACGGGTGCTTCTTGTGCTACCTCTTGCACTGCTTGGGCGTCTTCTTGCGCTCTATTTTGCGCCACTTTTTTGGGCGCGCTTGCAAAATACTCAACCAGCTCATTAGAGCTTATGCCTCGCTCTTTAGCCTTTGCAAAGTCAAAACTCTCGCTATATTTAAGCTTTAGCGCACCTACAATCTCATCATCGCTAAAGCCTTTTTCTCGTAAAACCTGAACATTTAAATCTTGCCCGCCAAACATCGCCTAGCACCTCTTTTTTAGAGGCACTATAGACTTTTAAGGGGTGTAAAAAAAGGGGGGATTTTACGAGGATTTGCTAATCTTTATGAATATCACCCAAAAAGGCAACACTTCTATCTCCAAAGCGATTCTATCTCTTGTTTGCTTTTTATATTACACGTAAAATCTCTAGGATATCATGGTTGTGGCTTTTACTTAAAATCCCAAAAATTTCAAGCATTTTTAAATAGTCATTTGCGCCATCACTCCTTATTACAAGGGTGGCGCACTCGTTTTGGTTGGCGGTTCTGCCGATTAATGGTGTAATTGATAAAAGATTTGTAACCGGAAAACAAAAATATAGCATAGGCTGAACCCCGACCGCGCGCTGTTTTTCTCTTACGATAACTTCGGATATTAGATTTCCGTTAAATCGATATATGGCGAGAGGGTAGTTGATGTGGGAGCACAAAAAGCTTAACCCTGCAATCACTCTGGGCATAAATGCGTCCCTGCTGATGTGCAAAGAATTCTCAATAAAATCTTCAGGTGCTAATGCTTCTAGTTTGTAAGTTAATGTCTGAATTTGTTGAGGCGATATTGCTCCGAAGTCTTTTAAATAATGAATAATCTCACTAAGTTCATATAGACACTTTAGTTTGCCATTCGCTCCTATAAATTGCAGGTGTTGCAATGTCGTATCGGCTATTGCGTCCTCTGTAACATCATATCCAATCTGCCACTCGATATAATGATGCAGACCAAAAGGAATCCTCCTTGTTGCAGTAGGCTCTCCATAGTCTGCAAAAGTGTTTCTGACTTTAACCCTAGTTTTCCCCGTCTGTGTCGTAAGCGGAATATCTACATATATTTCTTGTTTTTGATAATTTACTCTCAACATATAATCCTCTTAAAATAGTCATCTACTACTTTTGAAACTAAACCACTTTCTGAGCTTTTGACAAAATCTTCAATGTGTTTTTTGAAAAAATCATTGTCTATAAAAACATCTAAATTTCCATACCAAAAAGGAATATTTTTTGTATAAATTTTAAAAAGATTGACATAATGGTAATAGGGTAATTGCTCCTGCTCGATTATAATCGCGTTAGTGCATTTTTCCTTTAAAAAAGTTTTATTCCTTTTTAGAGCATTGATATCTCTCATCGTATAAAAATAGCCTGCTGGATTTTTGGCTTCCTTTTTTGGGTACTTATTCAAGTAGTTTCCTATAAAATCAAAATTGTTAAGCCTAAAGCTTGACCCGTTCTCAATCTTAAATGTAAAATTTTTAACATAATCAAAATCCATAGAGCCTTTTTCATAAAGTGCAATGATAATCGGAAATTCCGTGCCTTTTGTAAAATAATTTGACGATACAACTAAACAATCAATCAACCTGTAGTGTGTTTTAAAATCTTTTAAAAGATTGAAGTTAGATGGTTTTACAAGATAGGAAAGCGGGTGAAGCACGCAAATATAATCGGGCGACAACTTTACGTAGGAGCGTAAAAAAGATATGCCAATATCTCTCGTTTTTAATTCATCGTCGATTACGAATTCTCGTCTTTTTATATCTTTTTTGATTTGAGACGTAATATCGTTGTATGGAGGATTTCCCACTATAATTAACTTTTCGTATTCCTTTATATTATAGCTACTTCTAGTTGCATTATTAAGTGCGTTGACTGCGTATTTTTGCTCTATTTTTAAGTTTTTAATAGCTATCTTGTCAATATCCGCCCCGATTTTTCTATTTAGACCATTAAATCTTAAAAATTCCCCATCCCCGCAAGAATTATCAAGCAAAGTCCAAGTTTCAAATTCCTCTTTTATGTTGTTTTTCAATAGGTCATAAGCAAAATTAACTAACCTCGGAGACGTGTAGTATGAGCCAAAATTGATCGTATCAAGTTTGCTTAGATGAGCCTGCGTATTTATCGTCATTCTCCCCCCCAGACCTTGCCTTTCTTCTCCTCATTATATCCGATTTGTGTTAAAAGCAAGGGTGAGACGGCGTCCAAAAAGACAACGCTTCTACCTCCAAAGCGATTCTATCTCTTGTTCTCGCTCAGGAGTTAATGCGCTACTGCTTGGAGCTTGCGCAGAGGGATTTTGCATAGACGAATTTTGCACAGGAGCAGGGCTAGGAGCTTGTGCAGGATTTGCTGTGTTGCTAGGAGTTAAATCTTGCCACTGAGGCTTTTTTTGAAAAAGTGGAGCGTTGCCAAACTCAAGCAAATTATTCTGCAAGGTATCAACTTCTGCTAGCTTGCGCGCGAGCTCTTGCTTAATCCACTTGTTTTCCGTCTGCCCTATATCCTCCTCAATTTGCGCGCGTTTGGCATTCATAGCGGCGTTGATGAGCTTTTGAAAGCGTCCTAGCTCTTTTCCCTCAAAAATTATCCCATAAGGACTCATCTCTGTAATCTCTTTTAGCTCCTGTCGCTCTTTTTCTGACTTTGTGAGCCTTAGACCTAGTTTTGCGTCTTGCTTTAGATAGTCTATGAGCTGAAAAAATCCATTACTTCCATCATCTACATTAAAGAGCCTTTTAGTGCCGCTAGTCAAACTATCGAAAGCTCCTAGGTAATCTTCTGCATGATTGTTCCCATATTCTCCTCGTGCCCAATCTAGCGCGTCTTTATACTCTGCAACTCTTTTAAACACAGCAGAGCTCTTTTCGCTAAATTTTTGATTGTCTCTCATTAGCCTATCAACCGTCGCAAGTGTATGGCGCGGGGCTTTGGAGAGGGAGCTTTGAAAGATTTTGTAGAATTTATCCTCGGTAATCTTGCCATCATCATCAAGCGCGCCATAATGCGCCGCGATGTGTGGATTATCTCGGACTCGCTCAAATAGTGCCTCTTCTTCCATAGAAGCGTCCTCGCCTTTAGAAAAACCAAACCTCGCTCCCGCTCTATCTAAAGTTTTTAATAGCTCATGTCTCTTTTTTTGCGTGAGCTTTGGATTACTCCTAATGCTCTCTCTTAGGTTGTGATAATGCGCCCGCGGATTCTCCGCCATATTTAATCGTCCTAGATTTGCCTCGATATTCGTGTTGCTCCAAAGCTCACTAGTCTGTGCATTAGTGTAGTTATTAGAAGCCTTTATGCCTTCGTTTTGTAGTTGCGCGCGATTACGCTCAAGGGGACGCATCTCTGTTCTGTGTGCCTCTTCATTTCGCGCACGCTCTAGGTCAAATATGCTTTTTTTATTCTCGGTTCTTTGTGCATCAAGCTTGAGCGGATTAAAAAGAGCATTGAAGTTGTATTGCTGCTCATTAAGCTTAATATTCTGTCCTAGTGCCTGCTCCTGCAGATTGCCTATTCGCTCATTGCGCAGAGTGCTACTAATATCTTTTAACGCCTTTCCAGCTTCGCTAAATATTCCACTCTGAGGCATGGCAAGAGCCGCGATGTGTGGATTAAACGCACTAAAATCTTGTTGAGCCATCTTAGATTCCTCCTTTAAAGCTTTTAAACTCTAGGTTTTTCATCACTCTTAATATATCCTCTAGCTCTGAGCTCACTTCACGCGCGCTAATCTCATCATTGAGCCTAACAAGCAGTGTATGTATCTCTGTTAATTTTGTAGCGATAATATTAGGAATCGCACTCTGCTCCTCTAGCTTCGCGACCTCTTCTAGAGGCTTTTTCTCTGTGTGCATACGCAAAAGTGCGCGCGCAATCATGCCCGCTAGATTCGCTTTTTTGGAGAGCTCGCCTAGCTCGTTAATATCTAGCGTGATTTTTTGCTGCTCTTTCATCTGCACACCGCTTCTAGCTTCTCGTAATATTCCATCCGCGCTTTTGCGCTTTGCGCACTTCCATCATAGTGTGGTTTGCTCGGTAGCTCTAGCTTTTTTTGCACCGGGATATAGACCTCTTTTATTACGACTC
>JBQMYQ010000037.1:0-16809 GCA_052173415.1 Wolinella sp. | reverse complement strand
GCAATCAAGTTGCGAGAAGTGAAGCTCTCTTTTGGAATCGTCGCAAACCACGCCAAAAGTGGGGCAAAGCGAGGCGCACTTTGCACAGGTATTTTCCCTGCGATGATGATATTGACAGCTCTCAGGGTTGTAGCTAATAAGCGTCTTGTAGCGGTAGATTCCAAGGCGATTCTTAAGTGTTGCAAGAAGCTCTAACGCATCTTCGTAATCTGAAACGCGCTCGATTCCCGTGTATTTGAGCAATAATTCATCTTCACAAAACAGCACACCCTGCGCAAAAATCCGCTCGCTACCATCGCGCATAAACGCACTAAATGCACCTAATTTCCCCTCGATTCTCGCAATTTCCTCATAGGGAATTAGCTCCACACTAAACCCTTCTTCGCTCGCTAAAGTGCCAAACTCGCCCGCCACAGGGGAATTGCCGCCCATCACTAAAAGCGTGGAATCGACTTGTTCTTCGTAATTTTGGCGAGTGTCATGATCGAATTTGATTGCGCGCGCTTCATAAAGCCGATGAAGCGTGGCGAGCTTCTCCTCTTTTTTAGCTTTGGAGACTTTGAGATACCAATTAATCTCGGGTGCATAGAGCCCTGCACTACCCTTGGTGTTTGAGATAAGCACCTCAGGAGAATCGCTAAAAGATAGCCAGTTTGGCGCGCCCAAATCCCATAACTTTTCGCAATCAACATAGAGGAAATCCGACATATTCCGAGCCTCTTTCTAGCGCTTCAGAATAAAAGCTTGAATTAGATTTTCTAATAAAAATGTCCGTATTGTGCATGAAATAAGGTAAAATATTTCTTAACTTTTTATAGAATCGAGACAAAAATTCCTCAAAAGTTTAAAAAATATTTTACCTTTTTGAGGCAATCTTGAGGAGGAGGTATCCTCGCCTCGCCTGCTCATTGTGAAATATTAAAATCTCTAATGTTTAGATTCCTACGCACCGCCATTTTTAAATGTGCCTATTCACTTCTCCCACGAGATCAGTGCCCAGCGATTATTTCGGTGTGCAGGCGTTTTCCCCGTGCGTTGGCACGCTAAAAAATATTCGCTCGCTCGCGCCTCTTCCTCCTCGCTTAAGCCATTTTGCGCCCACGTAAGCGAGTAGAGATACTCTTGCAGTGTCCCCATTTTATAGCCATCATTACCCGGATCGATAAAATCAACTTTCGCGCGGATTCCCATCTGATAGAGGATATTCAAAATATAAATATAATCGGGCTTTGGAGTGATTTCGCGCCCCAACACTTCCAAAATCTCATCGCTCAAAAAGCTCCGCCCCTCTTTAAAAGTCAAATAAACGCGCTTATTTGCGTGAGCATCGAGCTTTTGCAGCACTGAGGCAATATTATTCACCTCAAGGCAACGCGAAGCGATCACGACATCACAGCTTGGGATTCCCTCCCATTCGTGCTCAAGATTAATACATGAAGTCGTAATATTCGCGATTCCCCGCTCTTTGGCGTTGTGATGAAGCACTTCAAGCATTTTAGGCGAAAAATCAAACGCATGCACCTGCTCCACGTGTGGAGCAAAACGCAGTGCAAACGTCCCAGGTCCGCACCCCACGTCCAAAAGCGTCCGCGCCCCGCTAAGGTCGATTCTCTCCTGCATACGGTCGTTGTAGTAGCCCTCGTGAATATTCTCATTCATCTCCCACGCGCGCGCGTCCCAATCCTCCGCACTCTTGCTTTTATTCGCCGAAGAAGCGCACTTTTGCAGATTGTAAAGGAGAGAAAAATCAATCGCCTCAATATTAGTCGAAATCATCATATAAGCCTTTCTATTTTGCGTTGTATAGTCTTTACAATAACGAAGAACACGGCGTTTGTCAAATGGGCGCGATTCCCGTCTGATTCTGTGTCCTCGCTCCTTATGCTCGCAAAAAACCAAAATCGCGCGCTTTAGGGCGGATTCCCACAAATAGGCACAAAATTTTAAGCAAGCGTAGGAGTGCGGGAATTTACTTCAACCAAAGCGGGATCCACAAAAAGCGAACGCTCGTAGCACTCTAACGCCACACGCCCGATCATCGCGGCATTATCCGCGCAAAACTCAAGTGGCGCAAGAAGTAGCGAACGATTAAAATCCTCAGCTACCTGCTCCATTGCCTCGCGAAGCGCGAGATTTGCACTCGCTCCGCCCACAATCGCGAGCGCACCGCGGGAATCGCGCGAAAAATGCGTAAGATAGAGGCGCACCTTCTGGATTAGATGTGCCACCGCGCTATGTTGAAATGAGGCACAAATATCGCATTTATCCTGCTCACTCATCTCGCTTCCAAGAGCTTGCACAACGAGGCGCACAGCATTTTTAAGCCCGGAGAAGCTAAAAGCAACCTCCTTTTTTCCTTGTAAGGGAACACTAAAAGCAAAGCGCGTGGGATTGCCATTTTTGGCGTGCGATTCCACAATTGGACCGCCGGGATAGCCAAGAGAGAGCATTTTTGCGACCTTATCAAAGCTCTCGCCAAAGCTATCATCAAGGCTCGCACCGATAATTTCAATGCCCTCAAAACTCTGCGCGTGCAATAACATTGTGTGCCCGCCGGAGACCAGCAACACATCAAGCGGGAATCGCGCCTCTTGTTCCAAGAAAAGCGAATAGATATGCCCTTTGAGATGATTGATGGGAATCAGGGGAAGCGAAAGGGCGAGAGCAAGAGACTTTGCCATCGCTACACCCTCAAGGAGCGTGACACTCAGCCCCGGCTCGTTTGTGACCGCAACAGCTCTTAGCTGCGGCAGATACGAGGCGCACTCCTCTAAAATATGCGGCAGAGCTAAAGCATGCAGGCGACTCGCAAGCTCCGGGACAACTCCGCCATATTCGCTGTGCGCGACTTCCTGCGAAATTTTTCTGTGCCACAAAAGCTTACGATCGCTAATACGCGTGATTGCAATCGAGCTATCATCGCAGCTACTCTCAATGCTTAAAATCAACTACGCCTTCTCATTAAGGAGTTTTCCGCCCTTTTTAGCAATCGCTTCATCAATCTTTTTAAGAGCCTTTGCAAGCGTCTCTTTGCTGATTTCAGGGAGCTCCCCACCCCAGAGTTTCTCTGCTTGCTTATATCCACGCAGGATTCCCTCGCGTCCTTTTTGCAAAAGATTCAAATCGCCTCCTGAGCCCTTCAGAACGAATTCTGCGAGCCTCTCAGAGGTTTTTGCAACCCCAAAATAGCCTTTTTCAGAGATGAGCTCTTTAGCCTCCTTGGGATTAAGCTCATTAATCGGCTTACCTGTATAGCCGGTCGTCTTGTGGTCGATTCCCTTAAGAATGTCATTGAGCTTTTTGGGATCTCCTAGCGCACTTTGAGTGGCGAGATTCCCCTGCGTAGTCTGTGTAATATTGAGCTGAAATTTAAATGTGTATTCCAGCATGATATTGTGTGCGTTTAGCTTTTGTGCCTCTTTTTTAATCTCCTCTTTACCCTCTTTGGTGTGAGGATTCCCCGAAGCAAACGGGTTTGGATGGCTGGATCGTCCCTGAATTTCCATAATCTCCTCCTTGAAGTTTTATGCATTATAATATCGACAAAAGCTAAGAAAGGATTAATCATGCGAAGAATGCCCGCAGAATGGGAACATCAGAGCGCGATACTGCTCGCTATGCCTCACGAAAAAAGCGACTGGTATCCCTATTTGCGCGAGGCAAGGGAGAATTTCGCTGCAGTGATTAATGAAATCACAAAGCGGCAAAAATGCCTCCTGCTTGTCGATGACTGGGAGCTTTATCGCGAGATGTTTCCTCAAAATGATCGGCTGATTCCTATTCAAATGCCCACCAATGACACGTGGGCTCGAGATTTTGCCCCGCTAGGAATCGAGGAGGAGGGCAAAAAATACCTGTTAGATTTCGGCTTTAATGGCTGGGGGTTGAAATTCCCCGCGTTTCTTGATAATCAAGTGAGCCGAAATCTCGATAAAAAGGGAATTTTCCGCGTGCCGCTCAGGAGCAAAAATTTTATCCTTGAAGGAGGGAGTATCGAGAGTAATGGCGCGGGAATCGTGCTCACCAACACGCAATGTCTGCTTGAAGCCAACCGAAATCCCGAATATTCGCAAGAGGAGATTGAAATGACTTTAAAGCGCGAGCTGGGCGCGCAAAAGGTGCTCTGGTGTCATCATGGCTATTTGGCGGGCGATGACACAGATTCCCACATCGACACACTTGCACGCTTCATCGGGGAAAATCAGATCGCCTACATCAAGTGCGATGATGAGAGAGATGAGCATTTTAGCGAACTTGCAGCAATGGAGCAGGAGCTAAAAGCGATGAGGAATCTCCAAGGAGAGCCTTTTGAACTTTTTGCACTGCCTTTTAGCGAGGCGATTTATCATAACGGCGAGAGACTGCCTGCGAGCTATGCGAATTTTCTATTCATTAACGGAGCGGTGCTATTCCCCGTGTATGGGGATAAAAACGACCAAAAGGCCCTCGAAGTGATGAGGCACGCACTTCCTAGCCACGAGATTATCCCCATTGATTGTCGCGTGCTAATCCGCCAACACGGAAGCCTTCACTGTATCAGTATGCAATTTTTTGATGGCGTGGTGTGATTTTTGAGCGCGCGCAAGTCATACGCCACATAAATTACATATCACACACCAAAAAACTCCCTATACCACGAGACAAAACGCTCGATTCCCACGCTAATAGGGGTATTTGGCTGATAGCCTAGCTCGGAAAAAAGATCACTCACATCAGCATAGGTCGCAGGCACATCGCCCGCTTGAAGAGGCAACATATTCTTTTTTGCCACCTTGCCTAGGCAACGCTCAATCTCGCTAATAAAATCCATAAGCCGCACGGGAGCGTTATTGCCGATGTTATAGATTTTATACGGAGCTTTGGAAGAGCTCGGATCAGGCGCGCTACCGCTCCATGAGACATTGCCTTTTGGCGGGTTATCTATCACGCGCACCACGCCCTCGATGATGTCATCGATATAGGTAAAATCGCGCGACATTTCGCCGTGATTAAAAACATCAATCGCCCGCCCCTCCAAAATCGCTTTAGTAAAAAGGAACAACGCCATATCCGGTCGCCCCCAAGGTCCATATACGGTAAAAAAGCGCAGCCCCGTCGCGGGAATCGCATAGAGGTGCGAATAGGTATGCGCCATAAGCTCGTTGCTCTTTTTGCTCGCTGCATAGAGGCTTATGGGGTGATCGACGTTGTCACTTGTCTTAAAAGGCATCGACTCATTTAGACCATAGACCGAAGAGCTCGAGGCATACACAAGGTGCTGGATTCCCGCATGGCGACACGATTCTAGGATATTTAGGAATCCGACGATATTGCTATCTACATACGCGTAAGGATTAGTCAGTGAATAGCGCACACCTGCCTGCGCAGCGAGGTTACAGACTTTATCAAACTTCTCATCGCTAAAAAGCTTCTTAATTCCCGCCCTATCCTCTAAATTTAGCTTTACAAAGCGATACTGCGGGAATCGCTCGCTCTGAATGAGCCTGCCATACTCCACTTTTTGTGCGTCGATTCCTGCGAGATTTAGCCGCCCATACTTCAGCCGCACATCGTAATAGTCATTGATATTGTCGCACCCAACCACTTCATCGCCGCGAGAAAGCAAGCGCAACGCCAGCTGCGCACCGATGAATCCCGCCGCACCCGTGATTAAAATTTTCATCGCTCTCGCGCCCCCAAAGGTATGCTTCCAATCATCTTAAGCCACTCAAGCTAACCCAAAAAGCGATAATAGCTCGTGAGGAAAGTGCGATTCCCGCTTCCATCAAATTTCCGCTTGCCAAGCCTCTCTAATGCCAGCTCAAGCGCGTTAATCACCCATGCACTCTCGTGTGGCTCGATGATTCCCATGTGATTAATGCGGAAAATCTTCCCTTTGAGATGATCCTGCCCGCCCGCAAGATTGACACCAAAATCTTGCTTCAAAAGCTTGCGCAACATCTCGGCATTCTCTTCATCAATTACCGTGCTCATCGCAAGTGCAGGCGTTTTTGGGAAAATACTAAAACCAAGCACTTTAAGTGCTTCCCGCGTAGCCAGCGCGCGCGCTCTGGTCTCTTTATAAATCCGCTCGATTCCCCGCATTTTCGCAAGTTCAAAATATTTACAAAGCCCGATGACAAGGGTGGTTGGAGCCGTCCATGCAGTCGTATTTTTGCGCTGATTTTTAAGCTCTGTTTTTAGGTTGAAATAATAACCCACATCGCGTTCCTCAATCTTAGCAACCGCCGCATTGCTTAGTCCGATGATGCTCATGCCGGGGGGCAGCATGAACGCCTTTTGGCTTCCTCCGATGAGTGCGTCGATATTCTTCACATTAATCGCCTCTACACCCATCGCCGTAATCGCATCGACGACGACCATGATATGCGGATTATGCGTCTTAATCGCCTGCGCGATCTCCTCTATGGGGTGGCGCAACCCGCCCGCACTCTCGCACGCTTGGATAAAAAACGCATCGATGGAGGAATCACCCCTAAGCACGGACATCACCTGCTCCACGGAAGCAGGCGTATCCCACTCGTTTTTAATCTCGACGTGCTCGATTCCTAACGCTGTGGCGATTTTCCCAAAACGCTCGCCAAATTTCCCAGAATTCACGCTCAAAGCCTTACTCGCGCATAAACTCCTCATGCACGCTTCCATCGCTCCCGTGCCCGAGCTTGCAAGCATGAGCACCTCTTCTGTGCCCAAAAGCTCACGCAAAAAAGTGCGAGTCTTGGCAAAAATCGCCTCAAATTCAGGCGTGCGATGATGGATCGTAGGCTCGCTCATGGCGACTCGAATCGCCTCGGGGACGGGCGTAGGACCTGGGGTAAAAAGTAGCATGAAAACTCCTTAAAATAGCATGGAGCGCATTATATCAATCAAATAGAACTTTGACGCTTTTTTGTGAGAATTGGGATTAGTTGCTTAAAAATAGCGGGAATCAAGCCTACAGGTTTATTCGACTAGAGGGAGCAATTCCCCCTACCCTATTCGTGCAGGCTTGGATAAGACTTGCCACAGGGACAGAAATGCGGGTTAGGAAGTGCAGGATTCCGATACAGGTCTATGAATGACCTGTATCGGAACCGGATTAGAACATCGGTCTATCTTCGCCGATCTGCATGATTCTGTATAGTTTGTAGGTGATATATTTTTGTGTTATATATCCACCCATGCCTTGGTAGCCAGTTTTAAGCGGAATATAGCCAAACCCCTTTGATAAGCCATCGACTTCGGTCAGGGTGTTTAGATGTATGATTCTCTTGGGGGCTTGCGAGACATCATACTCCCTTCTGCCGTCTATTTCTACGATTTCGCCTACTTCATAATCAAATATCCTAACGACCACTTCTTCTTCGTTTTGCAAAACCTGAAGAATGCTCTTGTCATTTGGTGTTTCTAGATGGAGAATATCTCCCTTTCTTGTTTGCAAGTTAAAAGACGCCAAAGCCTTTTGATACCCCTCGTCATAGGTTAATATCAAATTATCTCCTGCGATTCCGAGAATTTTCGTGCACTCGATACACTCAGAGTTTAGAAATTTATGAAAATCTTTAAAAGTAATTTTGCTTCCATCTAGGATGTTGGTTATCGTTATGTCCGTAATGGCTCTTGCCTCAGGACCGCCAAAGCTAACGAGCTCCGACCTTTTCCTCGACACGATATCTAACGCATAAATTCCATACAATCTGCCATTAGGTATATCCAGCCCTCTGTCAATCAGCGTCACTTTGGTGCCATTAAAACTATAAACATCTCCACCTCCACCACGCGCTTTCACGACAAATATGAAATCATCTTGATATTTTGAGTAGCTAAAATACCCGCTCTGGATTTCCCAAATTGTCTCTTTTTCGCTGTTTTTAATCTTAAACTTGTCGCGAAATTGTATTATGTAAAACATCTGATCTTTTGCATAAAACGCATCAAGGATCTTGGCTTCCTCATCGGCTAGCCTTTTGCCGTTTTTGAAATGTATTACGCCGTTTTTCAAAGTGATCTCATCTTTTTGATGTTTTAGCGTTATGTTTTGCTTTGTGAGCTGTGTAGGCTCGGGCATCGGATTTGTAGGTGCAGTAGGTTGCTCATACAAACACCCGCCAAAGGCAAACATTGCAGCGACCAATAGTGAATATTTTAGAACTGAATTTTTCATCTTTTTCTCCTTATTCGTTGATTACTTTTTTGATTTCTTGTTTGATTTTTGAAACGACATTTTTACCCACATCCACTTCGTTATTGTGATCTATCACATAGTTGACTGTGGCTTTATAGGTTACCTTTGAACCGTTTTGATAATTAAACACATCGTATGTTATTGTCCGATTCTTGTTATTTAGGCTTGCGCGTTTCAGGCTATCGATGGTAGAGTCTTTGTTGTATTTTGAATTCTCTTCCCCGCTAAAGGTATATTCCCTAGCTATGGACAGATTCCTCAAACTCTGGAATATGCCATCTATATCTCGCGCTAAATTAGAGGGTGCAGCTAAGTGGGTTACTTCGTTAAGACCAAACTCCTTAAGATCCCTTTGGATGAACTCCTTTGGATAAGTAAAACTTATCTCAAATTTATCCTGCGTTCCTGTGATTTTATACGGTATTTTTGCGCCAAAATAGACCGTTGTGCCCGATTTTATATCGTTTCTATTGGCTCTACACGCCCTACCTCTGAAGTAAAACACCTCCAAATTACTCGCCACAAACTGAACATCCACCCCTTGATACCAGTTGCACTCGGGATCTTCGCTGTAGCTAGTCAGTTTCTCGTATTTGCTTGCCTCCAGTGCCATTTTCACAATCGCTCTCTTCACATCAGAGAGTATGACGGACTCTTTTGAGATTTCATCGGTGAAATTTGCTTTCAACGCAATCGTCTCGCTCTTCTCGGATGGTATCACCTTAGGCGGCTGAATCTGCATACATCCAGTAAGCAATAAGGCGACCGCGAGTAGTAGCGTGATTTTCAAACTATTTCTCATATTCACCCCCTTTATTTGTAGAAATTTGACTTGCGATGCTATCGTTTTTTTTTTTTTGTAAAGAGTGGATTAGCGAGTGCTTTAAAGAAAAGATTGATAAAAATCGGCGATGTGTGATTGCGGATTTGCTCGCAACCACGCAGGAGCAAAAGAGATCTCAGAGGGCGCTAAAGAGCGATTATCCGACTTTTTGCAAATTTCAAGAAGAGCAGGAACTGTGCGCAAAAGTCTCTACAACATCGCACACCACCTGCGCAACCTCTTGTGCTTGTTTGATATTCATCTTTTGATGGCAAGGAATCGAGAGCTCGGAGCGATAAAAAGACTCCGCATTAGGAAGTGAGAGATTTGGAAAAAGCTCGCGATAGAGCGTGAAAGTGTGGATAGGCTTGTAATGCACTTGCACGCCGATTCCTCGCTCTTGGAGCGCAGAAAAAATCTCCTCCTTAACACACCACAGCGAGGAATCTAAAAAAATCGGATAGAGATGGTGCGAGCTCTTTGCCTCACTCGTGCGCTTGAGCGTGTGAATGTGGCGAGAATCGCGAAAATATTCATCATAAAAATGGGCGAGCTCCTGACGCTGCGCGATGAATCGGTCAAGCTTTTTTAGCTGCGATTCCCCCAAAGCGGCGGCAAAATCGCTCATTCTGAAATTAAATCCCCACTCCTCCACATCACTATTCCAGAGATGCTTCTTGACCACGCCGTGGCTACGAATGCGTTTAGCTCGCTCATAAATCGCCCCATCATTGCTCAAAAGCGCACCACCCTCGCCTGTAGTGATGGGCTTGACCGCATGGAAGCTAAAAATTGTCGCATCGGCATGATTCCCCACGCGCGCGCCTTTAAACTCTGCACCAATGGAATGCGAGCTATCCGATATAAAAGCAAGGTTGTGGGAATCCGCCACTTCGCGCAGGCGATCAAATGCGACGGGATTCCCCGAATAATCAACTGAAACAATTGCTTTGGTCTTGTGCGTAATAAGCGCGGGAATCGCCTCTTCGTTGATATTCCCATCAGGTTTCACATCGCAAAACACGGGAATCGCCCCAAGAGCTAGGAGCATGCTTGAGGTGGCGACGAAACTTATGGGCGTCGTGATGACTTCATCACCCTCCCTGATCCCTAGAGCGCGATAGGCGCAATAAAGCGCCGAAGTAGCGGAGTTGAATACCAGCGCATGACGCACACCCACATACGAAGCTAAGGCTTTTTCAAACGATTCCACCCTAGGACCTTGCGTCAAAAGGGGGCTTTTGAGCGCCTCTGTGAGCGCCTCTATATCATCAGAATCGACACACTGGCAACTATAAGGAAGCAAGGCTTAGCCTAGTAGTGCACCGAGCTTATTTTGGAGATGTTTAGTGTTGAAGCTATGCGCATAAAGAGCCGCTTGCCCTCTAAGGCGCGTCTTATTTACTTTATTGTAATTCTCCGCGACATCATTGTCTTGAAGATTGCTCTCGGCGTTTCTTAGATTGACGATACGATTCATCTCCTCATTGACGGAGGATTGAATGCCACTAATCGTCGCGCCAATATTTGCGCGCTCACTCCCTACACGCTTAAGAAAATCGCTAATGGATTCCTGATTATGCACACTAATACCATCGACTTTTGGGGCATTGAGCGTCATATTCACAGAGGAGTTGCTTGAAATGGCAAAGCTAAGCGTCCCGCCAAAGACATTCTTGCCATTAAAGCTAGCTTCATTCATCGCATCACGCATACCCTGTGTGAGCGCATTTGCCTCACCCTCAATCATTGATCGCTGCGACCTATTTAGCATGGGATTCCCCATCGCCACTGAGAGCTCATTGAGGCGTATCGCACTATCCGTAACGCTCCCAAGCACACCATCGGCAATCTGAAGCATGCCAATGGCGTCATTAGCGTTCCTGATTCCCTGAGACATGGTGTTCGCTTCGCTTAAAAGCGCATCAGCAATCATCAAATTCGCACCATCAGTCGCATGTAGCGCACGCTCACGCGCGATATTCTCCAAAGCCTTCTTTTCTTCGGCCTTATTTTTATCCAAATTCGTGCTGATATTTTGGGCGATTCCCTGAGATTGTCCTATTTTCATATTGAGCTCCTTTTGGTCGTTTCCTCTGCGTCCTTGCGATAATTCATCAAAACCTTAAAGCACCTTTTGTTCCAAATATTTCGTGTGGATCTTACTCGCTCTAAAATCGGCATTTTGCATCATTTTTTTATGGAAAGGAATCGTTGTCCTAATCCCCTCGATACTAAACTCATCAAGCGCACGCGCCATTCTGGCAATCGCCTTCTCACGCGTCTCGCCCCATACAATGAGCTTCCCAATCATAGAATCATAGTGCATAGGCACACTATACCCGGCGTAAGCATGGGAATCAAGGCGCACGTGATTCCCGCCCGGCGCAATCCATTTGGTAATCCGCCCCGGGCAAGGGAAAAACTTCTCCGGATCTTCTGCGGTAATGCGACACTCAATCGCATGCCCTTTGAAGTTAATCTCCTCTTGTTTAGGCAACTCCTCACCCTCTGCGATGCGAATCATGAGCTCGACAATATCAAGTCCGCTTACCATCTCACTCACAGGGTGTTCCACCTGCAGACGGGTATTCATCTCCATGAAATAGAAATTCTGCTTGCTATCAAGCAAAAACTCAAACGTCCCCGCACCGACGTATTTAATGGCTTTCGTCGCTTCAATCGCTGTTTTCAGCAGTCGCTCACGCGTCTTTGGCTGTAGAGCGACTGCAGGCGATTCCTCGATTAGCTTTTGATGGCGACGCTGAAGCGAGCAATCGCGCTCGCCCACATGAATGACATTCCCGTGCTTATCGGCGAGCACCTGCACCTCGATGTGTTTGGGTTTGTCGATGAATTTCTCCATATAAATCGTCCCATCGCCAAAAGCACTAATCGCCTCGCTTTCAGCCGCTAGATAGGCGTTGGTCAGATTCTCCTCTTTTTCGACGATTCTCATACCTCGTCCACCGCCACCCGCAGCAGCTTTGAGGATTATCGGATAGCCGATTTTCTTTGCCTCTTCTTTCGCCTCTTCATAATCCTTAACCGCCCCATCACTTCCGGGAATCACCGGCACACCCGCGCGCTTCATAACATCTTTTGCCATGCTTTTATCGCTCATAAGTGCCATAACTTCGGGGGTTGGTCCAATAAATTCAATCCCGTGATACTGGCAAATCTCTACAAAGTTCTGATTCTCGCTCAAAAACCCATACCCGGGGAAAATCGCGTCCGCCTCAAAAAGCTCCGCTGCGGAGATGATTGCGGGAATATTCAGATAGCTTTCACTGGATTTATCGCCGCCGATACAGACTTTCGCATCGGCAAAATCAAGATAATTCGCATCCTTATCCGCGGTGGAATACACGGCGATGGATCGCCGCCCCATCTCTCTGATGGTGCGAATGGCACGAAGTGCGATCTCGCCGCGATTCGCGATTAATATGCGCTCTAGCTTCTTTTTCTGCATTTAGATTCTCTCAACAATAAATAGAGCCGAGTTGTATTCGACAGGCTGCGCATCAGCGGGGATAATCTCTACAATCTTGCAATCAAACTCCGCCTCAATCTCGTTCATAATCTTCATCGCCTCGATAATTCCTAGCGTCTGCCCGCGTTTGACCTTGTCCCCAACATTGACATACGCAGGGGAATCGGGCGATGGGCACCGATAAAATGTCCCGACCATAGGGGAGTTGATCGATTCCCCTATGGTTTGAGGCTCGTTAACCTTTGGAGCTTCATGCGTCAAGGCAATAGGTGTAGCGGGAATACTTGGCTGGGGCATTACAGGGGCGGATGAGGCGGGAATCGCAGGGAATAAGGAAGGTTTCTCAAGCTTAATGCCGAACTCACCCTCAGAGATCTGGAGCTTGGAGGCTTCGCTCTCGTTAAAAATCTCTATTAATTCCTTAATCTCTTCAAAATTCATGAACAAAACCTTTGTATCGAAGTCTCACGCCCTTTCTAGGACGAGTTATTGTCGCTATAATACCACAAATCATAAAGAAGAGAGGTTAGGCGCATGGGTCTAAAAGAGGATCGATGGATTCGCGAAATGGCACTAAAGCAGCGAATGATTGAGCCATTTTGTGAAAATCAAGTGGATAAAAATGTCGTGAGCTACGGGCTTAGTAGCTATGGGTATGACATTCGCGTGAGTAATGAATTTAAAATCTTCACTAACATCAATGCCACGATGGTCGATCCTAAAAACTTCGATTCCGCCAATGTCGTGGATCTCTCGGGCGAATTTTGCATTGTCCCGCCAAATTCCTTCGCACTCGCGCGCACTGTGGAGTATTTTAGGATTCCTAGAGATGTGCTCGCGATTTGCCTAGGAAAAAGCACCTACGCGCGGTGTGGAATCATCGTGAATGTTACCCCATTTGAGCCCGAATTTGAGGGGCATATCACGATTGAAATCAGTAACACAACGCCCCTGCCCGCGAAAATTTACGCCAATGAGGGAATCGCGCAGGTGCTCTTTTTACAAGGCGATGAGCCATGCGAAGTGAGCTATAAGGATAAAAAAGGGAAATACCAAAAACAGGAGGGAATCACACTCCCACGGATCTTAAAATAGCGGGAATCGAGCGAATTTTTGCATTCATACAAGGGCAATTTCAAAAGGTAGTTCTTTTATTTTGGACACGATTCTTGCAGGGGCATTTTTACAAAGGCAATTCCTGTGCGCTTTGTGGTTTAAAAATAGAGAATCCCAAGCGGGGAATCTGCACTCTTTTTTGCAAGCAAATTACTGGGAATCTACTGATCGCTTAGAAGCCCAAAGAGCCAATCCTTATGCTCTTCGTTGATTCTCTTCGCATGCTCTCTTAGGCTCGCGGCAATCTCCTGAAGTGCCTCGGTTGAGAGATTTTCTAGCACTTCAGGGGCGATTCCCACGCGTTCGCCAAAACGACTTAAAAGCTCCTCAATTTCATGCTCAAGCTCTTCTCGCGCCGCACCCTGCGTCATTTTCGTATCCAAAATAGGCTACTTTGCCGCGCTAATTGCCTCTGCAAAAGATCGCATACCCTCCGCCCACCGTGCACTTAGCGGATCAGTCTCAAGCACCCTCGCGCCAATCTCTTTGGCAAGCTGACGCGCTGCTTTTTGCGAGAATCCTTTTTGCACGAAAATCGTCCGCACGCCCGCGTCTTTGGCTGTTTTGATGAGATTTTGAAGCTGTGCGGGCTTAGGCTCTTTGCCTCCCGCCTCGATGGGGACTTGCACTAGGTCATAATCACGCGCAAAATAGCCCCACGTCGGGTGAAAAACCATAAATTTCGCGCCCTTAAGCGGTGCAAGCTTGGAGGAAAGCTCGCTATGCAACGCGTCAAGCTCCGCGATAAATTTCGCATAATTCGCCCGATATTCCGCCTGATTTACGCCATCTACACTAATGAGTGCCTCCAAAATCTTCTCCGCAGCGATTTTCGCATTCACCACGCTTAGCCAAACATGCGGGTCAAAATGCCCATGCTCGCAGAATTCATCGTGCTCGTGGTGTGCATGCGCATGTTCATCATTTTCAATTTTATTCATCTTTTCATCAATCTTTACAATTTTTATATTTGGATAAAGTTGTTGAAATTTCAGAAACCAAACTTCCTCAAATTCAATCCCGATTCCCAAAAGGAGCGAAGCATGCGCGAGCTGCTTCATAGTTGAGGGCTTTGGCTCATAAGTATGAGCGTTCATCCCTGTCTTAATTAAGCTCTCAACGACCACTTTATCGCCGGTAATTTTTTTGACCCATGATTCCTGCACCTCAAGGCTGACAAACACAATCGGCTTACTCGTAGCTGCTTGCACCCAAGCATTCAGCACTAAAAACGCCACAAATCCTATGAAAAATTTCTTAAACATTACGTTGTCCTTTGTATTGTTTATTTCACATCTTTTGCATGACATGTTTCGCAGATTCCCTCGATATTGAGGGTAATTCCCCGAACTCGCCCCTTCTCATAAAGCGAAGAGAGCCACAGCGTCTCCTCAAGCGAAAGGGGCGAGAGGCAAAAGACCTTCTTGCACTCCTGGCACCAAAAATGCGGATGAAGCGGCTCTCCCATCGCGAGCTCAAAATAGCTCTCCAAAGACGTGCGAAACGCCTCTTTGACGATACCTCTCTCTTTAAAAACATTGAGATTCCTATAAATGCTCGCCAAATCCGTAGGGGAATCGACACTCACTTTTTTATGCAATTCATTCGCACTTAGAGGATGGGGCTCTGCAGAGAGTATTTCGATGATTTTGCTTTTAATCGCGCTATTTCTAATGCCTTTTCTCTGAAAAAGCGTGTGTATCTGATCTTTTTCCATGAGCTGGATTTTACTATAATTGCAAGTCATTTGCAATAGTGAGCGATTATCTTGCAAATTTATTGTGCGATTCTCGAGCTTTTATTTTTTCAGCTCCCTTTACAATAAAGTCTGCTAGTTTTCCATCTTTCACGCAAGGAGCGGGTATGCAACGATTCACCCTAGTCATCATTATTTACGTGACCATCAATACGCTCTCGCTCATGTATATCACACAGCCACTCCAGCCGCTATTTGGCGCAGAATTTGGCGTCTCACTTACCAAAGCCTCTCTGCTTACTTCAATCATATTCCTCCCACTCTCGCTCGCACCGATATTCTATGGCTATTTGCTTGAGTCCAATTCGCCAAAAAAAATCCTCACCTCCTCACTAAGCATTCTAGGAATTGTGCAGCTAATCCTGCCTATCGCAAGCTCTTATGAGCAGTTTTTATCCTTACGATTCCTCCAGGCACTTTTTATCCCTGCGGTCATCACAACGATTCTCACAATTCTCACGAGAATCGACCAGCAAAACGTCCAAAAATACATCGGTATTTATGTCGCAAGTGGCGTTGTAGGCGGGCTTTTGGGGCGACTTTTGGGCGGATATATGACAAGCCTCTACTCGTGGCAAGTAGCCTTCATAATCCTAGGAATCTCTATGCTAATCGGCGCATATCTCATCTCACGCCTAAAGACTTCAGCGCGTGTTGATGTAATCAAGCCCACGCTACGCGATATTACGAGTTGCCTGCACGATTCCCGATACATATTGCTTTTTATCATGGCTTTTGTGCTCTTTTTCTCGTTTCAAGCGATCCTAAATTTCCTCCCTTTCCGCGCAAAGGAGCTTGCTCCCGAGATTAAAGAGGAAGTAATTGGGCTGCTTTATTTGGGGCTTATTATCGGCGTGGCAGTTTCGCTTTTAGCGACGAAAATCACCCGCATGCTTGGCTCAAAAGAGAATGCAATCACCTTTGGACTTGTGCTCTGCGCCCTAAGCACCGTGCTTATGTTAAGCGATGAGATTAAACATCTCATCGGTGCAGTCTTTGTCCTATGTGCAGGAATGTTTATTACACATACGACACTCTCAAGTCTCACAAACTCCATCTCTAGCGAGAAAAAGGGGATCATCAATGGCTTTTATCTCGCCTTTTATTACACGGGAGGCACGCTCGGATCCATCGCGCCCGGGATAGTTTATAAGCACTTTGGCTGGGGGATTCTTGCCCTCTGTATCGGCGCACTGCTACTGCTCTTTAGTGGCGTATTTTTTAGGAACAAAACCCTATTTCAATAGCTCATATTTAAACATAATCTCTACTAAATTTTCCAAGTAATACCTCTTTACAGCCTTTTTAAAGCCCTTTAGCATGTTGTTTAGTTCACCATCGGCAAACACCATATTCGGCTCGCCATTAGGCTTTATCCCGCTCTGTATTTTTATATTAATCTCCTCATCTATTTGAAAAATACCATAGGTGAATTCTGCTTTGAAATCAGCATATTC
>JBQMYQ010000036.1:0-19611 GCA_052173415.1 Wolinella sp. | reverse complement strand
CGTGGCGTAGAGAGGTGGAGCACGCGGAAAAAAGAGCGAGGGAAATTGCCTCTTGATAGATGTTTTGTAAGCGCGAGGACAAGGAGTAAAGCAGTTAGTAGCCCCTCACGCCTGCGCGAGCCTCTCGGCAATGTTATAAAACTCCACAAATTCGTTAAACTCCATCGCCCAAATATCACTTAAGCCAAAATGCAGGGTCGCGCCGATGAGAGCGAAACCCTCCCTTAGTTTTTTGGGTCGATTCCCATAAATGCGCCGATGTTTTCGCTAAGCCTTAGCCACTCAGAGATGGGGAGCGAATTCAAAAACTCGCGCCTTTTTTATCCCCTCAATGCTCAGCACACAAAAAGTAACTAATCTCGCGGATGACTTCGTTCTCCTTGCGGAGGAATTCGTTTTTAAAGAGCTTGATACACGGCTCATAGCGCGCAATTTGACTAATGATATCCTTTTAGCTTAAGGGGCAAGAATAGACTGCGCGCTTATCGATGTGGCGGGAAAGTTGCAAAACGTGCTGCAAACGCCCGAGCATATCAAAGACCATCATTTCTCTCGCGTTAGAGATGTTTTAGCGTCCTTGCGCGCGCACTAATTACAACTTACAACAAATCTTCGGCTTCAAGCTCCGCCTCTTTTTCGCACCCCGCTAGAGCAACACTTCCTTCAGCACCTCGTGTATGTGTGTTACAGGGATAATCTCAAGCGCATTTTTGACCTCATCGGGAATCTCATCCAAATCGCGCTCGAAATTTTTCTTAGGAATGAGCGCCTTTTTGATCCCAGCCTTTTGTGCAGCGATGAGCTTCTCTTTGAGTCCACCGATGGCAAGCACCTTGCCTGTGAGCGTCAGCTCGCCCGTCATAGCGATATTAGCGCGCACTCTCCTTTCAGAAAAAATCGAAGCGATGACGCTTGCCATGGCGATTCCCGCGCTGGGTCCATCTTTGGGCGTCGCGCCCTCAGGGACATGCAGGTGGAGGTCGTAGAGATTATAGATGGGCTCATCTTTGGCGTCGCTCTTTTTAGCAGGGCGGATCTTCCCCTCATCAAGCAACACTTTTACCACAGATAGGGCGATTTTCGCCGATTCCTTCATCACATCACCAAGGCTCCCGGTAAGCGAGAGCGCGCCCTTGCCTTTGATTTTAATCGCCTCAATTTTCAGCACATCGCCACCAACACTCGTCCAAGCTAACCCATTGACGATCCCTACGCGATCCTTTTTATCCGCCTCATCAATCTCAAAGACGATTTTATCGAGGAAATCGCCCAGATTCTTGGGTGTAATGCTGATTTTATTTACCTTTTCGTGCAGGATAATTTTCGCAGATTTTCTAAAAATTTGCGCGATTCTGCGGCGCAGATTGCGCACACCTGCTTCACGGGTATATTTCTCAATCATCTCCCTAAGCGCGCTAGAAGTGATACTAATCTCGGCATTTAAGAGCCCGTGCTTTTTCATCTCTTGAGGAATAAGATATTTTTTCGCAATCTCAAATTTCTCTTGGGGCGTGTAGCTGCTCACTTGGATAAACTCCATGCGATCGCGCAGAGGGGCTGGAATCTGTGAGATGTCATTAGCCGTGGCGATGAAGATAATTTGCGAAAGATCGACATTGAAATTCGCGTAATAGTCGCGAAACTCGCTATTTTGCTCAGGGTCTAGGATCTCTAAAAGCACCGAAGTAGGGTCACCGCGGTAAGAATGCCCGACTTTATCAATCTCATCAAGCACCATGACGGGGTTCATCTCTTTCGCCTCGATGAGCCCCTGAATAATGCGCCCGGGCATCGCTCCGATGTAGGTGCGACGATGTCCTCGTAGCTCATTCACATCTTCAAGCCCGCCTAGAGCAATCCGCACCAAAGAGCGTTTAAGCGCGGTGGCAATGGAGTTTGCGAGCGATGTCTTGCCCACCCCGGGAGGACCATAAAAGCAGAGAATCGTGCCTTTGGAATCCTTTTGCTCCTTGCCACGGAGGGCTAAAAGCTCGCGCACGGCAAAATATTCCACGATGCGCTCTTTGGGTTTTTTAAGCGAATAGTGATCGATGTCTAGCTGCTTTTGCACCTCGCTGATGATGAGCTTTTTTGTTGAGATTTTGCCAAAAGGAATCTCAAGCATCCACTCAATGTAGTTTTGAATCAAATTCGCATCTGCGCTGTCTGGGTGCATGCGAGAGAGGCGATCGATCTGCTTTTTGACCTCCTTATGAGCGTCTTTGTTCATCGATTCCTTGAGGGATTCTAGCTTCTCGTAATACTCCTGTATCTCCTCATCTTTTTGATGGTCGATTCCGAGCTCTTTTTGGATCTGTTTAAGTTGCTCTTTGAGGAAATATTCCTTATTAATCTGTTCCATTTTGTTATGGACTTTGGATTTAATCTCGCGCTGGAGTTTTAGTGCCTCAATCTCGGTAATCACGTAATCCACTAAAAGCAGCAACCGCTCCTCGGCGTCCACCTCAATGAATAGCTTGTAAGCTTGCTCTTTGCGAAGCCTCATGGTGCTTGCGATCAGATCGATAATACGGTGCGGATCGTGGCTCTCATCAATGGTGCGTAGCATATCAGGTGGGAATTGCGAATTCACACTAGAGAGCGTCTTGACCTTATCGCGGAGAATCGCCAGCACGGCATTAATGCGCCCCTCATCAAAGGGGAGATTTTTTACTAAATCCACTTTGGCAATTAGGGGATTTTCTTCCAAAACTTCCTCAATGATTCCCCGTGCGAGCCCCTGAAAGAGTAGCTTCACGCGCCCATCAGGCAGCGCAACCTTACGCATGACGCTCCCCACAACGCCCGCATAATAGAAGCTATCTTTGGAGCGATTCTCCTCCTCGCCCACTTTAGCCGTGGCGATAAAGATAGGCTCGTTGTGCTCCATGGCGTGGTTTAGGGCTTTGATATTCATCTCATCGCTGAGGAAAATCGGAATAATCATAAAAGGATAAATAAAAAGATCGTCCTCGACTAGGACGGGAATCTCCATCGGAAATGATCCATAATTGCTTAGCTGCATGTTTCTCCTAAATTACCAATTAAAAAGTTGTCGATACCACGGGATACGGGGATCTTTTGCGCTCACCCCCCCAAACCACTCATTCTCTGAACGCTTTAGATACTCCTGTGCGGCGGTATCTTTGTCCTGTCGTCGGTAGATTCTCGCAATCTCTTTGTTGAGATAGAGATTGGCAAGTTGAAGCTTCAAAAGCATTGTGTCCGCGTAAGGTTTGTAACGGGAATCGGGGAATTTCGCCCGATACTCCTCCACAAGCGCGATGGAATCAAGAAGCAGTTGCTGATTGAGTGTCTCTCTAGAGAAAGCAAAGAAATTTGCCTGAAGCTTTAAAAAACCGATAAAATCGGCATTCTCACTCGTGCCAAAACGCTTCAAATACTCTTCAAAATAGTATTCCGCGAGCAGGTATTCCTGCGCATTCATGTGTGCGCGCCCCAAAATCAGCATCGCCTCAGGCACCAGCGGAGAATGGACGTGCTCACTTTGAAGTGAAGAGAAAAAATCATCAGCACCCTCTAAATTACTCACCCTGATCTCGCGCAAAATCCCTTTATACCAGTATTCTGCAGGCTTGTCATATCCGAGATCCTTTTTTGAGCAACCCCAAAAGCTCAAAACAACGACAAAAGCGATACATAGGCGCACCAAAGGGGTCATTACGTTTCCTTGTTTTGCTAAATAGAGCAAAGATTATAGCCTCTTGAACGTTACTATTTCATAAAGCCATATTCCAAAAAACAGTGGAATTTTATGGGAATCGGGGCGTGAATCAAGAAGATAAAAGGTGGGAATCGGAGGTGAAAGCGAAATAAAAAGAAGAGAAAATTGGCAAAAAATGAGGTGGGAATCGCAGAGGAACTAAAGCTGGGAATCAAGGGCAAAAGAGCCCTAGCAAGGCTTGGGAGTGTGCTAAATGTCCTTTTCATACAAATAGGACTTTAGATTGCTTTTTGGTGCATAATTAGATAGAATTTAGCGAATTTTAGAGGCGCGGGTATTCTGTTTCGCGCTTAGTCAAGGAAAATCGATGGAGTTTGAAGTAAAGTCTCCGATACTTGGTTTTGAATCGGTCAGAACCGTGAAGCTTGAGAAAATTGATGACCTCTTTATGAAGCTGACTAACGTTCATGCTGATGTGCCGATATTCACGCTGGTAAATCCCTTTCCCCTACGAGAGTATGACTTTGAAGTGCCCCTTGCGACGAAGCTTCTGCTAGATCTTAAGGACGATACAAATCTGCTTGTGCTGAACATCATGATTATTCACACTCCGCTTGAGAACTCCACAATCAACTTCCTCGCGCCCGTCATTTTCAATTTTGATAACAAAACTATGGGGCAGGTCGTTCTTGAGAGCAATCGCTATCCAAATTACGGGCTTGCTGAGGCGATTTCTTCCTTTTTTAGTGAGGATATTTCCACGCCACAGCAGTAAAATGGCGCAGACACTCACCATTTATGGCTATGGGAAAATGGCGCGCGCGATTGCGCTTGGGCTAGACGGGCGATTCCCTCTTGAGATTACTGGGCGCAATCAAGAAAAAATCCTCGCTTTTATTGAAGAAAATCATCTCCACGCCGTTTATGTGCCGCTCAAAGAGCTTAGCCTAGCCAATCGGCACATCATTTTGTGCATCAAACCCCACGTCCTCCATGAATGCCTCCGCGAGAATCGTCCGCTCATTCCTTTGGAATCTACCCAAAGTGCGGAAGCTATCTACTCGATTCTTGCGGGTGTTAGCATTGAGGAGCTCAGGCGTGCGATTCCCTCCAAAGGCTACATCCGCGCCATGCCTAATATCGCCGCGGAGCTTCACGCCTCTAGCACCACATTATGTGGCGATGATTCCCTCAAAGAGTTCGCGCTCACGATCTTTTCCACGCTCGGGGACGCGCTATGGCTTAATCAGGAATCTAAGCTCAACGTCGCTACCGCCCTCGCAGGAGGCGGTCCTGCATATCTTGCGCTCGTGGCTGAAGCCCTTATTGATGCAGGTGTGCGCGAGGGATTGAGCCGAGATGAATCTGTCTCGCTCACATGCGCGCTATTTAGCGGATTCTCCGCCTTGCTTCAATCTCGCCATCCCGCCCTAATTAAGGAGCAGGTCGCTTCGCCTGCGGGCACGACATTTGAAGCACTTGCACTACTGGAGCGTGCGGGAATCCGCGGGAGCTTCATCGACGCCGTGCATGCAGCTACGCTAAAAAGTCGCGAGCATTAACCCCCTCGAAAATGAAGCTATTTGCCATCATAGGCGCAAGTGCGAGTGGTAAGAGCGAGCTCGCCTTAAGTCTTGCGCGTGCGCTGAAATGCCCCATTTTCTCGCTTGATTCCCTATCGATCTATCGCGAAATTGACATCGCCTCGGCTAAGCCCTCCCTCAAAGAGCTATCTGAAGTGCGCCATTTTGGGATTAATCTCCTCTCGCCCTCTGAGAGAAGCAATGCCGCACTTTTTGTAAGGGAGTTTCACAAAGCTCTGCAAGAGTGCGAGAAAGCAGAGGAAAATGCGCTGATTCTTGCTGGCGGGACGGGGTTTTTCCTTAAAGCAATCCTTGAAGGGCTCTCGCCCACGCCCATACTTACGCAAGAACACCAAGCGAGAATCGGGCAACTCACAAGCAATCCCGCCGAGGCATTTGCCTTTTTAAAGACCCTTGATCCGCACTTTTGCGCCACGATTTCTCCGCACGATTCCCATCGCATTAGGCGAGGAATCGAGATCTATGTGGGGAGTGGGATTATCCCTACGGAATGGTTTAGATTGCACCCCCCAAAGCCCCTAGAATACGACATTCCTACCTACAACATTATGCTGGAGCGCGAAATTTTATTGGAGCGGATCAAAAAGCGCACCGAGGGCATGATTGCGCGCGGATTAATCGATGAAGTTCGCACGCTGGAGAGCCGATACACTCGCGCTCCGCAGGCGATGAAAAGTATCGGTATCCTCGAGACACTTGCCTATCTTGATGGGACGCTAAAGCGCGATGAACTCGCTCCGCTTATCACGACACACACCGCGCAGCTCGCAAAGCGGCAAACAACCTTCAACAAGACACAACTTCGCACGCATGATTTGCGTAGCGAGGAGATTTTTGAGGCGATTTTACGCGCGATGGACGCTTAAAATAGCTTTTGCCCGCGTGTTCAAATTCTAACCGAAACTAAAATGCAGGCGTGATAGGATTCTCACAGGAGAAGGAGCGCAAAATGGCAATCGATTTAGAAAAAGCACTCAAAAGTGCCTATCCTAAGCTGTTTCAGAAGTATCCAAAGCTCCTCACCGATGCATTTGTCGCGCTCTTTAAGTGGCTTTTTTGTCAAGATTTTTTCAACGCCTTTATCAAGGAGCACTGCGAAAAAGATGGAGTTAGCTTCTCAAATGCCGTGCTGGAACGCTTTAATTTCCGCTATTTTGTCGATGAAGAAGATATTGCGAATATCCCAGAAAACGGCAAAGCAATCTTTATCTCAAATCATCCGCTAGGAGCGTTAGATTCCCTCTCTTTGGTGAGCCTCATCGGTCGCGTGCGCTCTGATGTGCGGATTCTCGCTAATGAGCTACTCTACAAAATCAAGCCACTGCAAAATATCCTGCTCCCCATCGATAACGTCACAGGGAAAAGTGCCAAGGAATCGGTGCGCCTCATCATGCAAGCCCTCGAAAATGAGGAGGCGATTATTATCTTCCCCGCGGGGGAAGTCTCGCGTCTGGGACTTGCGGGAATCAGGGACGGCGCGTGGAAAGAGGGCTTTTTGCGCTTTGCTAAAAGAGCGCAAGCTCCGATTATCCCTATTCATATCAAAGGGCGAAACTCATGGCTTTTTTATTTTGTTTCACTCATCTATAAGCCCATGGCTACGCTACTTTTAGCCCATGAGATGTTTGCAAATCGCAACAGGAGTATTCGTATCAAAGTGGGTGAGATGATCCCTTGTGAAAATCTCACCCCTAGGGAGATTGAGCCTCAGAGCGAAATCATGTTGCTTAAAAAACATCTCTACGCACTTGGGCGCAAAAAGCAAGGAATCTTCCGCACGCAAAAGTGTATCGCCCATGCGCAAAATCCCCTTGATGTGCGCAAAGAAATTTTACAAGCAGAGCGACTGGGTAAAACACGCGATCACAAAAGTATCTATCTTGCGTCCTGCAAAACAAAAACGCCGCTACTGCAGGAGATTGGGCGATTGCGCGAGCTGTCGTTTCGCAAAGTGGGCGAGGGGACGGGCAAGAGAAGTGATATCGATTCCTATGATTTTACATACCGCCACTTAATCTTATGGGATGAGGAGAGTTGCGAGATTATCGGCGCATATCGCGTAGGCGAGAGCGAAACTCTAAAAAATTTGCCCCGCGAGAAGCCCTTTTACACGCAAACCCTCTTTGACTTCCATGCAGGCTCGGAGTATCTTCTCGCGCACTCCATCGAGCTTGGGCGCAGCTTCGTGCAGCCTAAGTTTTGGGGCAGCAGGGCGTTAGATTACCTGTGGTATGGGATCGGTGCGTATCTGCGCAAATACCCCAAAACGCGCTATCTATTCGGACCCGTGAGCTTGAGCGCGAGCTATCCCAAAACCGCGCGCGAGATGATTATCTTTTTTTACAAGCACTATTTTGGAGGCAAAGAGGGAATCGTCTCTTCAAAAAATCGCTACCTCTTTACTAAACAAGAGGAACAGGAGTGCTCTAGGCTATTTTCAGGCGGGAGCTATGAGGCGGATCTGAAAATCCTAAAGGAAAATCTCGCGCATTTTGGTCTCTCTATACCCACGCTCTACAAGCAATACAGCGAGCTGTGCGAAGAGGGGGGCGTGCAGTTTTTGGATTTTGGCGTGGATTTGGATTTTGAGAGCTGCATTGATGGCTTCATCGTCATTAACGTGGATAAAATCAAGCCAAGCAAGCGCGAACGATACATCAGTGAGCCAAAATAACCTACTTAAAATCGATAAAACGTGGCGATTCCTAGCCTTTGGCTCTTATGACATGCTTTTTGTTTTTTATATCCGTGCGGATTCCCAAGCTTCATTATATTTGTTTATCTTATTTTTTAAAATTTATTTTAGAATTAATACTAATTTTGAAAATGTCGATGTAAAAGGGATATTTATGCCACAAAAAAGGAGCTAATCATGACCTCCATCACGCTAAATTCCACACTAGGCGCGCAAAATTTCACAAGAATTTCTGAAAATGCCACAAAAGCAAGTAAAGAGAGGAATATCAAAGAGCCCACAGAGGGCGAGACGCCCAAAGCTGAGAAGATCGCGAAGGGTAACGATGAAGTGAAGTTTAAGAAATTTTTCAAGGCATACGATTCCCACCTGCGCGAGATTAAAAGCTCGGGCGGGCGACTTTCTAAGTTTATGAAGGCGGGCGATACGATTGATTTGGCGCACATTAAGGGGGCGAAAATCTATCTTGATCTTAATGGCAACGGGAAATTGCGCGATAGCGAGAGGCTAACGCTCGCAGATCTTGCGAATCTTGATACGAATAATGAATGGGGTTTTGAGCAAGTCAGACAGGCTTTTTAAGGACATCAAAATCGAGTTTGAGGGGAGCGAGGGTGAGAAGAAAAATCGCTCTTCGTGATTTGGTCGATATGTCAACTTGGCAGACTATTTTGATGAGAGTGAAATCAAGCGGAACAACAAGCTTATTGAGGAATAGAGGCAGGCACCAAGGCGCGCGAAAGACAGCGGCACTTCGGGGCTTGGTCTCTATTTTGAGGGCGGAGAGGGTATGCCTCAACCCCAAAAAATCGACGCGCGGAAGAGCACTAAAGGGGTATGTTTTTCCAAGAAAGCACACTTTGGATTAATCCCATAACCGATAAAAACGAATGGAGAAGTAATCCCTACGATTCCCGTCGTGCGACGGAGGGACTCGATCCTTTTGCGGGAATTAGTAACAAAGAGACGTTCAAAGTCGCGAGTGAGAAAAAATTGACGCGCTTTTCCAAGCCACGGGAGTGAAAAAGGGCGAATGGCTCAGCCTCAGAGGCACGGAGGCTCTGGGGATTGACTCTGAAATCTTTAATCTAGGGTATGAGAAGCTCGATGCGAATAACCAAGGATATATCCAAAAATTCAATGCGCAAAAACGCTTTGGCGACCCGCTCTATGAGGGGCGCAGAGTGCATGATGGCACGCACAAAATCGAGAATCGTGAGAAAAATTACTACCACGATACCTTCGCGAAAAAGCAGAGCTATGAATAGATCCTACATGAGGAGTTTGAGCGATGGGATAGGGGGTATAAAAGGCGAGAAAATGCCCGTGCGCTCGAAAATAGCCGACTTTATGAAGAGATGAAAGGGCTGGGGCTGAGTGAGGGGAATCTAAAGCTCATCAAGAGTTTTGGCGAGGCGCAAAGCGACCTTGAATTCACAAGCCTCACGGGCATGAGCTTCAATAAAGAAAATGTCGCTGCGGCACGAGACGCCGCCAAAGGGGGCAATCTAGCGGCGAGCTTTGCTGATATTGACGTGGTGGAGGCGATTAAGCAAGATGAGGACGGGGGCTATGTTTTGAAATTTGACAGCGGGCGCACCATTAAGGTCGAGGAGCTCTTCTATCAAGATGAAGATACACTTAAAATCGAGCACCAAAGCTCTACGCTCAATGCACGCGCGCTTGAAGCACTCATGGGGGGGCAGAAGCCTAAAAGAGTATCACGCCTAAATTTGTAGGAATCGTAGGAATCGCTTAAAAATCATACGGGAATTGCGCAAAAACTCAAGCACGATTCCCGTATTAGTGCCTTCTGTTTTACCGTCTTTTTGCTTCTTTCTAAGAGCCAAAAGCACCATGCACAAAATCAAAAACGGCGGAATCAAGAGCATATTATCCATTGCTTCTTGCGCGCTATTTACCCAAGCAAAAAAGAGAAAACAAGCCATCAAGCACTAGCCCAATATTCTGCGCTCCCTTTTGATATTTTACGGCAAGTTTAAATCCTTAAGTGCGCCCCAAACCGAGCGCATTCCCGCTATATTTGCGCCCGATTCTTGTGATTCTCTCGGACTCCGGCGGGAATCTGTGCCGATTCTAATGCTAATTCCCGTGCTATTTCTCGTCGATTCCCTGTGTTTTAGTCAAAGAGCGTCCCCTCGCGCACATAAGGAAGCATAAACAGCTCATAGGTTTGCCTCGTCGCCAAGCGTCCGCGAGCCGTGCGCTCCAAATAGCCATGCGCGAGCAAATAGGGCTCGACCACATCTTCGATCGTCCCCTCATCTTCGCTCATCGCCGCAGCGATCGTGCTAAGCCCCACAGGCTTGCCTCTATTTTGCACCAAAAGCTTCAAATAGCGCAAATCAAGCTCATCAAATCCATGGTCATTCACGCCTAGTTCCCTAAGCGCATAAAGCGTCTGCTCAAGCTCAATCTGCGCTTTATCCGCTACTTCGGCAAAATCTCTCACGCGCCGAAGCAGACGCAAAGCCACTCTGGGCGTGCCACGGCTGCGCCGCGCAATCTCTTTCGCACTCTCTTGTGTGCAACGTTTCTTAAGTTTCACAGAAGCGAGCATCACAATCTCTGCAAGCTCCTCAATGCGATAAAACTGCATCCAAAAACTCATGCCAAAACGCTCCCTCAGGGGCTTACTAATCATTCCTGCACGGGTTGTCGCGCTAATAAGCGTGAAGCGCGGCAAATCGATTTTGACCGTCTGCGCCGCAGGACCTGAGCCGATGATAATATCGAGCCTAAAATCCTCCATCGCAGGGTAGAGAATCTCCTCAATCGCGCTTGAGAGCCGATGAATCTCATCGATAAACAGAAGATCGCCCTCGTTGAGATTGGTAAGAATCGCCGCCAAATCGCCCGCTTTTTCAATCATGGGTGCGGTCGTAACCTTGATACTCGCGCCCATTTCATGAGCGATAATATGCGCTAGGGTCGTCTTCCCAAGCCCCGGCGGACCAAAAAACAGAATGTGATCGAGACTCTCGCCGCGCTTTTTTGCCGCCTCGATAAAGACGGAGAGATTACGCTTGATTTTATCCTGCCCCACGTAATCGCTCCACTTGCTGGGGCGGAGCGAAACCTCCTCTTGCTCCTCCAGCTCGAGCTTCTCAATCTCAACAATCCGCTCCACGCTAGTAACTCTCCGAGGAATCGGGGAATCGCCCCTCTTTGACGTCCTTGACATAGGCTCTCACGCTTTGGCGCACAAGATCCGCTCCATCAAGATAACGACGCACGAATTTGGGCTTAAACTCCTCAAACAGCCCCAGCATATCACTCCACACAAGCACCTGTCCATCGACCTTTGCACCACTTCCAATCCCAATTGTGGGAATCGTAAGCTCCTTTGTAATCGCCTCTGCCACACTCGCTACCACGCCCTCAAGCACGAGCGCAAATGCTCCCGATTCCTGCAATGCTTTGGCATCTTTTAGGAGCGAATCTTGCTGCTCTTGCGTGCGCCCTTTGATTTTGTAGCCCCCCTCAGCGCGGACGAACTGCGGCTTTAGCCCGATGTGCCCCATCACGGCAATGCCATTATCGACAAGATGGGTCACGATTCCCGCCTTTTGGATTCCCCCCTCTAGCTTAATCGCGTCCGCTCCGCCCTCTTTATACGCCCTAATTGCATTTTTCAGCGCATTTTCCTGCGTATCATAGCTCCCAAAGGGCATATCCAGCACGACGAGCGATTCTCGCGTGTGGCGCGCGACCGCCCTTGTGTGATAAATCATCTCATCGATCCCCACGCCAAGCGTATCATCATGCCCGCCAAAGCTCATCGCCAAGCTATCGCCCACGAGCAAAATATCCACCTCGCTATCAAAAAGCCGCGCCATAAGGGAATCATACGCCGTGAGCATGGTAATTTTCTCGGTGTGCTTTTTCTTTTGTAATAGAGGAATCGTTACGCTTTTCACTTTTTGCCTTTTCACGCCAAAATAGCTAAATGCGATGATTCTACCCTACTTTTGCTTGAAGTGGTTTGTGGGCAAATCTTGTGTTTGGATTTTGGCTTTTGATTCCCAAAGAGGCTGGGAATCGAGGAATCTAAACATAAAATCATAAAAATCGCACTCATCTATTTGATTAACTTTACCTCACAGGCAGGAATCAGAGTGCAAAGATAAAGTGATTTCTCACGGGAATCAGGGGAATCGAAGAGATTCTTCATGTCCCTCATCACCAAAGCATAGGAATCTACCCCAAATTATTTCCTTTAGGGCTAGATTCCCACACTTTTGTGAGTTTGGGTTTGTTAGCGATTAGTTCAAGATATCAGACATATTGCACGCATTTTGCCATATTTTTCTATCCTCGGGGTCATTTTTCACACCATAGTCATTTCTACCCAGCTCGCAAGCCTTTTTTAAATATTGCGCTACTTTGCTTCTATCACCATGTTTATAATGATACACGGCAAAATTTTTGCATGCTACCCAATCTCCAGCATCGCACGCTCTTTTAACATACCCTACACCCTTGACGATGTCTCGCGGCACGCCATAGCCGTTATAATACATTGATCCAAGATTTTGGCATGCAGTAGCTTCTCCCTTATCGCATGCCAGAGTGGAGAACTTCAAAGCTTTTTTGGAGTCTTGCGGGACACCATAGCCGCCCTTGTGATACAGCACTCCAAGATTGTTGCAAGCTCCTGCAAACAACTCATTTTTTTCATTACCCTTTTTACATACTTTCTCAAGGTAGAATTTTGCCTTTTTATAATCTTTGCTAAAACCCTCTGTGCCCAAAAGATAGCCCTCACCCAATAAGTTGCACCTAAGGCTATCTCCATCTTTGCACCGCTTGTCAAGGTCTTTAATCTGCTCTTGCGTTATATCTGCAAATACCAAACTCACTAATACCACCAAACCTAAAGCAATCTTTCTCATTTTTTCTCCTTGTATAAGTAAAACTAAACCGACATTCTGCCCCCCCGCTGAATAGTTGATAGAAATGGGGAGCGATGTTTTATGCAGTCAAAAAGCCAAGAGAAAGATCACTAGAATATAAGTAAAATTCCTGTAGTATCACAGCTTATATTAAATATACAAAAGTTCTACATGCAAGGAATGGGCGTGCCAACCCGATGCGAACTTCGCTCCAAAAGTGGGGAATCCAGCACCCTCAAGCACTACTCCAAAAATAAAGGCATGAGCTATGAGCAATATATCCTCTCTATCTAAGGTTCAGTATGCGAACGTCATCTCACTCGCGGTCTTCTCAATCGCGCTAATCGTGGAGGTCGCGCAGTATGGTTTTGATTACATTCGCATTATTAGTATCGCGAATTTTGCCCTTGCGTGGTATATCTTCATTAACATTCGCAAGGTGCAAAAGACCCTGAGTGCTATGGCAAAAATCGTCAAGGAATCCGAGCGTGGCGAGTTTGAAGGGCGCATCACTCACATCCGCGATGGCGGGGAGCTCTATGCGCTGTGCTGGAATATCAATAACCTTTTGGATCAGATTGAGGCTTTCATGCGCGAGATTAAGACTTCGGTGGAATACGCGCGGGATAAGAAATTCTTCCGAAAGGCTCTAAGTGAGGGGCTTAAGGGGGCTTTTGTGATGAATTTAGATGGGATCAACCTCGCCCTTGATGCGATGGAGGAGAATGAGGATTTCAACCGCACCAACGCCCTCTCGCGCCAGCTCTCCGACCTAAGCTCGGAGAATCTCAATTGCGGGCTTCAGACCATGCAAAACGACCTAAGCTCCAATGTGGATATGATGTCCATCATGTCTAGTGACATTAGCAAAATCACGCAACAATCCCAAGAGAGCAAAGAGGACATCATAAAAATCACCGGCTACATCAGCGAGCTCCTAACGCTCATTCAGAGTAGCCATGAGATGATTAAGCAATTTGCACAGCGTTCTCAGGAGATTAGCGGCATAATCGGGCTAATCATGGACATCGCCGATCAGACTAACCTCCTCGCGCTCAATGCAGCAATCGAAGCGGCGCGGGCGGGCGAACATGGGCGTGGATTTGCCGTCGTAGCTGATGAGGTGAGGAATCTAGCGGATCGGACGCGTAAAGCCACAGGCGAAATCTCCATCTCTATTCAGACCATGCAGCAAAACATGGGGGCGATCCAAGAGGATTCTGAGAAAATTTCTGAGCTCGCTCACTATTCACACGAGGAAGTCAGCGCGTTTAAAGAGCTTTTCACTAAGCTTGAAGAGGAGGCGCGAAGGCTCTCCAACTCATCAAGAGATATGGAGAATCGCATTTTTGTCATCGTCTCTAAAATCGATCACATCGTCTATAAGGCAAATACCTACTTGAGCTTCACCAAAAGTGAAAAAATGCAAGACTTCAGCAAAGAGGCGACCTCAACGCGACTAGAAGCAACAGAGGCGATTGAGCGATTTGGCATGATTGATAGCTTCAAAGCAATCGCTACGCCGCGTGAGAAGATTAACACCTCTATTCGCGCCGCGATTCAGTGTATCGATGATAAGACGACGCTTGAGAGACCTCAATTCATCGTCGAAAATCTCAAAACCATGGAAGAACAAAGTGCAAAACTCTTCGCTCTCCTAGATGCGACACTGCAAAAGGCGCATGAAGAGAATCAGAGCGCATTTTAGGAGGATTCCTCTGTATATGGAATTTTTGCGCACAGGATTTTTGGCAAGCCTTTTGTGTGCGTGGCTATCTACCCCACAGGCTTTTGCAAATCCCATAAGCACCTCTGTGCAGGAATCGCACACTCCCAATTCCGCTGGGAATCGTCCAAATATTCATCTCGCCTCATCGCATGAGCTTTATCTCTCTCAAGGATTCCCATCCTCCACTCCCAAGAATCCTGCAAATACTAAATCTCATAAAGGTAAAACCACTCCAAAAATCTCCGCAAGGATAAACCCCAAGCTGCCCTGCGATTCCCAGGAATCCTGCGCACAATACTGCCTCAAGGAATCCTACCCGCAATTCATCGCAACCTTTAAGGGGAATCGCCTCTATTTTCACGATGGAACGTCCATGCTGTGGGATGATGGACGCGCCAAAAGCTATGAAGAGAGCTTTAAAGAGGCGGATTTGGAGGATCAATTCCGCTTCCCTTATCCGCTAAAAGGCGCAAACAGCGAGAAAACGCAGGATAGTAGCCGCTTGAGGGCTGTGGAATTTTTCAAAAAAATCTATGGAGCAGATAAAGAAAGTGTGAGGAAAAATCTCACAAAAGTCCCGTGGCTAAGGGGATTGCAGAGTGATGTCTATCTTGAAGTGACGCAGATTAATGACATCGCTTCGCGCCTAGGGCGAATTTCAGAAGCTTTAGAGAAGCTCCCCGCGCCACTTTTGGAGGTGGCTCTAGCCCCTTCAGGCGGATTTTACTGGCGCAAAATCGCAGGGAGCGAAATTCTTAGCATGCACAGCTTTGGGATTGCCATCGATCTAAATGCAAATCTTTCGCGCTACTGGCTGTGGGATGAGCAAAGAGGCACAAAGTCGCAACGCCAAAGCCGCGTTGTGCCCGAGATTGTCGAGATATTTGAGCGCGAGGGCTTCATCTGGGGCGGGCGGTGGAGGCACTATGATACAATGCACTTTGAGTATCGCCCGGAGATTCTCTGCTTTGCGCACCTGTGGGGAGCTTTAGAGGAATCGGGCAAGAACCCCATACACACGGAGGAATCTAATGCCACGCCCCACCACTAAGAGCGATCTGCTTAAGCTCGCACAAAGCGAATTTGCCATCCTGCAAGAGCTCTTAGGCGCGATGAGCGAAGAGGAGCGAAGTGCAGATCTATTGCTAAACTCGCGAGACAAAAATGTGCGCGATGTGCTGGTGCATTTGCATGAATGGCACTGCCTGCTTCTTGCTTGGGTGCGCTCGAACATGAGCGGGAATCCTGCTTTGTTTTTGCCCGCCCCTTACAACTGGAAAACCTACCCGCAGATGAATGTAAAGCTGTGGGAAAAGCACCAAAACACGCCCTATACCGACGCTAAAACTATGCTCGAAAAGTCGCACAAAGAGGTCGTGGCACTAATTAAGACATTTTCTAACGAGGAGCTTTTTGCCAAAGGGGCTTTTAGTTGGACGGGGACAACGACCCTTGGTAGCTACGTTATTTCCGCGACTTCAAGCCACTACAACTGGGCAATCAAAGATCTAAAAAAGGCACTAAAAAAGTATCGAAGCTCTCGAGTTTGACTTTTTAAAAAAAATAAAATAAGATTGCGCTCTTTTTTTCGGGGTCGACTTGGATTTCGACGGGAGCTGGATAGCTTTGGTTGCATGTCGGCATGGGTAAGCCGTAAAACTGCCCACAATCAATAAACGCAAACAATACAAATTACGCTCCAGCTTACGCTAAAGCTGCGTAAGTCCGACAACTCTCGGAGCCGCTGCGCTCTGCCATGCTAGCTGGCAGAAATGTAGCGTAACCTCGCTAGCTGCGCCCTTTGAGTCGCCTGAACTTTGGGTTAAGGTAAGGCTGCCTGTCACGATAGTTTTGGGAGTTTGAGCTGCGCGGTAGAAAGATTTTCAACTCCGTCTAAGCATGTAGACGCCGAGGTAGGTTTGGTTTTCGGACTGGGGTTCGATTCCCCACGACTCCACCAAGTATATAATCCTTAAAACAACTAAAAGCTATGGTAAAATCGTAGCACTCACAGCGAAAAACTATCATCAACACACAAAACACCACCACTACAAGCCCTGGTATTAGCCTCACAAGAGACGTAAATATTGCGGGTGATCAAGCTCACGGGGGGGGGCACTCTCCGCGCTCACAGGGGCAAAAATCACAGGCGATGTGAAAAGTCAGCGGAGAATATAGCGATTCTCGTGGGAATCTAATGGGGCATATTCACAGGGAATTTAGTGGGAACTTCTGCAATTCAAGGGAGGGGTAGAGATACACTCTCGTCTCCAAAAAGTAGAATAATTGGGGCTAAATTTGCAAAAAATTAACAAAAATTGCATTAATTTAAATAAAATTTGGCAGAACTCTCTCTTTATATCCTCTTCCACAAAAAAAGGAACAGATATGCTACTGTTTTTTCGTGCTAAGAATTTTAGATCGTTTCGCGATGATCTCATCATAGACATGCGCGCCCTAAAAATCACAGGCAGTGAACAAAATAAAGTAATACAAGGAGATACTCAAGTTTTAAAAGTGCGATTATTTTTGGCGCAAATGCAGCGGGCAAATCAAATATCATAAAAGCTTTTTACACCATGATAAGGGCTGTACGAGATTCGTTAGATACTCAGCGCGGGGATAAGGTGATAGGGGCGGATCCGTTTTGGCTCGATAAAGATAGCAAGCATAACCCTACAGAGTTTGAAATAGCATTTTTTACAAAGGGAGTAAAATATATTTATGGCTTTAGTGTAGATGCTGAAGCAGTATTAAAAGAGTGGTTATATCACTATCCTAAGGGTCAAAAAAGTGTAGTGTTTACCAGGGATTTGAATCCAGAGGATGGCAGTTATATATGGAATAAAAGCGGGGGTAAAAGCCTGCATGTCAGCGAAAGTGAAGTAACCATAATAGGAACATGACTCGAAAGAATCAACTGTTTTTATCCAAAATCGTCCAGTTAAACAATCAAAGCTCTGCGAGTTGTGTTTTTGATTGGTTTCAAAATAACTTAAAATGCGCCGGTGTGCACGGGTGGCGAGATGGTGAAAGTATGGCGGATGATATAGTGTTAAAAAAAGAAGGCAAAGAAGAGCTCCTAGAGTTTTTAAATAGATTTGACCTGTCTGTTGATGATATTGTAGTCCGAGAAGAGGCGGCACCTGCTGATGTAATTGCACAACTTCCCATGAAATTGCAAGGAGAAGTTAAGGCTCTTAGTTTCCTTTTTTTCAGGAAAACACAGCAAGGGGAATTCCCCTTAGACCTAAGAGAGGAATCTGAAGGGACAAGAAAGCTCTACTCTCTTGCTGCACCATTTTTATTAGCCCTAAAAAGCGGGGCTACACTTGTGATCGATGAGCTCAACAATAGTCTGCATCCCCTAATTTTAAGGGAAATTATTGAGATTTTTCATGATGAAAATATCAACAAAAACAATGCCCAGCTTATTTTTACCACTTTTTACCACCCACGATGGAGTTATTTTAGACCAAGAAGTTTTCCGTTGCGACCAAATTTACTTCTGCTCTAAGGATAGCGACTATGTATCCTATGTAGAACCGCTGTCCGATTACAAAATAAGAGACAAAAAAAGGGTGCTAAAAGGTTATCTTATGGGTAGATACGGGGGTATCCCTATCTTGGATGATAGGTTTTAGTATGGGAAGTGATGAGTTCTATAGAAAGCGTAAAAGTGGACAAAGACTAAAGAGTGGTAACCTCATGAGGATTATATGCGAGGGGGAAAAGAGCGAGCCTTCTTATATAAGAGCTTTTATAAAAGAACATGCATCTCGCAGGATGAGCAATTTTGATATGCATTCACCGGAGCGTACTGATCCACTGGGTCTCATCAACGAGGCAATAAAAGCTAAACAAGAAGGATATGATAAGGTTATATGCGTTTTTGATAAAGATACCCATTTAAACTTTTTTGAGGCTGCAACAAAGGGTAGACAAAAAGGTATAAAAATGATTATCAGTGAGCCATGTTTTGAGTTTTGGCTCCTTTTGCATTTTAAGTACACAGACAAATCTTTTGGTGGCGGTGCAAAAACTCCGTGTCAAGAGTGCATAGGAGAGCTAAAAGAATATTTTTGCGGCTATAAAAAGGGCGATAAAAATATCCATGAAAAAACCAAAGACAAAATAGAAATAGCTACACGAGGAGCCAAGGAGACACAAAGGGGAGAAGGGAGTAAGACAAATTTTACGAACTACTTGAAATGATAGAAGAGTTTCTGCATTCAGACTAACCTAAAACCTTTACACCCCTTTAGCCCATCAAAAGATGGCGGGAGTGGCTTTTGAGCGAGCAGGATGCGCGTGTGCCAGGATGAAACTAGAGAATGGTGGGCTCTAGTAGGGAGAAAGAGGGCAGTTGCATGGCTGACGTGAGCGGCATATGTGCAGGGAAATCGGTGCAAATATCTGCCTTACAACCCGCGCTTGTCCGTCGCTGTCGCTCGATTCTGTGAGAATCGCAAGCGAATCTAATCAACTCACTATTCTCGATTTCTGCACCTCTTGATTCCCGCACTCTGTTCCAAACTTCCCGCTTCCCTCGCGAAAGTAAAATCCGTGCGCCCTATTTTATTGCATTTTCGCACCCGTGCCTCCCCCGCGGAATTCAAGAAATTCACAGAATCCACTCGTAATGATTCTCGTGCAGGAAACGGACTTCGTCCTAGAATTTCTTCTTTTTCACATCTTCGACGATTTCACTTGCCACTTTGGAGACCTCACTGGCGATCCCATCAGTCTTCTCCGCCACGCTAGCATTTTGTTGCGTAACACTATCAAGCTGAGCAATCGCCTCATTAATCTGCCCGATTCCTGTGGCTTGCTCTTTAATGGACTCACCCATTTCATTGATACTTTGCACGAGCACGTTGGTGTTCGCTTCGATTTCACCGAGGCTCTTTTGTGTCCGCTCGGCAAGTTTTCGCACTTCATCAGCGACGACGGCAAATCCTCGCCCATGCTCTCCTGCACGT
>JBQMYQ010000035.1:0-20608 GCA_052173415.1 Wolinella sp. | reverse complement strand
ACCGTGGCATCGTCGCTAATGGATTTCGAGCTGAATTTCGCCTGATTCATACCCGATTGCGCTTATTGATACCTATTCGAGAGACAGATCCGCAATCTTTCTGATTGTAAACACACAACTCATAGAGTAGCTAAGCAAAAGAGAAAGTTTGTCACTATCCCCCAAATATCTGCTCCTCTCAGGAGTAGCAGATATTTCATCAATAAGCGCTACGATATAGTCAAAAAAGAAAAATCCCTCTGAGCCCACAAACTACTTAACCTCAAACTCGCCTTTAAGCTTCTCAAGAGTTTTTGCTCCAAAACCTTTCACGTTGCCTAGATCATTGACACTTTTAAATTTCTGCTTATTGCGATATGCAATGATTGCCTCGGCTTTTTTCTCGCCGATTCCTTTGACTTTCATTAGCTCTTCTTTGCTAGCAACATTGAGATTGACCGCTGCTAGAAGCCATGCTGTGCAAAGAAGTAAACCCATGATAATCTTGTTCATTACGAACTCCTTAATATTAATATCTATGGCACGCATTATGATTATTATTTTGTAAGAAAAAGCTTAATTTTGTTGGCGACAAAAACCCCACGAGTAACATCAAAGTGGTGCCGAAGATCGGACTCGAACCGACACAGGGTTGCCCCTACTAGATTTTGAGTCTAGCGCGTCTACCAATTTCACCACTCCGGCGATAATAGATGAATACTTCAAAGAAGATGGTGCGCTGAGCGAGATTTGAACTCGCACGGGTCGCCCCGCCACCCCCTCAAGATGGTGTGTCTACCAATTCCACCACCAGCGCACGAAATGCCTCGCGGGATTCCCGCGAGGGTAGCGTGATGAGTTTAGAGAAGTGGATTTGCGTAAAGGAGAATCAAGCCCACAACAAGGGTGTAGATGACCTGTGCTTCAATCATCGCAATCGCAATGAACATGGTGGTCATGATTTTACCACCCACGCCGGGGTTGCGCGCCATACCAGAAATAGTTGCAGCAGCCGTGTTACCCATACCTATCGCACCACCAAGAGCCGCGATACCCAGACCAATACCTGTCGCTAGAACAGAATAAGACTTTAGTAGCTCGTTTGCATCAGCAGCAAACGCAACGCCTGCAAATGCAACCAAAAGAATAAATAACTTTTTCATAAAAACTCCTCTCAGAATTCCACGAGACCCGTTCGGATTTATCCCCTACTTAACGCCCGTTGGTGGCGGAATTATACGACCTTTTGATAAAAGTTTTATTAATTAATCCCCCACGGCACGCGCAAGCTCAATCTTATTTTTATTAATCGAGACAATCTTCACCTCAATCTCATCGCCCTCGCTCAAAACCTCGCCGATTCTCTGATTGCGATGCTGCACGATTTTTGAGATGTGAAGCAGTCCGTCTCCACCCTTTGGAAGCTCGATAAAAGCACCAAAATCAACGATTTTTTTCACCTTCCCCTTGAAAACCTCACCCGCGCGTTATAAACCTCCTCTACGCGCACCTTATGCGGCGATTCCTGTGAGCTAATGGTGATGATGTGCTCCTTAGCCGCTTCGACCTTTTGCTTGTTGCTTCCGGAGACCTTGACTTCGCCATTATCACGGTTAAGGTCAATCGCTACCTCAAAGCGTTCAATAATCTCCTTAATCGTCTTGCCCGCCTGCCCGATAATATCCACAATCTTAGCGGGATTAATCGAAAATATCGTGAGCGAGGGGAGAATCTCCTCGTTAATCACGATTTCACGCTCAGCCTTTTCCATGATTCCCAGAATATGCTCACGCCCCTCTTTGGCTTGATAAAGAGCTTCTCTGAGGATTCCCATGCTTAGACCACCTAGCTTAATATCCATCTGCATAGCGGTGATTCCCGTGCGAGTGCCCGCCACCTTGAAATCCATATCGCCATCATGATCCTCTAATCCCATGATATCCGTAAGAATCGCATATCGATCCCCCTCGACAATGAGCCCCATCGCCACCCCAGCGACTAGCGATGTAGTCGCGATTCCCGCAGCTTTGAGCGCAAGCGACCCACCGCATACCGTCGCCATAGACGATGAGCCATTAGATTCCAAAATCTCTGAAACAAGGCGAATCGTCTGTGCTCCCCAGTTCTCAATCGTCGCTTCCAGCGCACGTTTGGCTAGATTCCCATGCCCTAGCTCGCGCCTACCCGGTGCACCGATCATGCCTGCTTCTCCGACGCTAAAAGATGGGAAGTTGTAATGCACCATGAAACGTTCTTTAGCACTATTTTTTTCAGTTAGAAGCTCATAACTCTGCGCGTCCATATCGCCTCCAAGTGTCGCGACGACGAGTGCTTGTGTCTGCCCTCGCGTGAAAAGCGCAGAGGCATGCGCGTTAGGGAGAATATTAGTCTCAATCGCGATAGGTCGCACCTCTTTGAGCGCACGTCCATCAGCTCTTTTCCCCTCTGTTAGGATCATCTGACGCACCACATTGCGCTTATGTTTTCCAAGCGATTCCCAAATCTCTTCAAAGTTCCAAGTAGCCTGCACCGCGTGATTACTCTGTGCGATTTTGAGAGCGATTTTCTTCAGATCGCTGTTGCGCTCGCTCTTTGCCATTTGGCTCACTGCGTCATAAACTTCCTGCGCGTAATGCTCTTTTATATGCTGAGCGATTTCATTTATAGAAACTTTAATATTAAGCTGAAGCTCAACATTCTCTTTAGCCACATCAGCAAAGGCATTTTTATAGCTTTTTGAAGTTTCAGAAATCGCCCCCTTCGCAAGCGCCAACGCCTCCAGCAGCTCCTCTTCGCTTAGCTCGTTTGCTTGATGGACTCTAAACATCTCTTGTGGATTTGAGGCGATGATTCCGCAATCCCCCGCAAGGCACGCGTGATTTAGGTCTTCGCTCCCGATAGTGCGCATTTCAATCATCAAAAGTTCATCATCAACGCCTGAGACGAACAGATCCAACGTGCTCTCGCTCATCTCTTTTGCTGTAGGATTGAGCTTGAAAGTCCCTTCGATTCTCCCCACGCGCACGCCATTTACGGCTCTTTTAATCGGCAAAGGAGAGACAAAAAGCGCAGCAGAAGCGGCATTAAGCGCCATGCTCTGAAGGTCTGCGTCATGCTCGACGCTTAAAACCATGACAGTGATTTGCGTAGGGTGCGCATAGCCCTTAGGAAACAGCGGGCGCAGGCTTCGATCAATAATCCTTGAAGTGAGCGTCTCAAAGTCGCTGGGCTTGCTCTCTCGCTTAATAAACCCTCCGGGGAATTTCCCTGCAGCGTAGCTTTTCTCGATATATTGCACCGTGAGCGGGAGGAAATCCTCCTCCACCATCACATCGGCGTCATAGCACACGCTCGCGAGCAAGACGCTCTTCCCGCTCCGATAGAGCACCGACCCGCTCGCCTGCTTTGCCACATGATTGAATTCAAAATACTCTACCCTTTGGGGAATCGCAATCTCTTTAACTGTTTTCACGCATTTTCCTTCGTATTGGTTTGATTTTTCTGATTTTGAAAAAGACTCTCGGAGAGAATCTGCTCCACTGCGCTTGGCTCAATGGGCTCAATCTCGTCATAATAGGTCTCCACATCGACAAAATAGTGCGGTTTTAGCACACAATAGACATCATCAGTGATCTCCTCAAGTTGCTGCACTACATCATAAGGAATCACGGGAGCGGCGACTGAGACGCTCTTAGCCTGCTGCGTAATGCACGTTTTCACCGATGTGGTAATAGTCATTCCACTGTCGATTCCCTCATCGACGAGCAGAACATGCCGACCTCGAAGCGAACTAATTGTTTCTCCTTTACGAAATTTATATATATTTTTTAAAATCTTCTCTTCATATTGCCTTTGAGCCTCTCCATAAATATAATCTAAGCTCACGTTAAAGGCTTGCACAAGGGCTTCATGGATCATAATATCATACGTTTCACTGACCATTGCTATTTCACATTCTGGATTTAGAGGAGAGAGGATCGCTTGGGTAAAGAGAAAGTCAAAGCGCGCATTCATCGCCTGTGCAAGACGATGCGCAAAAGGCACACCGCCAAAGGAGATCGCCACGACCAAACGCTCCTCTTTTTGCATCTCTTTAATAGGCATGAGCTCCATGAGCCGTGTTAGCGCGTCATCACGATTTTTGAGCGTATCTTTTTTACAAAAAGTAACCTCTTTTAGCACGCTGGTATATTCACTTCGCGATCGATGCAGCACCACCCATTCCTCCTAATAACCTCTTAAAATCATCATCAATAAATCGCACTCCGATTCCCGCAAAGCCATTCCTTGCCTCTTTATTGAGTATATTATCTGCCCCAAAGTATAAATCTACGTGCTTTAAAAGTGTCCAACGTAGCGAAGCTTTCAGGTGTGCTCTGTTGCCACGCAGATCATTCCTGCCATTAAAATCAAATGCCTCAAGCGAAGCTCTAATCTGATCATCAAGCAGAAAATAATCTAGCCCGATTCCCCCGCTACTTTCGATGATTCCTGCGCGCAACAAAATATCCTCATAGCGTTTGCCTATTTGTGCGCTTAGATAGATTTTCGCCTTATCTGCGCGCCTAGGAATCACAACTCGCCCATGATCCGCGCGCGAATAGTCATTGCCACTTGCTACTTCAAACAGATAATATCGTGTCGGATTAGGACGATACTGAAGCGACGCATAGCTCTTGGCATAGGAATCAAACCCCATCTTTTCTGTCCTCATCGCAACCTCGATTTCGCTCTTATCAAGTAGCGAGAGATAGTTATCAAGCCTATGGATAACGCGATTCCCCTCGATAAAGAAGTGATCGACAGATTTGAGCGCATTTTTTAACGGCTTACGATTCTCCTCGATCATCTCATCAGCACTTCGTGCGAGGGAATCCACGCGATCCATAATGTAGGGAAGTTTCGCATTAATCGTATCAGCACTCTCGCCAAATTTCGCTGAAGTGCTCCCGACCCTCTCTCCAGCACGTGCAAGGGAATCTGCCATGCGCCTTATTCCCTCAATCGCACTTCTTAGCTCGTTACGATTCTCGACCAAAATCTCATCGATATGTTGCGTGAGCTGGTGCAGATTCGTGAAAATCTGCGTAAGATGCTCGCGAGATTCAGGAGAGAATATCTGACGTGTCTCCCGAATAAAGCTCTTGAACTCCACTGCGGCTTCATTGATGGACGTGCTAGTCTGATCCAAAGCGGCGAATCTCTTGGTATTGTTCAAGCTCTCGCCCGGAGCGATTTTCTGGCTTGATTCCCCGGGGAAAATTTCGATGTATCGTCCGCTTAGTAGGCTCTCTTGACTGAGCGTAAGGGAGGAATCAATAGGAAGCGCAATCCCTTCGCCCAAAAATAGGGTCGCATAGGCTTGGTTATTCACAAGATAGATACGCGAAACATGCCCGCTCTCCACGCCATTAATCCGCACTTTGGCATAGACTTCAAGCCCGGAAGCATTCCCCAAAAATGCCTCAATGCTATATCCGCGCTTCTGTGCGACGCTGTAACGATTAATCTGCGTACTCATCAAAAAAAGCATTACCAACATACCAAATACGAAGAGACCGACCTTCACCTCACTCTTCATTTTGCTTCCTTTTGGATTAGTACTCATTTTTAAAATTACCGCTGATTACGGGGATAAAGCGAAACTCAAACATCACGTATCGATCGCTCTTTGGGATCGCGCCACTGCTTGTTAGCACAGGGCGGATCTCGTTAATAAAATTGAGACGATAAGAGAAGCAGCGCACCTCTTTTTGGATTCCCAGATCCCACGTGCGGACGTAGTGATCAATGTAGTCATAGCCCAGATTCCCAAAAAGCGCAAACTCCTCAAACTCCTTATGAAAACCCGCGCGCACGAAGCTCGTCTTTAGCACCTCGCGATCCCCACTCGAAGAGCGCAAGAATCGCTCCCTAAAAAAGTGCCCCGCGTAGGCATTAAAATAGTCTTCATAATACTCTAAATCATGTGAAGCCTCCGTAAGACGACGCTCATCATGGGAATAAAAGAGCGTGCTTGCGACATTCCAGTGCCTATCAAAATGATAGCGCGCCTCATTTTCCAGCTCGCCATATTTTTGTTTTTGATTTTTGTCATCAAAATAGACTGATTGCACCATTTTGTGATAGAGCTTGAGCGAGGAATCGCGATCATAAAAGTATTGCGAAAGATCAAGACGTAGCTCATCACTCCAGCCGGGCAGTGTCAAAACTTCGGTAAACTCGCCCCTTTGCTCTTTGGCTCCGGGAATCGTATAGGAAGCCCCATAGTGAGTTGTATGAAAAATGTCCCCATAAAAGCGCGCAAGATCGCTATTGAGTGCCACGGTGTAGTAGTTGCTGTAAAAAGTGCCATTTTGAATCAGGGAATCGACGCTAGAGCGCATTCCTCGGTAGTTTGCCTTGCTTGCGTAGAGGTTGGCTGAGAGTGAGAGCGAGAGATACTCATAGAGCAGAGGAGTCGTATAAATGAGGGGAATCCTGACCTCTTGCTGCACAAGCTCATAACCCACGCGGCGAGAGAGGTTTTTAATCTGATAGTCCACAGAATAGGTCAAAAAATCAGAAAGTATGGGCGTTAGATGCTGATGATACTGGATATTGGGTAGCGTTTGCAACGTGCTTTTGTTATCCACTTTTGAGAGGTCGATATAATATTTTACGTAGATTCCCAAATAATCCTGCTCACCTTTTAGGTAATAATTGAGCCTTGAGGTAAGCAGTTTGTCGCGAATGTCTACGTTGCTCTCGCCCTCTTGCTGTAAGCGCAGGTAATCAAGGTCATTTAGGTGCGTAAAATCGACGTAGATTCCATCGCTATTGAAGTGCTCAAAATAGTGCTCAAGGAGCGAATATCGATGATATCTGAGCTGATAGCCCACATGGGTGCGATTTTTGAGATCATTTGCTAGTTGATAATGTCTTTTATTGCGAAACAGGCCCGCGTTAAACCACAGAATATTATTATGCTCATCAGCAATTCGCAATTCACCGAAGATTCCCTCGCCGCGCTTGGTGCGAATCTGCGGGGAGAGCGTAATATCCCAGCGATCACTTGGTGCAATAAAAACGGGCTGGATATACGCGAATCCATCGCTTTTTGAATGCACAAAATAGGGATACAAAAGCCCGCTCTTGCGTTTATAGCCCGCCGAAAAGGAGAGATAGGGCATGTAAAAAATAGGATAGCGATAAAAATAGAGCCGCGTCCCCCAAAGGCTCATCCATTCGCGCTCCGCATCATAGCTTCCCTCGTCCATCTCAAGATGCCAAATGGGCTTGACAACATTGCATGTAGAGAGGATCGATTCCTTAAAGGCGTAATTTTTCTCATTAAAATCAGCCTCGCTCGAGCTAATCCACATACCCGTAGAACTATCCTGTAGATAAAAGGGCTCTAAAAAGGCATGATCTTCGCCTAGCTCAATACGAACGCTCTGCGCTTTTAGGTAAAGCGAATTGCCCTTAAAAACATGCACATCGCCCTTGAGCTCGATTCCCCCACCTTGCGGATCATAGCGCGCATATTGCGCCGTGGCGTAGTAATCAAGATTAATGAGCACGACGCTTCCCCTGCCAATAAGAATATCCCCTCGGGTCTCCATGTGATCTGCGAGGAACTCAAAAACACGATTTTGTTCGCCATCAAATCGCTCAACATTCGCTCGCCCAAAGAGCTCTAAAGAGAGTAACACAAGCGCAAAAAGGAGGAATCTAGGCAAGTGAAATTACAACCGTGCGCGAGAATCGATCATGGAGCGTGCGCGCATGAGAATCGGCCAATGCCATAAGCATGGGAATATAAAATAAAATCTCACTTAAAACGCGAAAAATGGCGCGCGAAGCCGCGTGCAGGAAGCTTGGATTGTCAAGCGTATCAATAGAAATGATGCGAATTTTTACAAATATCTTCCCTAGACTCGCTCCATACAGTGCGGTAAAAAGCCAATGGTAAGCGAATTTGAGCGCAATTACTTCCAAAACGGCTGAATTAATCACGGCAATCATCGCTTCGGGATCGTTGCCCTGCAGCGCGAGCGATTCCCACAAAGAGACGACAATAATCAGCGTAATGAGCAAATCATCAATCATATAAGCGAGCATACGCCTACCCATCGTCGGACTTTTTAGCCCTTCGCGCATAAATATCTCTTCCAAACGTTCATTCATCACAAAACCTCATGTGCAATATCATTTCGGCACTGCGCCCCAATAAAATCGACCTTACAAACCAGCTCATAGGCTCGATCGCGTGCCTCTTTCACGTCCCTGCCCGACGCGACGCACACAAGCACCCGCCCGCCACTCGCATAAAGCGCGCCCTCTTTGAAGCTCACGCCCGCAAAAGAGAGGTGCGATTCCTCACTCTCTGCATAATCTGAAGCGATATTAATCCTCTGGGGCGCGGAATTTCCGTAAGGATAATTCCCTGAAGCCATGACGACTCCCACGCAAAATCGATCCCAAAATTCCACTTTGAGCCTAGCAATCCCGCCTTTTGCGCTTGCTAAAAGCAGATCAAGCAGAGGAGTTTTTAAAAGAGGCAACAGAACTTCGCATTCAGGGTCACCAAAACGGACATTAAATTCAAGCAAATAGGGCTCGCCCTCAACGACCATGATTCCCGCAAAAAGCACGCCGCAGAAAGGATTCCCCTCGCTTTTCATCGCCTTGATCGTAGGGGCGATAATACGCTCATCAATTTTACTTAGAAGCTCCGGGCTCGCCAAAGGAGTGGGCGCATATGCTCCCATTCCACCGGTATTTGGACCGCGATTCCCAGACAAAAGACGCTTGTGATCCTGACATGCAGGTAGCAGAATATAATCCTCGCCATCACTAAGTGCAAAAACCGAGAGCTCAAAGCCTTCCAAAAACTCCTCAATTACGACGCGCTTCCCCGCCTCGCCAAACCCCTCGCCACTGAGCATTTTTGCGCACGATTCCATGGCTTCTTCGTGGCTTTGAGCAATGATCACGCCCTTGCCCGCGCACAAACCATCGGCCTTCACCACCACAGGGGGCGTGAGCGAAGTGATAAAACGCTTCGCCTCATCCAGCGAGCTAGTCTCCAAGAATCGCGCGCTAGGAAGCCCATGGCGAGCGGCAAAATTTTTCATAAAGCCTTTTGAGCCTTCTAGTCTCGCTGCACTCGCGCTAGGACCAAAAACGGCAAGCCCTTTTTGGCGCAAAAGGTCGCTCAAGCCATCAACCAAAGGCTGCTCAGGTCCTATCACGACCAAATCCAACGCGCGCGAAAGGGCAAATTCCGCCAGCTCATCATAGGAAGCAAAGCTGAGATTCTCGCCGATTCCCAGCGTCGCGCCATTGCCGGGAGAGAAAAAAATCTGCTTCACTCGCGCATCTTTTTTGAGAGCCAAAGCAATGGAATACTCCCGCGCTCCACTTCCTATAATGAGAATTTTCATACGCACTCCATCGATACAAATAGCGTCCGGACGGGCGTTACCAAGTTGTGTAGCCCTAAAAAGCCAACAACTCAGGACTAGAGCACTCCTTTAGGCGACAGATCCTCACTCCATAGGGAGCTACAAGCGGAAACACCGAACACACAAGAGCAACTACACGCCTGACTAAACTTTGATTGTCGGACCCCAATATGTTGGAAATCACGCTTCATCCAGACGCCATGATTATAACAAAAAAGATACATTTTTCCCTATTTTACGAGAGCGCACGCGCATTATTTCAAAGCGAATATTTTCCGAGTCTCGCTTTTTCTCCGATTCTTAGATTTGCGAACTTTTTCGCACTTTTGGTTGATTTTAGGCACTCTAAAAGCTCTTTTCTCAAGTAAATTCATTAATTTTTCTCCAAAGAGCATAGTCTTTTAGGCTATTCAGTCAATCCTGACCCGATTAAGGGGATTGAAACACAACAAGCATTCAGGTTTTCACTTGCATAAGTTGCCTGCCAAAAATACTTTTACGAGCTGTAAAAACTTAAAAAAGTGGAGGGCTAAAGAAGAGGAAAGCAAGGGATAATCTTTGCTGTGCAGGGGGATAAGGAATAAAAATTTAAAGAGACCTGCAGGAACAAGAATAGTCATCACACCCAAAGGAGAAAGCCAAAACGACCTCTCCTAGGGAGTTTTACTTACGCACGAACATCAAGTGAAGTGCCTCGACCCGTCGCTACCGCCGCTTCCTGAATGGGGGCATGAGAGGATGGGCTGGGCTGACTTAGCGCACCTAGCGTCCCCTCCAGTATCTGCATCGCGAGATTCTCTTGTGTCTCCATAGCCTTTTTTAACACCGGAATAGCCACAGGACCCGAACTATTTGCCAACCCTGCTCCGATTCCCATAAGATCCATTGTCAATCCTTTCTAATAAGATGACGTATCAAACTATCGGCATTTCACGCAGAAACTTGACTCTTATTCTCAAGCTTCAGTAGCGTGATGAGCGACCTAAGCAGAGAATCGTTTGCGTTGATGACGGCTCTGTTGAGGTTTAGAAGCGATGAGGCGAGATCATCGGGGATATTATACTCCTTGACGACTTGAGCGATCACGCGCACCGTCTCCTCATTCTCATTTTCCATATCTTTCGCGACCTTTTGTGCCTCGGCGAAGGAATCGTCCGTCTCATCTTCGTCTAAAATCTGCTTAATATTCCTAAAAAGCTTCATCAAATCGTAGCGAATGCGATCGTAATTGTCATTGATGTATTCAATATCGCTATCGCTGAATTCTTCGATATTCGCCTTTGCATCTTTGAGCATCTTCGCTGCATAGGAGATGTCGCGCACCGCTTGGAGGATTTTGCTTAGACGTAGCTTCTCTTCTTCTTCGAGCGTCTTATGGTCAAACTCCCCTCCATAAGCGAGAATCCGCATCTCAAGCCGCTTAATATTGCGATAAATCTTTGGGACATTATCCTCTCTGCCGACATTCTCTTTGGCGAGCACTTTCCAGATCCGCTTGTTGCGGTTAAAAACCTCCTCAGGATTGAGACTAAGCAGGAGTGAGCCAAAACGCAAGACTGATTCTAGCAGGTAGATACTCTCCTTGTAAATCGCCTCAAGTGAAGCATCTACGACGGTCGTATCGACCGCGCCGATGTATTGCGTTACCTCTTCACTCTGCTCGTTTGCAAAAAATGCCGATAACCACCTCGAAAACCACGGAATAAAGGGCGCAAGGAGCAGAAGACCGATGAGATTAAAGAGCGTCTGATACATCGCAAGCGCCACAGATTGATCGTTTTTTAAGCCCATGCCCTCCATGACGATATATGTTAGCGGTGAGAGCAACACATAGCCGATCATAGCGATGATTAGGTTAAAGCCAAAGTGTGCAATGGCGACGCGCTTCTTATCCGCGCCACCTCCAAGCGAGCCGATGAGTGAGGTCGTCGTTGTGCCGACATTTGAGCCCACGACCAGAGCTGCGGCGACGGGGAAGTCGATCACGTGCGCATTCAGCGCGGCAAGGGCGATTGCAGCGAGGGCGAATGAGGATTGGATCGCTATGGTGAGAATCGCGCCAATTAAGATAAATATCGGCAAAGGATAGAGCAAGTATTCGCTAAAATCAAAGGAGGCGGAGAGAAAATCAGAGCTCTGCTTGAGATAATGCAATCCCAAAAAGAGGAATCCAAAGCCAAGCATCATGCGCGCGATTCCCACGAATTTCGAGTTGCTTCGTTTGTTAAAAATAAGGATAAATCCGCCTAGTCCAATTACGGGCAGGGCGAGCGCGTCGATTTTAATCTTAAAGCCGATGAGTGCGACAAGCCATGCAGAAAATGTCGTCCCAAAACTTGCGCCAAATACTACGCCAATGGCACTTGTGAGGCTCACAAGCCCAGCCCCGACAAAGGATAGTGTCATGAGTGCAACCACGGTGCTGCTCTGAAGCGCTGCAGCCGAGAAAATCCCGCTCATTACCGCCTTAAAGGGCGTCGCGGTGAAGTCCTTAATTAACCGCTTAAACGTCCGCCCTGCACTCTCCTCAATCGCGCGTTCCATGTAATACATGCCAAATAAAAATAGCCCAAGCCCCGAAAAAGCCTCAATAGCAACCGATGTATAGGACAATCATAACTCCTTGCTTAAGTCAAGAATTTTCAAAATCTTCTGATGACTTCGTGTAATTGCGCGAAACTCTACGCGCCTAGAGAGTCCCTCGGAATCAAGGGGCTTTGCAAAGGAGAGACCATTCGCGCGCAACACTTTTACAAGCCACTCTTGCTCGCTTTGGATAGCCTTTAGCGAGAAGCAATACTCAAGCACCCCAAAAGCTCGAGCTTGCGAGAGCGCTGCATTACCCAGATATTGCTCCTCTGGTGTCTTGGCACGATTCCACTCTTTAGAAGTATGCCCCTCAATCCGAATCTCCTCAATATCGTTGCGATACTTCTCCTGAGTGAGGATTTTGACATAGCGTGGAAAAAAATCATCTAGTATGATCTTAAATCGCCCCTTAACTTGGCTTTTCCCCATATCAAAAAGGACATCAGGTTCGCGGAATCTGATTGTATTATCCATATCGATCGTCGCATTCCATTCGTTGAGATTCCTAGAAAATTCGCGCAAAAGGTCGTTGTATAGATCAAGCTGCAGATTTCTAAACGTTCGCGCCACATCACTCATCCTACTATTTAACTCATGAAGCTCACGATTCTTGCGCTCTAGGCTCTTTCGGTCATACGCAGAGCTTACCATGTAGGAGACCGCGATGAGCAAAAAGACCATTACTAGCCCCGCCATCATATCAGAAATGCTAATCCACTCGCTATTCTCTCTCATTAAAATGCCGATCTGCTACCGATGAGCTCGCGAATGCGTCGTAAAAACCACTCATAATCACGCTTGAAATTATTTATCATACCCTCTAATGCGCCATCAAGCTCCTTGAGCGAAGCTGTAAGGTCGCGATTCATTGCATTGTTATGATCGAGGGATTGTTGAATGTTCTCTGCAAAGAGCGAAAGAAGCCCCTCAATTTCACGCCGATTCTTAAGAAGTGTCTGATTGGTCGCATGAATACCTCCAAGCACCTCTTTTTGAAGTGTTTCAAACTCACTAATCATCGTCATACTCGCTTCTTTAGGGAGTTGGACACTCTCTTTGGTAATCTTTTGCAAAAGCCTCATGTATTCAAGCGCAAGATTCTTGAGTGATTTTTGCGCCCCCTCCTCAAGCTCTACAAGGTGTCCGCTGATAGAGCTTACACTCTCGCCAAAGAGCTTAAATTGTGATTTTTGATGAGTTTGTAGAAGCTCCAAAGTCCCATGTGCAAGCGTCTCATTAGCCTTCGTGATACTCTGTTTTGTCTCAGAAACGCCCTCTTTTAAGTTTTGCACAAGAAGCTCTAGCTGCGCTCCCGCATGCCTACTCATCGCTTCAAAACTCCCTTTAATCTCTCCATTTGAGGCAAAGAACGCCTCTTTTAAGCGTTCATGATCGCCCTGCCACTGTGCTGTAAATTCCTCAAAAAAGCCTCTGGCGCGTGAAGAAATCTCTTCTATTTTTTCACTATTACCCTGCGCAATCTCCACGCTTAACTCCTCAAAACGTGCTAAAAGCGCGCTAAAAAGCTCGATTCCTCGCTCTTTATAGATACGCTCTTGTGTGCTTAAGTGTTCTTGTGTCTCTTGGACACTCTTTTGAAGTGCGTTAAACACTTCATTTGAGCGATCGGCTAAGCTTGTCTTAAGGAGCAAAACAAACTCGCCAAAATCACTCTTTAGCGCGTGCAGTTGCTCGCCCACTTCAGCACGCGAATGCGTCATCTCCTCCTTGATATAGTCGCTAAGCTCGCCACTTTGGGCGATAAATGTCTCATTTACTCCTACATGAGCCTCTCTCACACCCTCAAGCAATGCTCCAACCTCTTTGTGACTCTCCTCTTGCAGGAATCGACCACTCTCTAGGAGCGATTCCTGCGTCTTTTGGAAGCTCTCACTCACATGAATACTTAAAGATTTTAGATGCTCATTTGAACTATTAAAAAATTCATTTAGCTCCTCTATACCCGCCTGAGCCCTCTCTCTAAGCATAGAAAAACTCTCTAAATGCATGCTAAGCTCGCTATTTTGCTGCTTATATGTATGGATTAGCTCGCCTAGCTCTTTGTAAAATTCTCGCACCTCACTATTAGTTTTATGAATCTTCTCCAAGGAGTGGCTACTGCTTTCTAATGCACTTTGAGAGAGAGCAAGATTCCTCTCAATTGCTTCAATGCTACTTTTGTAATTTTCCTGCCATGAGAGCATTTTTAATGTCGCGGCGTTGAGCTCCTTAAAATTATCACCAAATTGCTCACTTAAATTTTTATTAAAGTCCCTAATAACCGCCTCTAGCGCACTTACAATCTCCTGAGATGCCCCATGCGCAAGCTGCTTAATCGCTGCTTCCAGTGCTGTCCTGATTTCGCCAAAACGCAATTCCAAAAGCTCACAAAGATGCCTGTGTTGCTGCTCTTTGCCTTCTTGCATTGCTTCTAGGAATCGGCTCTGTTGCTCAAAAATATTGACGATTTTAGGGAGCGATTCAAGTAAATTAAGTTTTGAAGCTTGACGCAAAAAATAGTCCGTAGTTGCCTGTGTGTCGCTTTTGACATTTTTGCTTTTTTGGATCACTGAGAGCAAAATCGCCAAACCCATTCCCACGATTGAAGTATAAAAAGCGACCTTCAAACCCTCAAGGAGCAAGGGGACGGATTCCTCGATTTTAAGTGTGTCAAAATCAAGTAATCCGACAAAAATCCCCACAAACGTCCCCAATACGCCTGTGCTCATGATAATAGACTTAAAATCCCGATGTCTAGGGGTCGCAAACGTGCGATAATCAGCCAATGCCAGCGCACCCATCGCTAGGGTAAAAAGAATATTAATCCACACTCCAAGCCCCATAATCACTCACCCCTTTCATCTCGCATCCACTCAGGACGCTGGATAGTAGGACGCTTGGATGCGACAAACTTCAGATAAAAACGCACAATCAACATGATAATGCCAAATGTTACAAACGCCGATATTATCGTGCCTATATCATAATCCATTCGCATAGACGCTCCTTTGCGTAGGTGTTTTCAAGGTTTTTGTGTGATGATTGAGATATTATCGATTCCCACGCCTTGTAACACTCCAAGAAGTGCCACAAGATGTTCTAGGGGGCTGAGTGCATCAGCACGGATCACGATGTGTGTCTCCTTGTCTAGCTTGCCAATGCGCTGCCCTATTGTATCAAGGCTCGCCATTTTACCCTCAAAATAGAGCTCGCCATTAGCGCGAATCGTTACCTCTCGCTCTTGCAAAGATTTATCCTCAAGCTCGCTCTCAGCGCGGGGCAAATTCACAGGAATCGACCCCCGAGACACAAATGTAGCACTCATCAGCACCACGACAAGCAACACCAACATAATATCAACGAATGGGACAATATTGATGCCCTCAATCTTCTTTTGTATCATGCACATCCTGTGTGGATTCCGCTTCATGAGCGGAACTCTCTTGTGTGTTTAGATCTTGATAAATGTCCCATTTTGCGAGCAAAACTTCGCTCTTTCGCACCAAAAGATTATAGAAAATCACCGCAGGGATCGCTACGCAAAGTCCTAGCGCAGTCGCTATGAGCGCGAGTGCCAACCCCTGCATAATCTTAGCGGAATCTACTGGGTTGTTCTCTCCGATCCGATAAAATGTGAGCATGATTCCAAAAATCGTCCCCAAAAGCCCCACATACGGAGCATTCGAGCCGATTGTAGTGATGATGGTTAGGCGTTTTGTGAGATCAATCTCAAGCTCTTTGCGGTGCGTGTAGGAATCCACCCGTATCGTGCGGTAAAAAAGTAGCCGCTCGATACTCGCCCACACCGCAATTACGCTTAGGATTCCCAAGATTGCAAAGACACCATAATCAAGTAGCTTTAAATAGCGCTCCATTGGTTACCTTTTGAAGCTCTTAAAGCCAAAATTGCTAATCACATTATCGCGCTTGAGCCGTTGCTCCTCCTTTTTGCTCCTTGAATAAAAAAACCAAAAAACCGCCACCGTCACGACCGTAGCAAAAATGTATTCAAAATATTGCATTTAATACTCCTTTAGCGCACTTCGCGCTTCACGCTCTTGAATGCGACGTTTGAGCGTCTCTCGCTTGTCATGCAGATTTTTCCCTTTTGCGAGGGCAATTTCGATTTTAGCGCGATTTCGCTTATTAAAATAGAGTGAAAGCGCGACGATACTCATACCCTCTGTGGAGACTTTCCCTGTGAGCTTATCAATCTGTGCACGATGGAGCAGAAGCTTCCTGGCACGCCTCTCATCGGGCTTGTAATGCGGATTGGTCGTCTCGAGATGAGATATGTGAGCATTCAACAAAAATGCCTCGCTTTTAATGATTTTCACAAAGCTATCTTTCAGATTCACTCTACCCGCACGGATCGCCTTCACTTCACTGCCACTAAGCATGATTCCCGCCTCAAATCGCTCTAAAATGTGAAAATCAAAAAAGGCTTTTTTGTTATTCGCGACCGCTTTTGCCATCTACGATTCCCGCCTTTTGGCAAAAAAGGTGCTCCCACTCCCGCTAAAAAACCGCCCGGGCAAAGCATACTCTCTGAGGCTCGGATCGCATGCAAGTGCCGCAGGATAGAGGTCATTTAGCGTTAGCGGATCGGGGTGCTCTAAAATCTCGCTTCCTTTGTATTCGCACAGCTCCTCTGCCGTTTTTGCCTGCTTGTTTAGGTCAAGATTCCCTAAAATCTCGCGCCGAAAATGGCGATAAACCGCCCCCGTATTAATCTCCAAAGGCGGGGTAAAAAGCTCTACTCTTGCGGGAATCTCGCGCACCTCTTTGACATGCTCGCCAATCCCAAAAACATTCGCGCTTTTGTATCCAAAGATAAAAAACGGGACATCTGCCCCCACGCGCGCGCCGATTCCCGCGAGCTCCTCAAGACTTAGCCTAAGATTAAAACGCTCAATTACCATGAGGAGAAAAGTTGCTGCATTGCTACTCCCACCCCCAAGCCCCGCTCCCTCGGGAATATGCTTCTCTACAGAGACCCCAAGCTGCTCCAGCTCGCGCTTTTGTGTGCTACTTAAATGGGGAATCAAAGCCTCTTTAGCTTTGTAAATACTATTTTGTCTCATCTCACAAGAGAACTTTCCACGCACCGTAAAACTCTCGCACCCCTCCAGCCATATGAGCGTATCATAGAGCGAATCTATGCGCCAAAAACGCGACACAAGCTCATGATAATCGCCCCGCGTGCCTATAATTTTTAAAAAAAGATTAATCTTTGCATACGAGCGAAAAGGGCGCATATTAGGCTACTTTTTAATCTTTTGAGAGATGAGCGCAAGGGATTGCAAATCACCTCCCTCACCTGAAGCCTTGAGATTCTCACTAGCGATCGCCTCTTTGAGCTCCTCGCGCAAAATCAACATGTGTGGAGGCGCTTCAAATCCGAGCTTCACGCTCCCTTTGTCAATTGAGATCACCTTGATGACCACTTCATCACCAATGACGATGCTCTCCTCCTCTTTCCTTGATAAAATCAACATTTTTCCATCCTATTGAGCAGGTAGGTGACCCGCCCCGCTTTGACTTCTATTATAGAGAAAGTTTCCTCAAATTCCACTATATACCTGCCCTCATCAAGATTCCCAAGACAAGATACACCAAGCTTCCTCCCCTGTGCCATGTGCTCTTTTAGATAAGGCAAAAATAGCCTAGGATAGGGGATTAGAGCGAGTGGATCAAGAGGCTTATAATCCTCAAAAACAAGCCCTCCCTCACTCACGCGCGTAAGACTGCTTAACGCACCCTCACAGCCAAGCTCACGGGCAATCATCGCGCCCAAACTGCGCACATACGCCCCCTTGCTCACTTTTGCCTCAAAATGGACAAACGGATGAGAATAGTTGAGCATTTTTAGCGAAGAAACGGACATTTTACTCCGCTCTAGCTCCACTGCCCTACCCTCGCGCGCAAGCTCATAGGCGCGTTTTCCGCCAATTTTTTTGGCACAATATTTTGGGGGCGTGTATTCAATTTCGCCCTCAAGAGCCTCCATTACCTGAGCGATTTTCCCCTCTTTAAAAGGTGCGAGAATCTGCACGCTAAGCACCCTCTCAATATCAAGGGAATCACTTAAAAGTCCAAGCCACAGCGTCGCACGATAGATTTTTGGCTCTTGAATAATGTGCTCAAAAAGCCTCGTATAGCCCCCAAATGCCACGATCAGCACGCCTGTAGCAAAAGGATCGAGCGTGCCACTGTAGCCGGCTTTTTTTACGCCAAAGCGATGTTTAAGGTGCTGCAAATAACGATTTGAGCTCATAAAAATGGGCTTTTTCCCAACAAAAATGGCATTCTCTTTCATCGCTTCTTTAATTTGCTCCAAAATTTACTCGCTCATCTTATGATGTTTTAACCATTTTGCACGATTCCTAGCGGAATTCGCGCACCATTCCGTGTAGATTCCCGCCTCTTGTCTTTTGCCCGATTCCCACTTGGATTCCCAGTCTATGCTTTAAGCACATACGAGGAGAGGATCTCACGCACCATTCCAGAAAAATTAATCTTAAGCTTATACTCCTTGCCTGCGCTTTGAACCTCGTTCACACGCCCGATTCCAAAGATTTTATGCACGACCAGATCGCCCTTTTTGAAGTTACTCCGCTTCTCTAGCGTCAAGCTCCCCTCCACAAGCCCCGCTTCTTTGAGGAATCGAGACTTCAAAAGCTCAGTGCGCCGCCCTTTGTAAAAGCGCGAATGGACATAACTCACACACAGTGAGCTTTTCGCCCGCGTAAAAGCGACATATCCGAGCCTGCGCTCCTCCTCAAGATCACTCCCTTCACGGATCATAGGGAAAAATCCCTCCTCAAACCCGATCACAAAAAGATGCTCAAACTCAAGCCCCTTGGCTGCATGCACGCTCATGCACGAGACAAAACTCTCGCTCATCTCGTCCTGATCGCTCCTTAAGGATAAATCATTCAGAAAATCCTCAAGAGTTGCGAGCGGGTTATTCAAAACAAAATCGCGAAACACACCGTAAAATTCTTCAATATTTGAAACGCGATCAATCGTATCTTTGGGGTTGTCAAAGTGCTCTTTAAGCTCGATAAGCTCCTCGAAGCGATCTAAAAATCGCAAGGTCGATTCCTCCAAAACTGCGCGAAGCTCCTCAATTATGGCAAAAAATCCCGTCAATGTCGCAATGTTTTTCGCGCTCAAAATCTCCTTGAATTCTCCCCTATTTAAGAGTTCAAACACTGATAAACCCGTGCGCTCTGCATGTAGTAAAATCTTATCTTGCGTTGTTTTCCCAATCCCACGCTTAGGGCGGTTAATCACCCGCGCGAGGGAAAAATCATCATGCGGATTGACCACGAGGCGAAAATAGCTTAGAATATCCTTAATCTCGCTGCGCTCATAAAATCGCACTGCGCCTACGAGTTTGTAAGGGATTTTTGCACGATTAAACGCCTCTTCTAGCGAGCGAGAAAGTGCATTGAGGCGAAACAGCACGGCAATATCGCTAGGATCTGCGCCCTCATCAAGCAAAATACGCACTTTATTAGCAATCCTGCGCGTCTCTTCTGTCTCATCGCTGGACTCTAAAATTTCTACACCTTTTCCACTTCCTTTTACGCTTATTAGCTTTTTTCCCAAACGTCCTTTGTTAAATTCAATTAGAGAATTTGCCGCATCTAGTATAGGTTTTGTAGAGCGATAATTCTCTTCAAGTTTGATTACTTTTGCCCCTTTAAAGTGATCAGAAAAGTTTAAAATATGATGAACATTTGCCCCACGCCAGCCATAAATACTCTGGTCATCATCACCCACGACACAGAGATTTTTATGCGTAGAACAGAGCTTTTGCAAGAGTTTATACTGCAATTCATTACTATCTTGATATTCATCAACCATAATGTATTGATATTTTTGACTCATCTCATTGCACAATACAGAGTCGGACTCTAAAATTTTAAGCGTAAGCACTAAAAGATCATCAAAATCCACCATATTTTTTTCGCGCAAAAACTCTTCATATTTTTCGTATATTGAAGCAATTAGTTTATAATTTTTATCTTGCGCACTTGTCAATGCCTCACTCGGCGAGATGAGCCAATTTTTCATACGTGAAATTTCACTATCAACAAATCCTATCGGAAGTTCATCGTTGATATTTTTTATAATCTTCTTTCTATCGTCGCTATCAATAAGCACAAAGTTATTCTTCCGCCCGATTCTTGTGATATAAAATTTTAAGAAAATAAGTCCAAACTTATGAAACGTGCATAATAAAGGCGGGTGCATTTCACGCTTTTGAATAAGTTTTAGCGCGCGCTCACGCATCTCTGCCGCCGCTTTATTTGTAAAAGTCAGCGTGAGAGTATTTGCGGGCGGAATCCCCACTTCCTCAATAAGATAAGCCAGTCGCGTCGTGATGGTTTTAGTTTTGCCGCTTCCTGCCCCAGCAAGAATTAGCAAAGGACCATCAATTTGCGTCGCGGCTTCCCTTTGGGTTGGGTTAAGTTCGTCTAAAAAATGTTGTTTCATGAAAGTCCCAAAGTAAATGTTTTGTTGGATTATATCTTAAGTGAGTCATAACTTTTGCGATACTTTCTTTGTAATTTATTAGA
>JBQMYQ010000034.1:0-20832 GCA_052173415.1 Wolinella sp. | reverse complement strand
CGCAAACCCCCTCGCTAAAAAGGAGCGAAGCGGGACTGAAACGCTCCAGCACATGTTCCGCAAATGCCTCACTCTCATGCCATGAGGGCGCGCGCTGCACTCGCTCGCACACGAGGGGCTCAGGGCGTATGCACTCATCATCAACAAGATACTTCCGCGCAGCAATGATCCGTTTTTTGCGAAACGCTACGCACTGCAAGAGCAGTATCTGCGCGAGATTCAAGAGAGCTTCAAAAATGAACGCCTTTGGAGAATCGGACTAAAAGATGAGGATATTCTGGGGCTTAAGAATCTTGAGTTTATTACGAACGAGCTGGAGAAATATTTGGAGGAATCGTAACGGCTTTAGAGAGCACCCTCGCACATTGAGGAAATTCGCATTCAAAGGGCATTTAAACGCTTCTTTATGCCATTAATTTACCCGCCCTGTCGCAAAACCCTCGCGCCCTCATCTAGCATAGCGCGCGGAACTAGCCCAAAATATTTTCGCTTCGTCCCGCCCGACTCATCGAGCATAAAAAGCGCGGGCACACCCCTCACACCGCCAAAAGCTCGGCTCAAATATTCAGCAGAATTTCGATCGGATATGACCTTAAAATTAATCTCATAACGCTCCAAAAAGGCGCGATCTTTCACCTCGCCCATACCCTGCCCCAGCACACCAAGCACTTCAATTTCGCCCTCATAGGCTCTTGCCAGCGCATTAAGATGGGGGATCGCCTCTTTGCATGCCCCGCAATTCTCGGTGAAAAAGAACCAAATTGTAGGCTTGTGCAGGGAATTTTGCAGACGCTTCTCCTGCGGGAAAATGGTCGTAACAATCTCCTTATCATCATTTAGCACACGATGACTCTTCGTGCCTAGCGTATCGCCACACGCACCAAAAAGAAAAATGAACGCTAAAAAAATCCCTCTCATAATATTCCCAAAATCCTCGTGCGGACGCTATTCCACGGCTGCTCACCATAAATTTTATCCCTCACTTTTCCTTCCTTGTCAATGAGAAACATCGTGGGAATCGCCACCACGCCATAGCGTCGCGTCGTAATATCCAAATCATCGCGAAGTAATGGATAGCTCACCCCGAGCGATTCCCTCACGCGCTCAATCTCTGCGGGGGAATCGTGCGCGTTGATTGCCAGCACCACGAACTTCCCTTCATGCTCATTCTGAAGCTTCTCCAAATAGGGCATTTCACGCATGCAAATGGTGCAACCACGACTCCAAAAGCGAATGATGATGGCTTTGCCCGTAAAATCCTCAAGACTCACTGCTTGACCGCGGGAATCCTTAGCAGAAATACTAGGGGCACGCTCGCCCAAAGCTACCCCCTGCTCCATGCAGCCGGCGAGGATTCCCGCGAATGCGAGCGAGCTTACAAAATAAAGCACGGACCTAAAATGCCACTTCGCATACCCCGCCAAGAATCCTAGGGTGCTTTTGGCTCTTTGGGCTTGCCTCATCATTCTATTACTCCATTTTGCCATGTCTTAGCCGAACAACTTTATCGCCATACTTCCCTAGCTCAGGGTTGTGCGTAATCAGCACGAGCGTTTTCCCTTCAGAGCGGAGTTTACAAAAGAGCTCCAAAATCACCTCTTCATTTTGCGCATCTAGATTCCCCGTGGGCTCATCAGCTAGCACAATCTCTGGCTCATTAATAAGAGCTCGCGCAATACACAGACGCTGCTGCTCCCCACCCGAAAGCTCGCTGGGGCGGTGCGTCAGCCGATGAGAGAGCCCCACGCGCTCAAGTGCCTTGCGAGCGTCATCTTCATCAATGCTGCTGTGGTAATATTGCGCAATCATCACGTTTTCGAGCGCATTAAGGTAGGGAATCAAATGAAACTGCTGAAAAATAAGCCCAATTTTCTCACGTCGCACCAAAAGCTGTTGTTGCTCATTTAGCGAGCCCGATTCTTCGCCTAGGAGCAGATATTCGCCACTACTTGGGTGATCCATGAGTGAGAGGATATTTAAAAGCGTGCTCTTTCCCGAGCCGGAAGGCCCCATAATACTGACCCACTCTCCTTGATTGACGGAAAGATTGATCCCCTCTAACGCCACGACATCGCCAAAACGCTTCCCGATATTTTTCAATTCTAATACTATGGACATCTCATTCCCCTCGTAAAATATTACTTACACTTAATGTCAATGTGCGCTTGATAGGATAATAAGCTGCTCCCATCGCAAAGATTAGCGAAAGCCCCATCGCTAGCGGGATACTCAAGGCTCGCACATCAATCCCCGACCCAAAAACGGCTATGCCGATCCACTGCGAAAGCAGCAACGCTAGAAGTGCCCCAATCAAGGAGGCAAACAGCGTCAAAAGGAGCATTTCTCCGATAAAGAGCCACACAATATCGCCCTTAGACGCCCCCAAAGAGCGTAGCAGCGCAATCTCACTAGAACGCGCAAAGATGATTGATCCAAGGGTCGTGTGGATACACATCGATGCAATAAGAAGCACGATAAACGCCACAAGTGCCATGAGTAGGCGAATTTTATCAATGACGATTCCTTCGCTCAGCGAGATTCTCGCTAGGGGCTTGATATTCATCATCTCATCGCTAAGCCTCGCTCCAAGAGAGCTGAGCTCGTCAAAATCGCCCAAAACAACCGCCTCAGCAAAGTGTATCACCCCCTCTTTGCCCAAAATCCTCTGCGCCAACGGCAACGCCACAAAGAGCATGTTGTCCTCTTTGTCCCCGCTAGAGACGATTCCCTTGATACGAATCTTGGTCGCTCGCCCCTCATGCGTAAGATCCACAAGTGATCCGACGTGAAGCTCCATCTTTTTCGCAAGATCGACCCCCATGAGGGCATTGCGCTCATCAAAATCAACATTGATATACGACCCATCAAGCACCTCTAAAAAGGGCTTGCTAATCTTCATGCCCGCAAAATCCACCCCCACAACTACCGCTTCGCCTAAGCTCAATCGCGCAAGCCCGAAAAGATAGGGAGCATGCCCCAAAAGCTTGGAAGAATCGACCTTTTGGATCATTGCTTCATAGCGATCTTGCGCGATTATAGAGGATTGCGATTCCTGTGGAGCGATAATTAGATTTGCACCATAGGCTTTGAGCTCTTTGCGCATTTTAGAATCGATATCCAAATAGACATTGATAAATGCCCCGCTCACGCACGCTCCGAGCATAATCGCAACAAAAATCGCCAAAGTGCGCGCGCCACTCCACCAAAGGCTAAAAAAGAGCATTCTCGCGAGAAATCTCGCCCGCGCAACTCTACTATTTGCGCCCATAAAGCACCTCCGCATTGGATAGCTCCACGACACTACGCATAGAAAGTATCGAGCCTACAATAACCACAAAAAGGGCAAAACTCACACTAAGAGGTAACACAATATAGCTCACCCCCACACCGTGATTGAAGATTCCCACCGCCATAAGATTAGAGATGAGATAGCCTGCCCCTGCACCCACGATTCCCGCAAATAGCGCGATAAGCAGCGACTCGGCGATAAAGAGCGCATAAATGGAGAGCGCACTCGCGCCAAGAGCCTTTAGAAGGCCGATTTCCTTTTTGCGTCTATGGATTTCCGTGGCAATGAGCGAGGCAATCCCGATTGATGAGGCGAGCAATGTAATAATCGTAACAACCCCCATGAGGGACTGTATCTTCTTGACAACGCTACTTTCGCCTCCACTCACGCGCATGAGAGCTTTCGCGCTCGCACCGTGGAAAGATTCCTCAATCTGATAGGCAATCGAGCTCACATACGCCGTGCAATACCACACATCATACTCAAGTGCATCAAGCGCGTCGGGATTGCGGCGCGCCTTAATCGAGAGGTCATTCTCGGGAATCGTGAGTGCAGAGACTTCGACGCGCGCCACTTTCCCTTCCAAATGCAAAAGCTTCTGCACAAGGGCGAGCGGGGCGATGAGCTTATTTTCCGCATCACCTTTTAATATCCCTTTAATCTTGAACTCTTCCCCGCCAATTTTTAGGGAATCGCCCGCACTAAGCGCGCGCGAACGCGCAATCTCCTCGCCAAGTAACACTTCAGTTAAGGAATCATCGCTAATCCACTCCCCTTCAACGCTCCAAAAAGGATAGACCACGCGCACACCTGTGCGGTAATTTGGCTCATCTTCAATAGCGACATTTTTATCAAAATAGCTCCCAAGAATCGCCCATTTTCGCCCCTCATCATCGACAATCTCGCCCTCTAAAAATGGAGCAAATCCGACAATATTATTACGCCAGAAAATCTCCTTAATGCTTTTTAAGTTTTCTTCCTTGAGATAGGAATCGCTTGCCAAAGGGCGAAACTCTCGCCCATCAATCTCTACGCTCAAGGAATTTCCACGAGGCAACACGACGATATTTGAACCATAACTCCGCAGCTCTTTTGCCACCTGATCGCCGATTCCTAGCGTGAGATTTAAGATTGTTGCAATCAACATCGAAGCGAGGAAAATCGTCAAAAATGCGAGGGATTTTTGTATCTTATTCCCTATGATCGCCCCTTTAATAATGCGTAGCTCCATCATTGCTCCTGTAATGCTTTATAGCCCTGCGCTCGGTAAAATGCCCGCGTCATCTCGCCCACAAAACGTTCGGGATCTTGTTTGAAAGTTTCAAGATTCTTCTCATTTTCAAAATAGTAGGTCTTACCACCAAAAAGATAGCTTTTGGGGGCTTTTAGGTTAATAAGCTTCGCCCCGCTCACAGGATCACTTACCTCTTTTTCTACTACTTTAGAGAAGTAATGCACTCCTTTAAGTATCGTATCTAGCGTGATTTTTACATCTTTGCCATCAAACTCAAAAGGGAAAGGAATCGGATTGCACCCACCCTCTTTGCCCACTGAGGGTATAAAAATCCGAACATTGCAGGCAATGCAAATAAGCTCGCCATCTTTTTTGACATAGCCCATATCTCCGCATATCATGCACGCGTCAAAAACCGCCACAGGAGAATCTTTGTCGGGGAAGCGATTAATTAAGAAGAAGCGTATCTCATTGCCCTCGTCTGTAATGTAGGCAAAGCGGTGCAACTCGTTGTCTCTTAGCCGCTCCATAGGAATCGCAAAATATCCATCCACTGGCTCAAGCACCGTAGGTGTGGAGATTTGTGGCGCACGTGATGCATAGAGGTCATAATAGAGCATTAGTAAAAGAAGCACGAGTAGCGATGCAGCAGAGAGTCCGCAGGAGCGTACAAGAGCCTCGCGCAGGGCTTTAAGCTTCCGGAAAGGAATCGAGCCCACTTCACTTTTGTTAGGGAGCTTTGGGGCAAAAGCAAAACGCAAGAACACGAGCATAAAGAGGATTCCCACGCTAATGTAAGGGAGCAAAAATGTGTAATGCAAAATCTTTGCAACAAGCGATAGAAGCAAGGAGTGCGCGGGCAAAACATTAAGGCGCATAAGGGTAATCCCCACGTCTCCAAGAAGTGTGAGCATGATGAGTAGCGCAAGAATCACTAAGGCAATCCTCTGAGAAGTCGCCCTATTTCTAAGAAGCCCTTTTGCGCCCCACACCAGCATAATTAAGAGCAACAATGCCAAAAGCACAAACCCTGAAGACAAAAGCGAGAGTGTATCTAACAATTCACCCTCTAAAAGCGGAAAGTCTTGGCTAATTATTCCATAGGAGACGCCACTACCTAATCCAAAAATGACTAAAAACAGCTTCTCAAAAAGCCCAAAAACAGGGAATCGTCCAAATACAGAGAGCAGGATTCCCACAGGGATAAGCACAAGTAGCGCGAGGTCAAAACCAAGTTTTAGGCTTTTTTCAAAAAGATAGAGGCTTAAGAGCTCAAAGAAAAGGATTCCCGCGAGTGCCCCACACGCGAAATAGAATACCCGTTTTAAGGGGCTAAGTCGATACTCAAGCAATAAGACAAACAGCAACGCACCCAAAAACGCCTGCATCACATGCACTAGATAGATAGGCATGAAGACTCCTTTGCTTTTACATAAGACTTTGGACTCGCCACCGAAATAGAGAATCAAAAATCCTATCGCAGAGAGAGCGGAAACCCGCCCTCTCTTAATCAGCTAAGCTTAAATTCTCGCTTTATTTGAGATTTCTCACTTAGGTGCGCCAGTGTATTTAAATTTGTAAGAGACTGTGAAAGGCTCAAACCACTTGCCTACACCAGTAGCTTTATCCGCATGGCGTCCAAAACCTTGCTTAGAGGGGTTGTCAATGTGAAACTTCACTTCATAGTTTCCAACACCTAGCATTTTGATGTTCGCACCATAGTGAGGTCCATCTGCAGCGACCATAGGCATGAATGCACCACTCTTGCTCTTTTTGGTATCAAGATTGATGACCTCATATTTCACTGTAAGATAGGGCACCCACTCTCCGGCACCAAAACCATTTTTGTTCCCTTCAGTAGCGTGAATATCCGCCTCAAGGTGAATATCCGCTTGAGAAGGAGCAAGGTCGATTCCCTTAGGTTCCATATCGATGGGTTTTAGATAAACCGCAGCGATACTCATATTGTTAATCTCCTGCTCTTCGCCGATAGGAAATTCTTGCATCTCCTCTGCATTCGCCATAGCAAAAACGACACCCAACGCCAACAATGAGCGCAACATCGATGAAATCATAGTTTCCTCCTTAAAATAGATAAAAATTCAAAAATCTTAAAAATTCCCGGTTTCCCTCCTTTTTAAGATTCGTTATGTTTTGATTTAAGCACAATATAAGCACCGCTCGTAATTGCGCCAAATAGGATTGCCACTTGCAAGATAAGTGGCTCAAGATAGGGGTAGACTCCTAGCCAAATCACAGAGGGCATGCCCTCAATAAGTGTTGGCTCAAAAACACGTGCCTCGACAAGCTCCATAACTCCCTTACTCGAAAAGATGAGTGCCATAAAGAATATGAGCACACTAGTCGCGATAAAAAACGGTCGAATCGGTATGCGCACTGCACCTGTTTTAAGTAGATAGAATATCCCTACCAGGAGCACTACCCCTAGAGCGAATCCTAAAACAACTGCACCATATCCGCTCGCCTCACCCGCGTCAATAAAAAGAGCTTGATAAAAGAGCACGCATTCTGCCCCCTCGCGATAGACGGCTAAAAACACTGTAGACCACAGCGAATAGGTTGCGCCACTGCTCAGAGATATATCAACTTTCTGTGCAATCATCTTATTCCACTCTTTTGAGTGTGCGCTCGAAAGCAACCAAAAACCGACGTAAAATAGCAAGAACACCGCCACAAGCATGACGATTCCCTCAAGCATTTCACGCCCTTCACCCGAAACCTTCAAGAGGTAGTTCATCACAAAAGCACTCACAAAACTTAGAGCAATCGCTGTCCAAAGCGCGCTATAAACGACATTCAAGCGATGGGCATTACCGCTCCTAATGAAGTAGGCGATAATCGCTGTGATGACAATCAGAGCCTCGATTCCCTCGCGCAAAATGATGGTAAGCGAGTAGATAAAGAGCATGGTCGCATCGGTGCCCTCTAGGCGTTTCACGCCCTCTTTTAGCTGGCTATTGAGCGTTGCAATCGCCCCCTTGATTGCTTCAAGATTACCCTCGGTCTTCATCAGGGCGACAATCTGACTAAACGTCGCTTCAATAGCGGTTTTGAGCGTATTATCCACCGCGCCGATTTTAAGCTCCATGCCACTCTCTTCAAAGATATCAAAGTAGGAATCTTGCACCAAACTCATCGCCCGCGCTCTCTCACCCGCTTCATATTTCTGAATCGCGCTATCCATGCGCTTTTCAAGCTCGATAACAACGAGAGAAAAATCCTTCTTTGAGCTCACCTCTGTCTTAGGAATCTCCACCCCCTGAGCGAGCGCACCCGCCTCTTTAGGAAGGTCGGATAGGGCAAGGTAAATGCTATTTTTAAGCCGCATAAGAGTGTCCTCCAGCTCTGCTTCCCCCTCGATCTCTTTAGCGTTAATTGCACGCACAATCCGCCCCATCTCTCCTTGGATTTGCCCATCGCGAATCTGCGACACATATCGGCGAATCGCAGTCTCCATCATTCCATTACGATAATCCTCAAACTGTGCGGCAATAATAAGGCGCTTGCTCTCTTCAAGATCACCCGCTTTGAATGCTTGAAGCGCGCCCGCGTATTTGTCTTCGATTCTTGAAAAAAGCTCAAGCCACTGTGGCTCAAGCACCTGTTCCTGCGAAGATTCCTCGCTCACAAGGGGCTGCTCTGAGGCACCATTTGAAGCCTCCTTGCTCGCCACCTCCGCCTCACTATTCTCAGCGACTAGTCTCGCACCCTTTTCAATCTTCGGAAGCACCTCGTCCATTTCGCTTGAGAGGTCATCAATCGTCGCTCGAACCTCCTCTATGGGAGCTCCCTTAGCGATGAGCTTGCGAATTTTTACGAACTTCGACTCCATGGCGTAGGATTTGCGCGCGGACACATTAATGCGAATAGGCCCTTCAAGGTTCTCAAACAGCTCAAAATAGGCACTTTGAGCGACCAAACGCGCCTCATCTTGCTTGCCACTCTCATAAAGCGCGATACTCTCTTTAAACGTCTGTTTGATTCTCGCGACCAAATCCGCATAGTCCAATTCATTTGCATTTGCTAACGCACCAAATAGCAACAAAATCGCAAGGAATTGTGTGAGCAGTCTCATAAAACCTCCAAAAATGCTTTGCAAACAGCACAAATCCAAACGCCCTGTTTTGGGAACCTGTACCATTCGTGAAAAATCACACGGATTATAACCTCGCTTAGCTTTCAAAAAAATAAAAATAATTCTTAGGATTGTAACTTAGAATTAAGAGTTTCATTGCTATATTTTACACACGAAGATTGATGGCACTAGTTTACATAAGTTTGTATTAGGAGGGGTTTAATTATGAGGGCTCTTTATCCAGTTGTAATCCTATTTTTGCTCGCATTCAGGGCTTTTTCTTCCCCGGTGGATTCTGTTTTGTTGATAGAAGCTGATTTAGAACGTGCGCTAAATTTTTACCGTATCAACGATATCAAAAATGCAAAAGATGAAATTCAATTCGCTCGGTATCATGGTTTTAAAAATACTGGGCTTGAATCAATGATTAAAAAAGAGTTTTCATATGCGCATTTTAAAGAAATAGAAAATGGTTTCCAAAAATTAGAATCACTTGTAAACTCTTCAGTCTCTTATGAAACTCTCCATGATGAGACACAACGATTCCTAGAGCGTCTCCATACCTTTGCGCTAAGTCTGCCAGAAATTGTGCAACAGGGGGTTATTAGGGACTGGTATGAGGTGGTTCAAGAGATTCATTCCTCGCTTCAAAGCGCACTTAGTCTGTATGGGCAAAATTTACCAAAACAGGCAATCTCGAAGGTTCAAAGCACCTATTTTGATATTTTTGAGGAGAGTGGAATGGAGCAGGCTATTTTACTCCTCAGCGAAGATTGCAAGCTAAAGTCGGAGCAGCGATTCCGAACCTTGAGCGACATGATAAAACAGGGGGAAAGTAAAGACATGCTAGCCTCCTACATCCATGAAACATATCAAGAACTTAGCCAACTTGCAGAGATTCTCACACCAAAAGAGCTTCATAAAAATAGCTCATCTACCTCCTCTACGATACACATTATCAAGCAACATTCGCTTTTGCCATGGCTGACTATCGCATCGCTACTTGCTGTCTTGCTCTATAGACCTAAGAGGAAGAGGCTATGAAACGTCATGTTTTAGGGATTATATCATTTGTAAGCCTGTTGCTGTTGGGTATTATGACCGTTGTTTCGTTTCAAAATCTTAAGCGATATGATGATTTAGAGATGCAGACTATTCGACACGAATCTCTGCGTGCATTTTACATGATTAAAAGTTTTTGGGATGAACGAAAGCTAAGTCTCACTGCAAATTCAGACTACAATCCCCATATCATTGAGCTTTTGCATCCTGAAAGTGAGAAATCGCTCAATATCCTCAAATCCCTAGGAATAGAACTGTCGCTTTTGCAAAGTCGCTTGCAAAATGAACGCTTTGTCATTCTCCCTACGAGCACCCCATTTCATTGGTCAATTTGGACACATACTGCTGATGAAAATAGCCTTAAGGGAGAGATATTTTCATTAGACGCACGTGTAGAGAAACGCTTTATGGAATTTTTACAACACAGTGTAAAGATTGTCCCAAAACCAACCTCTTCGCCCCTTAAAAATGCACGATTATTCTTTGAAGAACAAGAAATCACGTACAATTTTATCGGAAAAGATACTTTTATTGATATTTATCTCCCCTTCTCCGATTCTCTTGCCCTACAAGTAACGCTAGATCGCGGACTATTTGTAATCTTACGCTCAAATTATCGCACGGCTATCTTCTATGTTCTCCTATCTATCGGGCTTACACTTATATTTTTATACATTACACTTGAACGTATTGTGCTCTCAAGAATTTCAAATATTTCACAAAAGATTCGTGAGATTGAGGAAAGCCATAATCTCTCACTACGAATTACTCCAATTGGTAAAGATGAACTAGGGAATCTTGCGATATGGATTAATGGAATGCTTGCAGAAATTGAGAGATTCCAGCAACGGGAGCTAGACAAAAAAGAGGTTATTATCGAGGAAGAGCGTCGATTCCTGCAAAATATCATCGACTCTTGGAATCATGCGCTTTTGGTCATGCGCGATTCCACGATTTTGAAGATAAACAATGCTTTTAAACACATCTTTGGTGATCCTGATACGCTCATTCCGAGTGCGCGCGATGAGTTGCTTCTTCCCATTTTAGATGCAAAGCCGCTCGAAATCATCAGTGTTTATCAAGCTAAAGAACAGCTCTTTTTTAGGCTCGATTCCCACACATTAGACAAGGGTGAAAAGCTTATTACTCTCACTGATATTTCCTCGCTCAATCATCAGATCCAAAATCTCCAAGATATAGCTATGAAAGATCCACTGACGGGGCTGCTCAATCGCAATGGAATCTTAAAAGAATTTCATGAACATTTTACTCATGATTCTTTTGGGATGCTCCTCTTTGATATTGATCATTTTAAGCATATCAATGATACCTACGGGCATCCTGTTGGAGACAAGACACTTAGGGGTTTTGCGGAGATTTTAAAACTTCACCAGAATAATGAACGTATCTTTGCTCGCTGGGGTGGAGAAGAATTTTTAATGATTCAAAAAGGCGATCAAATTAGCATACTCAAAGAGATTGCCGAAATGATCCGCATCGCGCTCAAGGCACACAAATTTAGCGATCTAAAAAATAAAACATTCCATGTAAGCGTCAGTGCTGGTGGGGGAATCCGCGTGCAAAATGAGGAATTTAACGCACTCTATGATCGCGTGGACAGGAATCTTTATCAAGCTAAAGAGAATGGACGTGATCAAAGTGTCGTAATCTGACCAAAATAAAATCCTCTAAATGCTTTACGTGCTCAAATAGACGCCTAAAAAGTGGGGCGAAATCCTCGAGCGCAAGGGGGCGTGGCGCAAAAGCCATTCACGCCATCACAGCAATTCCCTTCGCAAGAATCGCACCCACCAAAGAGCCCATCACCCCCCGTTAATATTGACAAAACTCCCAACCACTTGCTCATGCTTCACAAGCCAAGGCGAAATTCCTGCACGATTCCCGCGTTTTCTCTATCAAGTACCCATTTTTCAAGTGCCTCATTTTGTGCTCCAAAACTGACGATTCTCGCAAATTTCAGAAAATGCACGGGCTCTCTCGCGCTTTTCACTTGAAAGTCGTGCCGCCCACGTGCTTAATCTCCCGCATAAGCTCCTTTTGACGCGCGTAGATGTATTCGAGCAGATAACCATCTTCGGGTGACTTGGGCTTAATCATCACTACCACGCGCGTGCCCTGCTCCTCATCGGGCTTAATTGCCATGACCTTGCCATTGACCGTGAGCTTTGCGAGGCTGTTCTCAAACGAGACGTTGGGCAGCGCAAAAGAGAGCTTCACGGGACTTTGAAGGATATTTTTACTAATCATACTTCGATAGCGAATCGCAATTGCCTGAATGGAAAGGTCGAGAATCTCGCCCGTATAAGCATACCTCCCACTTGAGAGTGTGATGGGAATCCGCACGTCGCACTCCACCCGCACGTATTGGCGATGATTGACGGAAAATTCGATGAAGCTCGGATTCTTAATAATGGCAAAAGGACGTTCCCTGTCAACGTATTTCACATCAGCTGAAATATCGCCGGGCAAGTCTGCGGACTCGATGATGACCTTTTTTTCGAGATTCATCAAATAGCGCTGCGTCTTCTCCGCTTTGATGTAAATATCGCCGTCTTGAATTTTGAGAATCTTCGTATTAGCGCGCATACTAAGCCCTTTGTAGAGATTGAGCACCCGAATGACCTGCTCTTTATTGTGGATCATCTCCAGATAGAACATCACCTGATGCGCCTCTCCTCCCTCGCCCTGCACCGCACTGCTAAAGCGCACGACGATACGCTTGCCCTCCCTAGGCGAGTAGCTTTTCTCGTAAAATTGCTCCAAAAACAAAAGTGCGTTATTGGGCTCAAGATAGAGAAAATCAATCACCGCAAGCTCGACAAACGAGACGATTCCTTGCGAAAATTCATGCGAAGAGAGCGCGCTAAAAAAGCCCATAGTGCGCCTTTTAATCTCCACTACATCTTGTGAGAAGAGCAAAAACAGGAGCAAATCATGTCGCCAAAAGCTATAAATAGGTTGCTCTTCACCGACAAACCGGGTGCAATATTCGATAAATTCCTTGCTAAATTCATGATAAGCTAGCAAGCCGTAATCATCGAGAATCTTCTGCCTATTCTCGATTTTCACGCACATGATAAAGAGATGTTCGTCATTGGCATTATTCGCAACCAAGCGATTCTTGAATATCTCCGTGAAGCGGATACGGCTCAGGGGCTCATGCGCACGCTCGTGATAGAAGTTCGGATCAATCCGAAAACAACTCCCAAGCACCGCCCCATTCTCATCTTCTGCGCCCACATCGATTAAAAACGTATCTCGATTGCGAGGATCTTGCCACATCTTGCACCCTGCCCCCTGATACTCCCTAAACTTACCTAGCAAAGGGATATCTTCGCTATCAAGTGTGTCAATCTCCGAGGCACTTTTTACGCCACAAAACTTCTGTAACGTCGGATTGATAAAGAGCGTATGCCCATCACGGCGGAGGAAGTAGAAATGATCTGCACGTTCCAAAATCCGCCTCTGATACTCCTGCATGAAGCGCTCTTTACGATGATTGACAAGCCTACCAAGGAGAAACTTCACAAGCTTCTCGATATCGCTCTCTTTAAGCTTTCTAGGCAAAATATCAAGAATCGAGTGCGAAAGTGCGAGACGAGAGAGAGAATGCACGCGATATTCATCGCTTAAGATGAGGCACTCCCAGTAGTTTGCATGCGAGAGCATTTCGCGGATTTTGGTCACGTCATCTTCAATCGGGCGAGGGACTTCAAAAACAATGAGGTGCATCTCCAAAACATTCGAAAACAACGCAGGATCATACAAACGATATTCACGAAACTTTGGACAAATCTTCTGAAAGATAGGAAGGATCTCCGAGCTCCCGCAGGAATCCTGAATATACACTACATCAAAGGTTTCAAAATAGCGTTTAAAATCTTCTAACATCTCACTCCGCCTTTAGAGATATGATGAAATAGCAGGCTTTATTGATATTCCGCGCTGATTCCACAATACAGAGCAGAATAGGCGAAAATTAGCGAGGTCGATTCCCTTAATTACATGGGAATCGAAGCAGAAAACTATCGATCTCTGATTCCTAGCGTATTGATGAGCTCGCTATATTTTGTATAGTCATTCTTTTTGAGGTATCGGAGAAGATGTTTGCGTTTGGCAACGAGCTTCAAAAGCCCCAGGCGACTTGAATGATCCTTGCTATTCACTTTTAAGTGCTCCGTTAAATCAGAAATACGACGGCTAAGGAGCGCAACCTGCACTTCAGGCGAACCTGTATCTTTCTCTTCACGAGCAAACTTTGCGATAATCTCGCGCTTAGTTGCCGAATCTAAAGCCATAATAGACCTCCATGATTGGTGTAAAATATCCCAAAAAGGGAGTGAGCTATTCTATACGATAAAAAGTTAAATATACTTTAAGATTTAACTCTCGGTCGCCTATCGCTCGCAAAACCACAAACATAAGAATTTCTGATACACTACCCATCATAAAAGTAAAAACATGGAATAAAAAGGATCAAGCATGGCAAATTTCAAGGGATATACTCCCAGATTCCTACCCCTTCCCAGCGAGGGTGAGGCAATTAGTATCGATAATAACGGGAATCTTCATGTCCCAAACCACCCCGTGATTCCCTACATTGAGGGCGATGGAATCGGTGTGGATATCACTCCTGCGATGATGAGTGTCGTGGATGCGGCGGTGCGCAAAACCTATAAAGGCGAGCGAAAAATCGCATGGTATGAGGTCTATACAGGCGAGAAATGCTACAACAAATTCAAAGATGAATCCTCTCTAAGCCCCATGGAGCAGTGGCTTTTACCCGATACACTTGAGGCGATCAACTATTTCAAAGTCTCTATCAAAGGACCGCTGACCACGCCCGTGGGAGAGGGCTTTCGCAGCCTCAACGTAGCTTTGCGCCAAATGCTTGATCTCTATGTCTGCCTCCGCCCTGTGCGCTGGTATGGCAGCCCAAGCCCCGTCAAAGAGCCAAACAAGGTCGATATGGTAATTTATCGCGAAAACAGCGAGGATATTTACGCAGGAATCGAGTTTAGCGCGCAAAGCGATGAGGCGAAAAAGGTCATCAGCTTTTTGCAAAATGAGATGGGAGTGAAAAAGATCCGATTCCCAGAAAGTAGCGCGATAGGGATTAAGCCCGTAAGTCGCGAGGGGAGCGAGCGATTAATCCGCAAGGCGATCGCCTATGCAATCGATAATGACCGCACGAGCGTTACATTCGTGCATAAGGGGAATATCATGAAATTTACCGAGGGTGGCTTCATGAGATGGGGTTATGAGCTTGCAAAACGCGAATTTGGTGCGCGTGAGATTGATGGCGGGATGTGGTGTAGCTTCAAAAATCCAAAAACCGGGCGCGAAATCATCATTAAAGATGTCATTGCCGATGCGTTTTTACAACAAATCCTACTGCGCCCCGCAGAATATGACGTGATCGCGACGATGAATCTCAATGGCGATTACATCTCAGACGCGCTCGCTGCGATGGTCGGCGGTATAGGAATCGCGCCCGGAGCAAATCTCAACGACACGGTTGCGATGTTTGAGGCGACGCACGGGACTGCGCCAAAATATGCGGGACTGGACAAAGTCAATCCCGGCTCGCTCATTTTAAGTGCTGAGATGATGTTGCGCCACATGGGCTGGATCGAGGCTGCGAATCTCATCGTAAAGTCCATGGAGCGTGCGATTGCGTCCAAGCACGTAACTTACGACTTTGCAAGGCTTATGGATGGGGCAAAGGAGGTCAAATGTTCCGAATTTGCCAAGGTCATTATTGAGCAGATGTAATGGATAAAAGCGGGAATCAGCGGAATCTCAACACCTGCGCGCCCCTTTTTGTGGCGCGATTCCCTCTCTTGATAAGGTTTATTCTGTCCCCACTGAAAATTATTTTCGATTTTTCACTCAATCCTCTGACCACCATGCGATACATAGCACATAAATATCATAGATGATTAGCCCTGCGATGAGAGCAAGGAATATGGAAGCGATGAAGATAGCAAAAAAGCTTACGAGGAAGACAATAGCCCACTCGGTGCCGAATATCAAATCAACTATGAGGCATGCCATGCTGGCAAAAAAGCCGAAAATAGCGATAGTTCCGAAAATATCTTCGAATTTGTATTTGAAGAATTCGTTTATTTTATTTCCAAAATCACTCATAGGAAGCTCCTTAAGGGCTTTTCGCAGAATTCCGTAAATTCTCATGCGCAATCGCATAAAAACGCTCAAGCTATATTACTAAATACCGCCTGCACATCATCATCATCTTCGATTCTGTCCATGAGCTTCTCAATGTCTGCGAGTTGCTCCTCGCTAAACTCCACAAGGGTATTTGCACTGCGCTCCAAAGTCGCCTTTTGGGGGGCGATTCCAAGACCTTCCAGCGCGCTACTTAGCGAGCCAAACTGCGTGTAATCGCCATAAATATAAATACTCTCCTCTTGCCTCACGAGCTCCTCTAGCCCCGCGTCAATGAGCGAAAGCTCAAGCTCTTCAAGCTCGATTTTCACGCTACTTAAGGGAATCTCAAAAACCGCCTTGCGCGAGAACATAAACTCTAACGAGCCATTTTGTAGTAGCTGCCCGCCGATTTTGTTGATGTAGCTCTTGATGTTTGCCACGGTGCGCGTGGGATTATCCGTCGCACATTCGATAAAAAGCAGCACACCGTGCGGTCCTTTGGCTTCGTAATTAACCTCGCTAATCACCATGCCGTCTTTCCCGCTTGCGCGCTTGATCGCAGCGTCGATATTGTCTTTGGGCATATTTTGCGCTTTTGCGTTGGCGATGGCGGTGCGCAATTTCGCATTCATCTCAGGGTCGCCCCCGCCCTCTTTTGCGGCAATTGTGATGATTTTGCCCAGTTTTGGGAATAGTTTAGACATTTTGTCCCAGCGTTTCTCTTTGGCTGCACGTCGGTATTCAAAGGCTCGTCCCATGAGCTAAAATTCCTTTTTGGAGTTGTAATTGGCAAGGATTGTAGCCTTTTTCATTTAGGAAAAAGATTAATCTTACCAAGCTGTGGGAATTGAAAGTTGCAAGAATCGGCGGATTCCCGATACCAATTCAGCAGATTATGAAAAAAATTTAACTACACTATTTGCCTTTAAATTGCTTAACAGAGAGCACAAGGAGATGAAGCAATGGGTAGTGTTACTTTGACCGACAACCAAACAGGCGAAAAGTATGAGTTTGAGATCCTAGAGCCCACGCGCGGTCCAAAACTGGTCGATTTCTCTAAATTTTATGAGCAGACGGGGATGTTTACCTACGATCCGGGGTATGGCTCTACCGCAAGTTGCAAATCCGAGATCAGCTTTGTTGATGGCAAAAAGGGCGAGCTCATCTACTTTGGACACCCCATTAATGAGCTTGTGCAAAAATATAAATTCATCGATGTGATTAAGCTCCTCATCGGCTCGGGCTATATATTCCCCACAAGGGAGGAATCGCAGGAGTTTGAGCGCGAGCTTGTGCGTCGCTCCTATATCCACGAGGGGCTACGCAAAATCATCGATGCATTCCCCGATGGAGCGCACCCTATGGCGAATCTCTCTTCTTCTGTTGCTTCGCTCTCGACCTTTTATTACGACCATATTGATGCAGATTATGAGATGGAATATCAAACCATGGCGAGGCGAATCATCGCCAAAACTCCAACTCTAGCGGCTTTTGCCTATCGAAGCTCAGAGGGATTGCCCTTTATCTATCCTGATATTGAGCGTGGATATGTGGAAAATTTCCTCTACATGCTTCGCGCACTGCCTCATGGCAAGCTAAAGCAGGAGATTACGCAAATTGAGATTGACGCGCTTGATACGATTTTCATACTCCATGCAGATCATGGGCAAAATGCCTCCACAGCGACGGTGCGAAATGTCGTCTCCACAGGCGTGCATCCCTATGCGGCACTCTCAGCCGGTTTGAGTGCATTGTGGGGTAAATCACACGGAGGCGCAAATGAGTCGGTCATGGATCAGCTCGAGATGATCGGCGATGTGAATCGTGTCGAGCACTTCATACAAAAGGCTAAGGACAAGAGCGATCCTTTCAGGCTCATGGGCTTTGGACATCGCGTTTATAAGAGCTATGATCCGCGTGCAAAAATCCTAAAAAAGCTCAAAGATGACTTGGATAAAAAGGGTGTCCAGATGGATCAGCGCCTCGTAGAAATCGCCGAAAAGATTGAAGAAATCGCCACCAAAGACGAATATTTTATCTCTAGGAATCTCTACCCTAATGTGGATTTTTATTCGGGGATTATTCTGACCGCACTCAAGATTCCCAAAAGTATGTTCACTCCGATTTTTGCCGTTGGCAGAATGCCCGGCTGGTGCGCACAGGTGCTCGAGTTTTTGCAAGATCCCAACATGAAAATCACGCGCCCGCGCCAAATGTATATCGGAAAATAACTCCCAAAAAGGTATCTAATGCAAAATGCGTGGAATCCAAAAAGCTGGCGCGAGAAGCCCATCAAACAGCAGCCTATTTACAAAGAAAAGGGACTACTAAAAAGCGTCGAAGAGGAGCTTAGAAGCTATCCTCCGCTCGTCTTTGCAGGGGAGGCACGCGCGCTCAAAAAACGCCTAGCCGCAGCGACCAAAGGGCATGGATTCCTGCTTCAGGGGGGTGATTGCGCGGAGAGCTTCTCACAATTCAACGCCATTAATATTCGCGACATGTTTAAGGTGATTTTGCAAATGGCGGTAGTCTTGACCTTTTCGGGTAGCTGCCCTGTGATTAAGGTGGGGCGGCTTGCGGGGCAATTTGCCAAGCCTCGCTCCAACGATGAGGAGAGTATCGATGGCATAACGCTCCCGAGCTACCGCGGGGATATTATTAATGCAACGGAGTTTAGCAAAGAGGCGCGAGAGGCTGATCCAAAGCGCATGCTGAGGGCTTATCACCAGAGTGCTGCGACGCTCAATCTCATTCGTGCTTTTGCGCAAGGTGGGCTGGCGGATCTGCATGAGGTTCATCGCTGGAATCTCGGTTTTGTCGAGAGCTCGTTTGGCGAAAAATACCAAGCTCTAGGCGATCGTATTACTGAGACACTCTCTTTTATGGAGGCTTGCGGAATCAACTCAAGCAACACGCCAATCCTCCATGAGACAGAGTTCTATACCTCGCATGAGGCGCTGTTGCTTAACTACGAGGAGGCTCTCACGCGCTGCGATCACCTCACGGGAGAGTGGTATGACTGTTCTGCGCACATGCTGTGGATTGGCGAACGCACAAGGGAACTTGATGGCGCGCATTTGGAGTTTTTGCGTGGGGTAAAAAACCCCCTCGGAGTGAAGATCGGACCCCACGCGACCAAAGATGAAATGCTCGGAATCTGCGATATTTTAAATCCCGAAAACGAGGCGGGACGGCTCAATTTTATTGTCCGCATGGGTGCTGAGAAGATCGGCGAGCGTCTGCCAACACTTATTAGAAACATCAAGGAATCGGGGCGCGAAATCCTGTGGAGTATCGACCCGATGCATGGGAATACGATTAAGGCGAGCAGTGGCTACAAAACGCGCGTCTTTGATCAGGTGCTAAGCGAGGTGCGTTCATTTTTTGAGATCCACAAGGCTGAGGGCACCTACGCAGGGGGAATCCACCTAGAGATGACAGGGCAAGATGTTACCGAATGTATCGGCGGAAGTCAGGCGATTACCGAGGAGGAGCTTGCGTGCAATTACAACACGCAGTGCGACCCGAGGCTAAATTCTACTCAAGCACTGGAGCTTGCATTCCTCATCTCGGAGATACTTAAGGGGCGATAGAGATATAAAAGAGTGTTAAAATGATAGTGGAAAGTTTGAGCGGATCTCCTGCAAAAGTCCGTAGATATGGGGATTATTTTGCCTACAACTCTCATTTTAAACACCAAAGCTCCTGTGCAGAAAATCACCATAATCACAAAATCGCTCCTTTGTCCCAAAATCACTCACAATTCTCACCTTAAGTGCTCTCAGAAGCCTATCATCCTCCAACTCTTCTAGCGATATTACGGTTATAAGTTCCAAATTGAATCTTTTGAGTAATTCATAACTTTTATCGGCAAAAGAAGGATGTATAAATGGAATTTATAACCACCTTTTAAGCAAATCACGTATGGATAGACAATATTTAGCAATCCTACTCAATATGGAAGAAATTTTTTGAATTATCCTGCTTAAACAAAGATGCATTGATGTACTTCGTCTGCATGCCCCAACAAATCTCTTATGATTTTAGAAATTTGAATCGAATAAGAGAAATAAGTATAGATATTCGTGACCCTTTCTTTGCAGGCATCCACAATCTCTGAGTTATATTCCTTAGCGGTATATCTTAATACACCTTAATTCCATTGAAATGAGTAGTATGGTAGCAAAGTCAATAAACTATTTTGTGTATTTCTAAGAAAAAGCATCATTGGAAACAGTGACAATAAATAGTCTATCTTTCTTTAGAGTCATTAAAGATAAGTTTATAAAATTATCTAAACTAGCAACATGTTCAACCACATAGAAGACAACGACTACATCTTGACCGTTTTTGTTCTCCTTTGAAAAATCTTCAATTGCTCTTCTATTGACGTTAATTTTCTTACTTTATACGAATTCTACAGCTCCAAAGTTAGGTTCAAGACTGTATATGTTTATGTTTTTTCAATATGGTTTTAAAAAGCTCCTCTGGCACATTGACACTATCTCTGATAAGTCTGTAGATATAAAACTCTGTTTTGTCCTCATCTCAGATATAACCTTTTATCTAGCTATGGAGTCTTATTAATAATTTTTTGGTTCTGTTATAATTTATTATTAATACACCCTTAAAACACATCGACATAGGTAATTTTTCTGTATCTTTTAACAACATTTATGAAATTATATTTGGATATATTCTAAAATAGAGCCATATAGTTCATCTTTTAGTTTATTTAATTCATATTTGTTTTTATTAATATTTTTTCCTTTTTATCAATCTCTCTCGCAAGTTCTTGCTATTTTGAAAAATCTATCTTTTTTATTTTGTCTTTCTTTAGCTCCTCTACATCTATTGTCGTCTTAGAAGTCCTTTATTTTAGGGTGTGTCACATTCAGATATTTTGTAAAGTTTCATTAAAAATCAAAGTGGAGTAGATTCGCTTGGAATTGCCTACTT
>JBQMYQ010000033.1:0-20883 GCA_052173415.1 Wolinella sp. | reverse complement strand
GCGAAATGACAGTGCCTGTCCGCTCTCATCTACCTCTACTAAAGCAAACCTAACAAACTAGACATCCACAGACAGAACACCATCTACGGCTATGTAATTGTGCCCCTAATAAGCTTCAATATTGCTAAAATGACCAACTGATCTCAAGAATAGATCTCGATTCTTAGGGCATTACAAAAGGGTGAGTGAATTCCCGGGATAGAAGTTTCTATTTTAGGAAAAGAGACAAAGTTATCTCACTCGCCTGAGCAAAATCACTCCCACGATTCCCGCACTGGAGCAAAATATTCCAATCATCAGCGCAAAAGCGTGCAAAATCTCATGGCGTATCAGATAAAAGACCCCCGCGATGAAAAGCGCATATGCCAAAAGGCGCAACAGCGAGAGCGATAGGCGCATTCCAAGCCAAAGATTCCGTGGCGAAAAGCTCCCTTTGGGGCGGAATCGTCTGAGCGTTTCGCGCGTGAATGGCTCATCTTCCTTAAGCGCGGGAATCGCCTCTTCCTCCTCGTCAAAAATCTCTGAAGAATTCACGCGCATTGCCCTTTTTTGCTCCTCCAAAATGACGAGCTCTTCGCGCCTACACGCCTCCAAAACATGCCGATAATAGCCCGTAAAGGTCGCGCCCATGATAAAAAGTGCGCCAAAAAATCCTACGTTAAGATTCCACCATGAGGCTTTGGGGAAAAGCAGTAACATAGCGAGGATTCCCATGCCATAGGCGAGGAGAAGTGAGGCAAAAATGCGCGCGAGCATTACGCCTCTTTGTCCTTTTTGTAGCGATAACGCGGCTGCTCTTTGAGTTTCTCCAGTTCGGTAAATTGCGTTTTGTAGGCTTTATAAACATTCAAAATCGCACCCCCCACACCCCAAAAAACTCCAAGCCACAAAAGCCACTCATAGCCCAGCCATTTGCGCAAAAGTAGCCCGATTCCCACACCAAGCGCGATGGCAATCACGATCGAGAAGCCCAGTGCCAGCTGGCTAAAGCCCATTACCGCGTCGTGATATTTCGGCTTATCAGAGGAATCGGGAGTTTTGGGCGCATTTTGCGAACCCTCCGCACTAATTTGCCCCGCGTCCTGCGCCTCTTTTTTTAAATATTCCCGTCCTAATCCGCCTGCCATGGGAATCCTCGCCTTTTGTTAGCCACGCGTAATCTCGCCTAGCGCGTCATCAATTTTTAGCACTACCTCATCAATGAGCGACTCATTCATACTTGCGCAGGTAAAATTCGTCTCAAACTGCGAGCACGCCAGATAAACCCCGCGCTCGAGCATCGCCTGATGAAACTTCGCAAACAGCGCAGTATCCGAAGTAAGCGCGTCTTCAAAATTATAAACGGGACGCGAATTAAAGAAAAAGCCGAACATACTTCCACGCACGGTTGTTTGCAGGGCGATTCCCCGCTTTTTAGCCGCCGCTTCAAAACCGCTCAATAGACGCGTGGCTAGGGATTCAAGATAGCTGTAAAGTTGCGCGCCGTGCTGTTTAATCTTAAGAATTGAGGCAAGCCCTGCACTCATGGCGATGGGATTCCCGCTTAGTGTGCCCGCCTGATAGACTGCGCCCTCGGGACTGAGGTATGCCATGATGTCGCTTCTTGCGGCAAATGCGCCCACGGGCATTCCCCCGCCGATCACTTTGCCAAAGGTCGCCATATCGGGAATCGCGCCATAAATCCCCTGCGCACCCCCGATCCCTGCACGGAATCCGCTCATCACTTCATCAAAAATCAGCACCGTCCCATGCTCATCACATAATCGTCGCAACCCCTGAATAAATTCACGTTTTGCAGGCACAAGCCCCATATTCCCGGCGATTGGCTCTAAAATCACACACGCCACGCCTTGGCTACTTTCAAAACACCGCTTCACGCTCTCCAAATCGTTATAACGCGCTAAAAGCGTGTGCTTGGTAACATCGCTAGGCACGCCCGGCGAGCTGGGATTCCCAAAGGTCGCCAGCCCGCTTCCCGCCTGCACCAAAAGCGCGTCGCTATGCCCGTGATAGCACCCCTCAAACTTGATGATATCCTCGCGCCCCGTGTAGCCCCGCGCAAGGCGTATCGCGCTCATTGTCGCCTCCGTCCCACTACTTACAAAGCGAATCTTCTCTATCCCTTCATAAAGCGCGACAATCTCCTTAGCCAACCGCGTCTCCATCGTCGTTGGCGCACCAAAACTAAGCCCATGACGCGCCTGCTCTACCACGGCGTTATGAATATCCTCATCTGCGTGCCCAAAAAGGAGCGGCCCCCAGCTCTGCACAAAATCGATGTAGCGATTTCCATCTTCATCGGTGATATACGCACCCTTGCCCTCTCTGATGAAAGGAGGCGTCCCACCCACCGCGCGAAATGCACGCACAGGGGAATTTACTCCCCCGGGAATCACCTGCTTTGCCTCGTTAAAATCATTAATGCTATTAATCCTCTCCATTTTTGCTCCTTAAATTAGTGTAAAAAGTGGCGCACGCCCGTAAAATAGAGCGACATGCCATATTCATTAGCCGCGCGCACCACCTCATCATCGCGGATACTCCCGCCGGGTTCGATCACTGCCACGATTCCCGCCTCATGAGCCGCATCGATACTATCGCGAAAAGGAAAAAATGCCTCGCTCGCAAGCACCGCGCCACGCACATCTAGCCCGACTTCTTTAGCCTTAGCAAGCGCAGCCTTTGAGGCATCGACTCGACTGGTCATACCCATGCCTACCGCCACCATCGCGCAATCCTTAACATAAACCACGCAGTTGGATTTCACGAGCGCAGCAAGCTTATAAGCAATCGCTAAATCCCGCCATTGCGCGCTTGAAGCCTCACACTCGCTCATGAGCTTTACACTTGAGAGCTCCTCTTCCTGCACGCGGTCGGATTCCTGAAAAACAAAGCCCCCCTCGATGTGCTTAAAATCATGAGAATCGCGCGGGAAGGCAAGCACCTCCGCCCCACACTCAAAGAGCTTGATACGCTTTTTGCTCTCAAAAACCTCGCGCGCTTCAGGTGTAATGCGCCCCGCAACCACCACTTCGATGAAGGTTTTGCTCATCTCCTGCGCAAGCTCCTTATCTAATACGCCATTAAGTGCTACCACACCGCCATACGCGGAAATCGGGTCACACGCTAACGCCGCACAATAGGAGCTTAGAGGGCTCTCTTTAAGCGCAAATCCGCACGGATTCCCATGCTTAATGATCGCCACTGCAGGGGAATCTCCAAATGCTGAAGCAATCTTAATTGCGGCGTTTAAATCGGTGAAATTATTAAAACTCGCCTCGCCCTTAAGCACCCTAAAATGCTCGCGCCAAAAGTCCTCAAACTCGTAGAGCGCGCCTTTTTGGTGCGGATTCTCACCATAGCGCGTCGTGCATACCCGCCTGCCTGTGAGGAATCGCCACTCTCCAAAGCCATCGCAAAAACGCTCGTTCATGTAGTTGGCAATCATCGCATCATACATCGCCGTGTGCTCAAACGCCCGTATCATCATGCTACGGCGAAACTCTTCGTCATTCTCGCCGTTTTTAAGGCGCAAAAGCACGGTGGCATAATCGTTCGGATTGGTCAAAACCAATACATCGCGATAATTTTTCGCCGCAGCGCGCACCATGCTGGGACCACCGATGTCGATGTTCTCGATGATTTCATCAAAATTATCGGTGCACTCAATCGTCGCTTTGAAGGGATAAAGATTGACGCAGACAAGATCGATGGGCTCGATTCCCTGCTCCTTCGCCTTTGCAACGTCATCGCTGCAATCTCGACGGTGCAAGATTCCCCCGTGGATTTTGGGATGAAGCGTCTTTACGCGCCCGCCAAACATCTCGGGACTCTGCGTGTATTCGCTCACATCACGCGCAGGGAGCCCTGATTCCCTTAAAAGCTTGAGCGTCCCTCCCGTGGAGAGGAGCGCGTAGCCAAGTGCGTGAAGCTCGGTGGCAAAGTCGATGATTCCGGTCTTGTTACTGACGCTTAAAAGGGCGGTCATGGTAGATTCCTTGAATTTTGCAAGTTTCTAGGGCGTGATTATAGCTTTTGGGGCTTTAAGTAATCATATGAGACTAGACAAAGAGTCTTATGAGAGGGGATTTTAAGTAGATTTCCACAAAGGTGCGAAAACAGGGAGCGAGTTATTATTCTCAACAAAAACTCCCGCAAATTTGGTCTTGCGCAACGACGACTCAGTCGCTTATAACTTTCTAGTGGGCAATAACGATAAAGTAGCGCGATTTACGCAAAATCCAAATCCTCAAGGCTTAAGCCTTGAGAAGCTCTCGCGTCAGATTTTGAAAGGATTCTCAACAACCTTCTTGCGATCGATGATATAAGGGATCAACGCCATGTGTCGCGCACGCTTGATTGCCACCTCGACTCGCTCTTGCCAGCGTTTTGAATTCCCAGTCAGACGACGGGGCATAATTTTGTATCGCTCAGAAAGCGAATGCTTCAACATCTCCACATCTTTGTAGTCGATGAACTCAATCTTAGCCTCGGTATATTTGCAATACCGCTTGGAATATCGTTTCTTCTCAGTCATGATTTAACCTCTCTTTGTAATTTTGTAATTTCTAAAATGGCACTTCTTCATCATCGATGTCAATCTCGGGAATCTGTGACTCGGCTTGCCTCTGTGGGCGTGCATTTTGCGCACCTGCGTTATAGGAATTACCACCGCCAGCCCCATAAGAGGGGGCACTACCTTGCGTCGCATACTCATCGCCCCCGTCATATCCGCCTCGATTCCCTCCCTTGCCATCAAGCATTTTCATACTCTCGGCACTCACGCTATGTTTGGAGTGTTTTTGTCCGCTCTGATCTGTCCAAGTGTCTAAGACCAAACGCCCCTCGATTAGGACTTTCGATCCCTTTTTTAGGTATTGATTAGCCACTTCGGCGGAGCGACCAAAAAGGGTCACGTCAATAAAGCAAACTTCCTCGCCCTGCGAACCATCTTGCTTTTTAAACTGCCGATTTGTCGCGATTCCCACCTTGGCGAGCGCGCTACCGCTAGGCAAATAACGCAACTCCACATCTCTAGTGAGATTACCGACCAAAATCACTTTATTAAACATGGACCCCTCCTAAATGAGAATACTTTTACGCCTCAGGTGCGATGGATGTGGGATTCTCGCTTTCGGATTCGGGTGCGCTTTTAGGAGCTTCGGGCTTTTTATTTGCCCGCTCCACCATCGTATTCCACGCATTTTGCTCTTTTTTACTAACGTATTTAATGACGATAAACCGCAATACATCCTCATTGATCCGATAGAGACGCTCAAGCTCGATCACCAGTGAAGGTTCAGACTTGAAGTAGATGACAAAGTAGTAGCCGCGCTTATTTTTGTCAATCTCATAGGCGAGATTTCGCATTCCCATATCTTGAGTCGCGCATATTTCGCCGCCGTTTTTGAGGATTGCCTCTTTGTAGAAGTTGATTTTCTCAACAATCTCTTCGGGGGTTAGTGTAGGTTTGATGATAAACATCGTCTCATAATGTCGCATGTAGCTCCTTTTGGATTTCGCCCTTTTTATGTTTTGCAAAAGAGCAAGGATTTTGTGAAAAGGGTCATTCTATTGCAAAATTGCTTGAAGTTTCATTAACGTCATGACCAGCCCATTCCCCCTGCTTCGCCCCTGTAAAATCCCAATTCGCCACTCCTGCAGCGCGGTAAGCAGCTTGAAATAGTGCCCCTCTTTGAGGCGTATCGCCATGCTCGCCTTCTTCTCCTCAATGGTTTTGGGGAGCTTATATCCCAAAATCTCGGAGGAATCGCTCTTCCCATGCACACGAATATGCGCATAAAACAGGAAAAGTTGGTAGAAAAATCGCTCCATTTCCGTAACAATCGCCATCTCTTCGATTCCCTCATTTTCTAGGGCTAGAGCCACTTTGAGCGCGTCCTTTCGCGCAATTAACGCCTCGCACAGCTCCTCGATACTCACGCTGCCTAACCCATAAGAGAGCCGCTCCAAATCCCGCATACTAGGAGGATTAGGCAAAAGTGCAAACTTCTCCAACTCATTATACGCAAGAGCCAAGTCTTGATTTTGCATCGCCAAAAGCGCAAGAAGCCACCGCTCCTCCACATCCAAAACGAGCTCTTTGGCGCGATTCCTAAGCAGGCTCATCGCCTCGCTGTGCGTAGGCGGGAAAAAGCGCACTTCTGCGCACTTTTTGCCCCTAAATGAGCCCGCCATAGCGCGGGAATCCTGCGAATATTCCGCCACGCTTTTGCTCTGGCTACGATAAAACTCAACCAAAAGATAGGCGTTAGGATTCTTAGGAAGCAGCGCGAGCAGGGAATCGAGCTCCTTTTTGGGAATTTTTTTCTCAATTTTTAGCTGCACGAAGCTACGATCGCCAAAAAGTGAAGATTGACCAAGGATCGATCGGAGCACGCCCATGTCGTATTCGCCAAAATAAAATGCGTTTCGCTCCTCCTCTTTAATGCCCATGATGCGCAGGATTTCCCCGCTGTAATGATGAATAAGGAAGCTACTCTCGCCATAAAGTAGCACCGCTTGAGGGATCGCGCCCGTGCTTAAAATTGCGTCAAATTCGCGCTTATACATACTTTTCCTTGCAGGATTCCCACAATCTCGCCATAGATTTTAGCACTCGCCAAATCCACGCGAGTAAGGCGGATTCTCACCTCGTCCATACGCCCTGCAAACTCCCTTCCAAGCGTAATTCTCGCTCCCTTCAAATCCCCTTGTGCTCGCGCAAGCGGGGGAATCTCCTCGCTAACAATCACTCCATTAATTACCTCTCCAAGCCGCAAAAGCGCGGCACGAGCGTATTTCCTGTCCTTGTAGTCCATCTCCACACGCGCGCATTCACGCTCAAGCACACTTAGGGAATCGCACAAAGGCGCGAGCGATTCCTCGTAAAATTGCTGCGTGCGATGCTCGCAATGCATTTCAGCTTTGAGCAGGCGATGAAGCATCAAATCGGCATAGCGACGAATCGGCGAAGTGAAGTGGCTATATTCTGCAAAACCCAGCCCAAAATGTTTGAGCTTTTGCGAAGAGTAGCGCGCTTGAGCTTGCGAGCGGATAAGGAGCCGATCTACTTCCTCGCGGATTCCCCGCTTTTGCGCCTCTTTTTGCACGCCAAGAATGCTCTCGTGCAAATCCTCCTTAAACTCCGCAGAAAGCCCAAGTGTGCGCAAATCCCAAAAAAGTGTCTCGATTTTTTCGGGTTTTGGCTCATCATGCACACGAAAAATCCCCCGCTCAAGGTGTTTTGCGCTAAAAATATTCGCAAGCAGCATGCACTCTTCAACAAGCGAATGCGCGGGCGTCTCATGCTCGCTGATCACGCGCACAAGGCGCAAATCCTCACTCAATACCAGCCGCTCCTCCGCGCTCACAAAATCATACCCTTTCATTAGGCGCGCTTTACGCAACTTCTTACAACACTCATATAGCGATAGGATCGAGGCTTGAAGCTCTTTTTGTATCGTCGTATCGCCCGAAGAGTTGCCCAAAAACCGATCCACCTCCTCATAGCTTAGCTTTTGGCGCGAAGTGATGATCGCCTCATGAAGCTCCGCGTGCAAAGGCGTGGCTGTGCGCTTATGCAGGCGGATTTTCCAAACAAGCGCGAGGCGATCCTCATGTGGCTTAAGCGAGCAGATATTTTCGCTGAGATTCCTCGGCAGCATGGGAATGCTTTTGTGCGGAAAATAGATGCTAAACCCGCGCATTTTAGCCGCTTTATCAAGGGGCGTGTGGGGCGTAACATACTCGCTCACATCGGCAATCGCCACATAGAGAATCGATTGCCACTCATCAAAGTAGATCGCATCATCATGATCCTTCGCATCGGGCGGGTCAATCGTGCAAAAAGGTAACGCCCTTAAATCAAGGCGCGCAGGATACATCGAGGAATCGACGCACTCTCCAAAGCTTCGCGCCTGCTCTTCGCAAGCTTTGGGAAACGCCTCCTCTTTGTGATACAACGCCAGCGAAATCTTCTCATCAACCTGCGGATCATCTAGCACGCCCAGCACTTCCAAAACCGCTCCATCGCGGGGATTTAGGCGCAAGATGGTCTCTTTGGGCAGCACCTTAAGGGATTTATAAGAAGCGCGCACGCGAGGGAGGGGCATGCCGCTTTTAAGCTCGATGAGTTCGACATTGCCACAGGAATCCTGCCTCGTAAATGCAAGCACAGAAGGCGAATGCCCCTCTAAAATCTTGATGATTTTTGCCTGTGGGCGGTTTACGCGCGAACGGATACGCCTCGCAAGGACAATATCGCCCTTCATCGCGCCTTCAAGGCACTTCCTGCGCACGATAAAATCTCGCCCCTCATGTCCAAACGCCCCTACGTATCCCGTGCCATCGCGCGAAATATCGAGCACACCGATAACAAAGGAGGAATCAAGCAAAACCAAATCGCCACGCTGATGTAACGCGCCTAGATTCTGAAGATTTTCAACAAGCGAGACATGGGAGCGAGGAATGTTTTTGCGTGCGATTCCCCTAGAGAGAGCGGCGAGGAATTCTCTCATCGACATCTGACCTAGGACATGCTCTGTTTCTCCGCTTCAAAAATCTCAAAAAATAGTGCCTCATCAAGCTTTGCTTCAGCAAGCAGACGTCTTATGTCGCCAAGACGCTCGGGAGTTTGCGCATCATAAAGAGAGATGAAGTTACGAATTACAGCGAGCGGATAGGTGTAAGGACGCACATCTTCTGGGGCTTGTGCGGGATTTTGCACGTGATGAATCGCACTAGTCATCATCGATTCAAAATTCCAATGCTCAAACAAAAGAGCCGAAACTTCGCACGAAGTTATGCCAAAAAACTCGCGCTCAATCTCATTGACAGCTCGATTCCCACGATTTGCCAACGCACTTTGAAGTTCTTTAGTCTTCTCAATCCGCTTTGCGTGTTCAGCTAAAACCACGATCCCAATCTCAAGTAAAAACGAAGTCGGCGCAAGAATATCAAGCATAGAACGATTGACTTTACCAAACCAACGCACCATAAAACCGCTCTGCTCTTCGGAATTTCTCACAAAATCACTGACATTCAGATTGTAAGGAGAGAGGTCGATTTTGAAGCTACTTTTAGCCGCACTTGCGATCGCAAAGCCCTTTACGGTTGCCATACCAAAAAGTGCAACCGCCTGCGCAATCGTCGTAATCTCACGAGAGAAGCCATAAAGTGGCGAATTTGCCGCCTTTAGAAGATTTGCAGTCAGAGGCGGATCTTTTTCCACGACCTTAATGAGATTCGCCACGCTAGAGCTTGGATTGTTGCATATAAGCTGGATTTGTCGCACTGAATCGGGCATAGGCGGGAGAGTTTTGATCTGCTTGACAATGTCTTCATTCATGGGGCTTTCCTCCGTTTAGAGCTTGGATTTTGAAAAATAAATAAACGAGAAGTTTATAAAAACAAGAATAAATTCAGGATAAAACCGAGCAGATTATCCCGTATTGCGGATTCCTTGTGCGATTCCCACGATGGTTGAGGAGATTTGGCGTATGAGCCGCTCTTTTTGGCGCTCATCATCTGTGGCATTATATCGCTTGATAAGCTCCACTTGAGAGAGGTTTAATGCCGTGAGATAGGGGCGTCGCATGAGAATAGAATCGCGCAAAAGTCGCTCATTAATGAGGAGCTCCTCTTCGCCTCGAGTGAATAAAATCCACTTAAGCGTGCGCTGATATTCTGTGCAAATTGCGCTCCAAATGCGCTCTCTTATGTCCTTATCCTCGACAAATTCATTATAAAAAGCAGCGACCTCAAGATCGACTTTTAATAGGGCTTGCGCGATGTTATCAAGTGTCGTTTTGAAAAACGGACACTGTGTGTAGCACTCCTTTAAAAGTGCCTCCTCACCCCTTAGTGCAACACTTTCAAGACCGGAACCCACACCAAACCACGCAGGAATTATGCTCCGATTCTGCGTCCAAGCAAAAACCCAAGGAATCGCGCGCAAATCCTCCACGCGGTGTGTGTCTTTACGGCGTGATGGGCGCGAACCGATATTGAGCTTTTGGATAAACCCAATCGGAGTGGCTTGCTTAAAATAGTCCATAAAGCCCTCGCTCTCATACACAAGCGCACGATACGCCCGATAAGAGACGTCGCTAATGCCTTTCATTAATGACGTGAAGCGATCGTTCTCGCCACAATCAATGCGCTTATCACATGCGTCATAGACGGACTTTTTCAGTAGCGTTACAAGGGTGTTTTTGAAATTAAAATCACAAATCGCCGCGTTTAGGTATTTGGAGCTGATAACCTCGCCTTGTTCGGTAGTTTTGAGCACTCCAGCGACGCTGTGCGCGGGTGCAGCCATGAGGGCTGATTCCAGCGCGCCACCACCCCGACTGACACTCCCGCCACGCCCGTGAAATAGCCTAAAAGTAATGCCGAGCCGTTTTTGCAACTGCGTAAGATTAAACACTGCGCGGTTTAGCGAGAAGTTACTCGTGAAGATTCCCCCATCTTTGCTGGAATCCGAATAGCCGATCATAATCTCCTGCACGTTATCGTGATCTCTCAGATAGCGACCATAGGTTTCGTGGCGCGCGAGATATTCCATAATCTCCCCTGCTTTTTGCAGATCTTCAATCGTCTCAAAAAGCGGTGAGATGGAGATTTGCGCGCGATTCCCCTCTTTATAAAGTCCGCTCTGTTTAGCCAACCAAAGCACCGAGAGCAGGTCGCTCTCATCTTGCGTCATGGAGATGATGAAACTATCGATAATATCGGGGCTGATGTGCTCTTTCGCCCATTCAATTCGCAAAAACGCACTCACAATTTCTTCACTCGCGCCACTAATGCGCCCAAGCAGCTGGCTTAAATCATAGCGAGGTCGCTCTAGCGCATGGCTTAGCACCGCAAGACGTTTGCTTAAAGGGAGATTCCCAAAGTCGGAATCCGAATAGCCAAGAAGTGAGAAAATCTCGCTGATTGCGTCTCTAATCGCGTCTCTGTGCTCTCTAAAATCAAGCTTTAAGAGATGGAAACCGCTGAGTAGGACTAGATTCCTAAACTCTCGCAAATAGGTCGCACTCCGCGGATTAAGCCCCTCAAGCAGCAAATCAATATCCGCAAGCAGCTCGTGGCAATCGCGATAGACAAAATCCATCGAATGCGCGTAATTTACGAGTATAAGGCGATTTTGAAGCTTCTTTTTCATTAAAATCAGCTTCGCTCTGAAAGGCTCATTTTTATGAAGCTTCAGCTCAGAATCACCCAGTTCGCTCGATTCCCGCTCAATGGACTCCAAAAGCGCGCCAGGGGGCTTCACAAGGTCGGACGCGATAGATAATTCACGCATGAGACGCTCGATTTTGCTCACATAGAGCTTGATGATATTTTCATGCTGAAGCTTCATAACGCGCGTCATCACTTCGTTGGTTACGTAAGGATTCCCGTCTCGATCCCCGCCAATCCAACTCCCAAGCCTAATAGGCGCGTGCTTAAGCGCGTGAGAGAGGCACTTCTCCACATCTGCACACATACGCACAGCACTCTGTAAAACCGAGCTTTCGATGATATATAGGAGATTGTCTAGCTCAAAAAGCACCTCGATTCTCTCGCTACGCACGAGATGACTCTGCCACAAAAGCATGAGACGATAGCGCAGATGTTCTTTGGCTTGCGCTGCGTTAGATTGCGAAAATATCCGCTCCAAATCCGCGCTGATTTCATGATGTGATTCCAAAAACGTGCGACGGCGCGACTCGGTAGGGTGCGCAGTAAAAACGGGATAAAAGCAAATCTCCTCAAGCACGCTAAGCACGCGCTCGCGCTCATACCCCTCGCTTACTAGCTCAGCGATCATTTTCTCTAACGCAAGGGAATCCGCACGCACAGAATGCCGCTCCTCAAGGGTGTTTAGGAGCATGTTGTAGAGTGAAAATGCCTTAATCAGCTCGGGTAAATCATCTGCAGGAATCGTGTGCGCGAAGATTTCCCTAATCTCTTTGCACTCCAAACAATCCTTGGCAAAAAGCTCGCGCAAGCGCAGAAATAAGGGCTTGATTGCGGGAGAAACTTCGTCTAAAAACCTAAGCATCTCTTCAAAAACAAATTGCACTTCCTTGTGGAATTTTTCACTCTCTGGCATGATACAGTCCCCTAAAATCCTCTTTTACGGGCATTATAGCACACCAAAAATTGACAGATGAGCCTCTGTTTTGTATAATCTTTCCCTAATTCTCTGCGATTTTCCAACCTACGTAAATAAGGACTTCTCATGGCACTAAGTATCTATTACGACAAAGATTGTAATTTGGATCTGATTAGGAGCAAAAAGGTCGCGATTATCGGCTTTGGCTCTCAGGGGCACGCGCATGCCGAGAATCTCCGCGATAGTGGCGTGGAGGTAGTCATTGGTCTGCACAAAGGGGGTAGCTCGTGGGATAAGGCTCTGGCAAAAAATTTCAAAGTCCTAGAGGTCGCTGAAGCGAGCAAATACGCCGATGTGATTATGATTCTTATCCCCGATGAGCTTCAGGCGGAGGTTTTTGAGCGCGACATTTGTCCGAATCTAAGCGAGGGCAACGCCATTGCGTTTGGGCATGGCTTTAACGTCCATTTCGGGCAGATTAGAGCACCAAAGGGCGTTGATGTGATTATGATCGCGCCTAAAGCTCCCGGTCATACTGTGCGAAGCGAGTTTGTCAAAGGGGGCGGGATTCCCGACTTAATCGCGGTCGAGCAAGACGCCAGCGGGAGTGCAAAAGAGCTCGCTTTGAGCTATGCAAGCGCGATTGGCGGGGGACGCACGGGAATCATCGAAACAACCTTTAAAGATGAAACCGAAACCGATCTCTTTGGCGAACAAGCGGTGCTGTGCGGAGGGGTGAGCTCGCTTGTGAAGGCGGGATTTGAGACGCTTGTAGAGGCGGGATACCCTGAGGAGATGGCCTATTTTGAGTGCTTGCATGAGCTAAAACTCATCGTCGATCTCATCTTCCAAGGCGGGCTATCTGACATGCGTTACTCCATCTCAAATACCGCAGAATACGGTGATATGGTTAGCGGTCCGCGCGTGATTAATGAGAGCTCAAAAGCCGCGATGAAGGAGATTTTGAGGGATATTCAGTCGGGGAAATTTGCAAAAGATTTTATCCTTGAGAAAAAAGCGGGCTATGTGCGTATGAACGCAGAACGCAAGAATCTCGCCGCCCACGGGGTCGAGCAGACGGGCGAGCGTCTTAGGGCGATGATGCCTTGGATTGGCGCGAGCAAGATTATTGACAAAAATCGTAACTAGGAATCGTGAAATCATGGGAATCGTAATTACCGTAACTTCGGGCAAAGGGGGCGTGGGCAAATCGACTACGTGCGCTAACGTCGCGGTGGGGTTGGCTCAAGAGGGCAAAAAGGTCGTGGCAGTGGATTTTGACATCGGGCTTAGGAATCTGGACATGATTCTTGGTCTGGAGAATCGTATCGTCTATGACGTGGTCGATGTGATGGAGGGCAAGTGCAACCTCTCTCAGGCACTCGTGAATGACAAAAAAACAAAAGATCTCTACTTTCTCCCCGCAAGTCAATCAAAAGATAAGAATATCCTCGACAAAGAAAAAGTGCGCACGCTCATCGAGACGCTCAAAAAGGATTTTGATTACATTCTAATCGATTCCCCCGCGGGAATCGAGGGGGGATTTGAGCATGCGATCTTTTTAGCCGACCGTGCGCTGATTATCTCTACACCCGAAGTGAGCTCGGTGCGCGACGCAGATCGTGTGATTGGGATTATTGACGCAAAGAGCGAGCGAGCCAAACAGGGCAAAGAGGTGGAGAAGCACATCATTATTAACCGTATCAAGCCTGAAATGGTCGAACGTGGCGAGATGATGAGCATTGAAGATGTGCTCAATATCCTCGCACTCCCACTCATCGGTGTCGTGCCCGAAGATGAGCGCGTCGTGAGTGCGACAAACTCCGGCGAGCCCGTCATCTATGGTAGTTCCGCCTCCGGACTCGCATATAAGCGCATTGCAAAGCGCGTCAATGGCGAAGAGGTGCCGATTCCAGAGCTCAGAGGCGAGGGGGGAATCCTCTCCACATTTAAGAGGATATTCTCATGAATTTAGGCAAATTCTTCGCCAAAGAAGAGAGCTCCGCTAAGCGTGCAAGTGAGCGTCTGAAGCTTGTTTTAGAACATGAGCGAGGCGTGCGGCTCCCCTATTTGGAGGAGATGAAGTGCGAGATTTTGGAAGTAATTAAGAAATACACCCACGCGGAGCGGATTGATATCAAGGCGGATTCCAATCAGCAGGTCAATACCTTGGAGGTCGAGATCACGCTGGGTCAGCACTCCTAAGCTATGCCTAATTCTAAACGCCCCGCACGTGCCAAAAAGCGTAGTGTGCATACTTCTAACCCTGCGTCAAATAAGAAAAATTTTCTAATTATCACGCTAGTTGCGCTATTTTTGGGAATCATCGGTGGATACACACTCTTTACCTACATGGAGCAAAAGCCCCAAACAGCGCAGGAATCTAAGCCTAAAAAACCCACTCCAAAGCCACCCAAACCGCTTTCTAGCGATTCTCAAAAAAGACAAATAAAGCAACTTGAAGAGCTTATCGACAAAAATAGCGCGCGTTTAGAAAAGCTTGAAGAGCTTTCAAGAACTCAGATTCTCCAAAATAAAACATCTGCAAAAAAGACCCAACCCCTCGGGGAATCGCCTCGCAAAACTCCCAAAAAAGAGCCTAAAAATCCGCACAAAACTGCCCCAAAAGTGCAAAATCCTACTCCCAAAAATCCCGCAATATCAACCAAACCAAAGCTTGCAATTATCATTGATGACGTGGGATTCCCGCAACAAGTAGAGGAGATCAAGCGACTTTCCCTCAAGATTACCCCCTCGATTTTTCCCAGAGCTTCGTTTAACAAGGAGAGTCACAAGCTCGCGCGGGAGTTTGATTTTTACATGGTGCATCTGCCGCTTGAGGCGCATAATTTCTTCCAAAAAGAACATGAATGGCTCTACACGCACGACACAAAGGAACATATCAAGGAGCGTATCAAGGCTCTTAAACGCGATTTCCCCAACCTCAAATATCTCAATAACCACACGGGAAGTAAATTTAGCGAAAATACAGAAGCGATGAGGCGGCTTTTGGGTGCGCTTCAAGATGAGGGGATTACCTACGTCGATTCCCGCACGACGGCACATTCCAAAGCGCAAAAGGTAGCAAAATCGCTTCAATATCCCATTCTTGCGCGTGATGTTTTTTTGGATAATGAGCGCTCCATTCCCTATATTAAAAATCAGCTCGCAGAAGCCATAGGAATCGCCCATAAAAAGGGCTATGCCATTGCGATCGGACATCCGCACACAGAGACACTGCAAGCCTTAAAGGAATCGGCAGATCTCTTGCAAAGCATAGAACTTGTCTATGTAAAGGAGCTTCCGCTTCCATAAGGCACAGGCGCGTCATTTTGAGTGAAAAATTGCTAAAATAGCCTGTTTTATATATCAAAGTGAGCGGATATGCTAAAAGTTAAAAGAACTATTCCTATCGATGGGAGCGTGCTAAGTATTGCTTCTAGCGGATCTTGTATCGTTGCATTAGACAGCACTTATCATCTCACGTTTATTGATCCACTTAGTTTTGATGTTATAAAAAATCTATCTCTTAGCCATCATAAAAACTTGGCACACCACTACTCAAATGGTTATAGTATCGCGCCGCAATCTTACTTCTGTATTCCATTTATCGGGACAAAAAAGGCGTTGATTCTCGAGGCTGACCCCTCAAGTGTTACCAAAAAAGCCATCATAGGGCGTCACGATTCTGATCTTGAATGCTCAGCCTTTAGCCCCGATGGTCGATACCTCGCTACGGGTGGGCAAGATGGCAAGGTTTTTATCTTTGAAAAAGAGACTTTTAGGCTTCTTAGCTCGATAACCCCAAGGGCGGAATACATCAACAATATCACGTTTTCAAGTGATTCTGAGCTGATTGCCTGCTCGGGTTTTGATAAAAATACCGTCCTTTTTGACCTATCGCGCAACAAGACGCGCGGGATTTTTCAGACCCCTGATGTCGTGGAAAAATCACTCTTTTTTAAAGACAATCAGAGGCTTTATCTGATTTTGCGCAACGGCGGATCGGCGATTTATGACCTGCTTAGCGGAAAAGTCGAAAGCCTAGAATTTCCCTTTAACTTCTGGCCCAGTGCGCTCGCGCTTAGTCCTGATGAGCGATTTGCGATTGTGGGGACACGTGGGGACGCACTTTATGTGATGAATTTGGAAGAAAATATGCGCCTGCTTGAGCTAAAGACGCAAACTCCGGGAATCGCCTCGCTAAATTTCCTATCCGATCATCTATTTATCGGCTCGATTGATGGCACGATTCTTGTGATTGATTACAAAGAGGGTGAGCGTGAGCTTGAGGAGAGCTTGCAAAAAAGAGACTATTATCGCGCACGGGGAATCGTGGAATCTAACGCCTTTTTGACGATTCACCCACTGATGAAAATCTTCGATGAGGATTGGGATAGTATGCTAAAGAAGGCAAGTGCAGGACTTAGCAAAGAGCGCATTGGTGAGGCGGTAAAGCTTGTTGAACCTTTTATTATTGACCCGCGCAAGAGGCGTGAATTTGACTTCTATTTGGGGCAAAAAGATGTCGTAGCGCAGTTTGCTACGCTCATAGAGCAGGGGGATTTCGCCCGAGCGTATGAGATGACGCTAACGACAAAATTCCTTACCAAAACACTCGCCTATACTGAGCTTGAATCGCACTGGAATAGGAGCTTCGCGCAGGCAAAAAAGCTCTTAGAGGAGGACGCTGAGCTAAATTTGAAAAAAGCAGAAATGGTGCTAAAGCCCTTTGAATCGAGCATTAAGCGCGAAGTGGTCGCACATTTGCTCAAAAACAGCAAAATCTTCACACAAGCCGATGAGCTAATAAGGGATAAAAATTTCAAAGGTTATTTTTCGCTTGCTAATCAATTCGCATGCCTGCGCGATACAGAGCTTTACAAAAAGGTGCTAATCCTAGGCGAAAAAATGTTTGAAAATTTCCTTAACCTCGAAAAAGCGGGCGAATATGACGAAGCTTTGGGAATCTCCAAATATCTACTCCTATTCCCCACACTTAAGCGTTCGGTCAATGAGCGCATAATCCTCATACAGCAAAAGCTCGCGATGCTTGATGCAATTAAAAAGCACAACATCAAGCAAGTTTATGAGATCGCGCTTGAATATGAAGCACTGAGGAGTTTCCCCGATTTTAGGGAGTTTTGCAAGGATTTTGAGGAGAAATTTGAGCGCGCGAAACCCTACGCATTCACAGGAGATGCGAGGCGCACGATTCTTGCACTTTCTGCTTACATGGAGATTCCCTACCGTTTGGATCGGATCGCCTCTTTGCTTAAAATTGCATATTTGCAAGAGATTGAACAGCGTGCCCAAGATGAGCAGATCAACTGGATACTTACCCTGCGTCGATATATCGATCGCTACGGCAAAGATGCGGAGCTTGAATTTCTGCTACGTGAAAAAGGGCTTTATAGCTACTTGGAAAATATCGAAGATGAGGGCGAGAAAGAGGGGTATCGCCGCCACAAATTTATCGAAGAGATTGTCATCTATTTTACCCATGAGGAGAGAGCTTGAAGCTCCCCGCCCTACCCTCTGCGCTCCTAGCACTCAAGAATCCACCCAAAGAGCTGTTCTATGAGGGGGATATTTGCCTGCTTGATTCCCCAAAAGTCGCAATTGTTGGCACACGTAATCCTAATAGCTACGCCAAAAGCTGCACCAAAGAGCTAGCGCGCTTTTTTACCCAAAAAGGTGTAGTCGTAGTGAGCGGAGGTGCGCTGGGCACGGATATGATCGCCCATGACGTCGCTTTCCCTCGCACGATTCTCGTCTCGCCCTCAAGCTTTGATCGCCCCTATCCGCCCTCGCATGCGAGCAAAATTAAAAATATCGCCAAAGAGGGGCTGTTTTTAAGCGAATATGAGCGAGATTTTTCGCCCATGCGACACACATTTTTGGAGCGAAATCGCCTAATTATCGCACTTTCTGATGTTGTGATTATCCCGCAAGCCGATCTTCAAAGTGGCTCAATGCAAAGCGCACGGCTTGCACAAAAACTAGGCAAACCCCTCTACGTCCTGCCTCATCGCCTCGGGGAATCGCTAGGCACACAAGAGCTTTTAAAAACCGCCAAAGCCTCGATGATTATGGATTTTGAAGAGATAATTAAGGCGCATTTTCCTCGCTGCATTTTAGAGGAATCAGAGCAAAAAATAGCAGGTGATTCCTCGAATGAGCTACTAGAATTTTGTGCTACACGCCCTGCGCTAAATGAGGCTTTAGCGCGCTTTGGTGAGCAGATTTTTGAGTATGAATTTGAGGGGAAAATTGTGATTGAATATGGAGTGGTTCGCCTCGCATGATAATTGCCATTGATGTCGGACTAAAACGCATAGGAATCGCCCAATACGAAGCAGGAATCGCCCTACCAATCGAGCCAATCTTGCGCAAGAATCGCCATCAAGCCGCGCGAGATTTAGACCTGCTTTTAGAACAAAAAAATGCCCAAACGCTCATCGTGGGAATCCCAAAGGAGGGTGGCTCTAGCGAGGAGATGGGGCGCAGGATTCGCCATTTTGTCGGGCTACTAAAATTTTGCAAAGAGATACGTTTCATTGACGAATCGTATAGCTCTAAAGAGGCGAGTGAGCGCGCGCGAGGTGTTTTCAAAGATCGGCGCGATGGGAGGCTTGATTCCCTTAGCGCGCTGATTATCTTGGAGCGTTTTTTGGCAAAAAATGGCAAATAACTGAACACAAAAAACCTTTCAAAATACCGTTGCGAAGGATTTTGGCATTACGTTCGCTCTGTTTTGTGCTTTTTACAGAATCGCTCGAGGCGTTTTAGCCCTTCTTCTATATTTTCCATACTGGTTGCAAACGAAAATCGCACATATCCTTCACACCCAAATCCTACTCCAGGCACGAGTGCAACGCCCTCTTCCTCAAGTAATGCTGTGCAAAATTTCATCGAATCGCTCATCACATCTTTAATATTTATAAAGAGATAAAATGCCCCTTGCGGATTAATCGCACAAAGCCCCTTAATCGCGTTGATTGCGCTAAGTGCGTAATCTCGTCGCCTCATAAACTCTAAGCGCATCATCTCAATATCCCTATCAATGCGCCCATCAAGCGCGGGAATCGACGCTTTTTGCGTGATGGAATTGATATTTGAAGTGGATTGACTTTGCAAATTGTTCATCAATTTGATGAGATTCCTATCTTTTGATGCGAGATAACCCATGCGCCAGCCCGTCATCGCCGCGGATTTGCTAAGCCCATTGACCGTAATCGTGCGCTTTAACATATCTTCTGAAATGCTCGCTACAGAGGTAAATTCCACGCCATAGACGAGCTTTTCATAAATCTCATCGCTAATCACCCAAATATTGCTCCCCCTAAGCACCTCTGCAAGACCCTTTAGCTCATCTCTGCTATACACCGCGCCTGTGGGATTTGAAGGAGTTGTGAGAATTAGCGCCTTAGTCTTTGGCGTGATCGCTAGCTCCAGCTGTTTTGGAGTGAGCTTAAACCCGCTCTCCTCGCTAGTCTCAACAAACACGCTCTTGCCGCCATTGTAAGTAACCAGCTCAGGGTAAGTTACCCAGTATGGGGCGGGAATGATCACCTCATCACCCTCGCTAATTATCGCTTGAAAAATGTTAAAGAGCGAGTGCTTCGCGCCGTTGCTAACGAGAATCTCGCTAGGATTATATTCAAGGTTGTTGTCGCGCTTAAGCTTCTGTGCGATGGCTTTTAAGAGCTCTGGGAATCCAGCGACTGAAGTGTATTTGGTAAAACCAGCCTCAAGAGCCTTGAGTGCCTCATCTTTGACTACTTTTGGAGTATCAAAATCAGGCTCGCCCGCAGAAAAAGAGAGAATGTCTTTGCCTTGCGTGGCAAGCTCGCGTGCCAGCGTGCTAATGGAGATGGTCATCGATGGCGAGAGTGTATGAATCCGATGAGAATACATGCAACGCTCCTTAGTGCTTTGAAATAAGAGAGGAAAATTTAACTCCAAAATTGCTTAAGGGGCTTTGAGAGCGCCTCTGTGATCTCAAAATTGCACGGAATCGACCAAGAAAAGCGGTGCGATTTCTTGTCCTGCGCTCGATTCCTGCCTGGTGACCTGAACTTACGATTCTTGCACGCCAATTCCCGTCTCGCGCGCTGATTCCCGCGCGATTCCCAACCGTGATTTGTTTTCTTGCCTGCGATTGCGCGAGGAGAAGATTCCCTGCGTTTTTACCTCCGATTTCACGTAAATTTTTACAACATTTATATCAATAGACTAAAGTTATATTAGTCTATATGGATAAATTATTTTTCAAAATTTCCCTAATATCTTGACAAAAATCACAAAAATTGATAGAATTCTGTCACTTTTCATTCTTAATTGCTAATTTTAAACAGGAGGCTATGAAATATGAATTTTAAACCACTAGGAGAACGAGTTCTCATCGAGCGAGTCGAGGAGGATACAAAGACTGCTTCGGGAATCATTATCCCTGATAACGCCAAGGAGAAGCCCCTCATGGGAATCGTGCGTGCATTGAGCAATGAAGTGAGCAAAGCAGGCACACTCAAAAACGGGGATCGCGTCGTATTTGCCAAATATTCTGGCTCTGAAGTTAAGATTGATGGCAAAGAGTATCTCATTATTAAAGTCGAAGAACTTCTAGGAATCATGGGTTAACCCCCGATTCCTGTAAATCAAACTAAAAAAAGGAAAGACCATGGCATCTAAAGAGATTAATTTTTCTGATAACGCAAGAAACAAGCTGTATGAGGGTGTTCGCCAACTAGCGGATACCGTCAAGGTAACAATGGGAC